>JAFLJP010000038.1 GCA_022712945.1 Gammaproteobacteria bacterium | reverse complement strand
AATTTCTATTTCAATAGCGAAAGGGGGCTAAATGGATCCGCCTTAAGTAACATCTGGCGAGTTTTGGGGTTTTTACGCATTTCTAAGTAAAAATGACAAACTCAGATTGTTCATCGCTGAGAGTTTTGCAAGAGGCTCAGGTTGAATAGTTATTTCAAACCTTCCATTCCGCCATCTAAAGATAGCTCCTACGGGGGTGGGTTTTGTGCCACCATTACCACCCGCTTTGGGGCCGGGTATCCCTCGATGGTAAGAGAGCGATCTTTCGGATCAAGAAAGTCAGCCAGTGACTCAAAGGTCATCCACTCGGTGCTGCGCTGCTCATCCAACGAGGTTTGACCCAGATCAACCATCTTAACTGACTTAAAGCCAACCCGGCGCAGCCACAGCGCCAGCGTCTCCGGTGACGGAATAAACCAGACATTGCCCATCTTGGCATATCGCCCTTCCGGCATCAGCACCTCACCCAGCGCGCCGTCAATAACCAAGGTCTCAAGCACCAGTTCCCCCCCCGGTTTCAGACAACGACGCAGCTCTTGCAGATGATCAAGCGGCGAGCGACGATGATAGAGCACCCCCATCGAAAAGACCGTATCAAATACGGGAATAAACTCTGGAAGCGCCTCCAGGCGCAGCGGCAACACCTCGACCACCGGCGGTGCTGCCATCAACTGCCTGATGGCGCGGAATTGCATCACAAACAGCGGACTGGGATCGATACCCACAACCCGTTCGGCCCCTTCGCCTGCCATACGCCAGCAGTGATAGCCGCTGCCACACCCCACATCCAGCACACAACGCCCAGCCAGCGGTGAGATATGAGGAACAACACGCTGCCATTTCCAATCTGAGCGCCACTCGGTATCCAGATGAATTCCAAACAGATCGAATGGCCCTTTGCGCCAAGGGTGAAGTTGACGCAGCCCACTGACCAGCGCTTCCCGCTGCTCATCACTTAAATCATCCGCCCTGCCGATTCGCACACCGCTTTTAATGTCCACATCATCGCTTTTCACATCAGGCAGTGAATCCAGCACTGCCTGCCAGCGTGGTAGATCACCGTGCCGTGTCGCTGAAAGCCCTTGTTCAAATAGTGGCGGCAAACTGTCACACCACGGTGCCAGAGCAGTACCCTCTATCGAAGCGAAGAAATCCTTATAATCAATCATTTAACAGCCAGCAATGAGGCAAAGTTAAAACATTGAAACCAAACATCGGCACTGGAAAACCCCGCCTGAATCAAGCGCTGTCGATGCTGAGGAATGGTTTCAGGAGTCAGTACATTATCGATCGCCTGACGCTTCTGGCTTATCTCCAACTCGCTGTAGCCGTTGGCCTTTTTAAAGCTGTGATGCAGATCAATAAACAACGACTGTTTATGGGCATCGTCAAAAGCAATTTTTTCAGATAAGACTAAAATACCGCCCGGTCGCAACCCCTGAAAAATAGTATCGATCAACCCCTGGCGCTGTGCTGGCGGAATAAACTGAAGGGTATAGTTGAGCACCACCATCGAAGCATTTTTGATTTCAATATCACAAATATCGGCCCGCTGAAAATGGAGCGGGAAATCTGCTGAATCCTGGGCAACCAATGCCTTGGCCCGTTCGATCATTGAGGCGGAGTTATCCACCGCAATAATTTCCCCCTGCTCTCCCTGTAACGCTTTGCGCATGGTTAATGTGGCAGCACCCAGAGAACAGCCCAAATCATAAATGCGACTATCGCGACTGAAATAACGTTTAGCCAAGACCCCGGTGGTGGCGATCACCGTGCTGTAACCGGGCACTGAACGTTTAATCATGTCCGGAAATACCGAGGCGACCTTATCATCAAATTGAAAATCGACAATTTCATCTAACGGCGAGGCGTAAATGGCATCTGGCTTCATTGCATACACTAAAAAGTAAAAGAGCGATTATAGGACAGCCCACCCCGAAACAGAAGCAAACCATCAAAGGGTGATGCCCTGAAAAAAGGCGATTGGATTATGGTTTTCACTGGAATAACGGGCGCCTCTAAAAATTGCCCCAAAAAACACTTGTAATCACCAACTTACTTCGCCATAATGCGCTCCATCAATTGAGGCGAACAAGCTAATTTTGATGAAAAAGACCTAGTGGAGCGGTAGTTCAGTTGGTTAGAATACCGGCCTGTCACGCCGGGGGTCGCGGGTTCGAGTCCCGTCCGCTCCGCCACTTACACAGATAAAGATTTGACGCTTTATCCAATCAAACCGCAAACTGTAAAGTGCGCGGTTTTTTTGTGCCTCTCTCCTGGTAACTCTGAATAAGTCTGAAATTCCCGCAACTATTCAGCGTGTTTAGATTTTGCCTCAAATCGAGGCATTTTTGCACGGAAAGAGGGAGCATATGGGTATATGTGACCGATTGAGTACGAAAATAACCAAGAGTTGAGGCAAAAGATGAATACGCTGAGTCGTGACGAATTCCCTTGATATACGCCTCCCATCACCTATCATCACGGAATGCGCTACCTCATAACCCTCCTGCTCATTACCAGCACGCTTCAAACCGTTGATGCTGAACCCTACAAGGCCATGGTGATTCAAGTCTGGGATGGCGACTCTATTGTGGTATCCACCGTAACAGGCCCTCAACAGATACGTATTTTTGGCATCGATGCACCGGAAAAAGGTCAACCCTATGGCGCAGAGGCAAAACGTTATCTTGAACGTTTGTTAAAAAATCAGGAGGTAAGCATTGAGCCTTTGGAGCAAGATTCATATCAACGCACCATTGCCAATGTTACCCGGCAGCAACGCAGCGTCGCCGACCTGCTGGTTGAACAAGGCTTTGCCTGGGCCTATCGCCGCTACAACCCACCCAGTGAGCTAATCAAAAAAGAGGAGCACGCCAAAAGAGAGCGACGCGGGCTTTGGCAAAACAGCCAGCCCACCCCACCCTGGTTGTGGCGTAAAAAAAACAGAAGCGCTAAACATTAGCTTTTAACACCGCCATCGCGTGATTAAGCGCTTGTAGCTGCTGCTCATCCCCACCCCGATCCGGGTGGTGCTGCATCACCCGTTCTTTATAACGGCGACGAATCTGCTCATTGGTCACCGGTGCCTTAAGCCCAAGCTGCGCCAGCGCCAATACCCGTGCCGGATCATCTTGTTCTGGTTGGGCAAATTTTTTCCAGAAGGCGTTAATCAATGCATCCACTTCCGCCTCACCGGTTGAGTGCAGGTTATCTAAATCCAGATAATAGTCACGCAGCGGGTCGACCTTGCAAAGCGCTGATACCTCCGACTGATAAGGGTGCAACTGGATTGCCAATGGTGAGATACGAAGCTCTGCCGACTGTGCCAGCCGAAGCTGATCCCGCACAGTATAGAGCACATGAAACAGTAAAAAGTGGGCACAAAACAGCGCATGGGTAGGCGTTGGCGGGGGGGGTAGAAAAGCGAAAAAACCTTGCTCTTTAAGCTGAGCGATCAGCTCATACTCACTGATCGGCTCAGGTGATAAAAATGAGTGGAGCCAAGCACTCATCATCTTTAGCTCATCACTCACCACAGCGGCTACTTACGCAGCCCTTTTTTCTTCGGTGCACTCTTTTGCCGTTCACGTTTTTTCTTCTCTGCTTCGATCTTATCGGTTTGGCGCTTGGTCAGGGTTTTCTTTTTAGTGGGCTGATAAGGGTTACTGGTTGATTTGAACTCCAGATGAATCGGTGTCCCCTCAATCTTGGTCGCTTTACGAAAAAAGTTTGATAAGTAGCGTTTGTATGCGCCAGGAATGGCACCGGTTTGATTGCCATGAATCACAATAATCGGTGGGTTTTTGCCTCCCTGGTGTGCGTAACGTAGTTTAATTCGGTGTGCCCGCACGACGGGGGGCTGATGGGCCTGCACCGCCTGTTCCAGCAGTCGGGTCAGGCGCGGAGTGGAGAGATCCACCAGTGCCGAGGCGTAGGCCTTCTCTACCGATGCATACAGGTCACCTACCCCGCTGCCGTGTAGTGCGGAGATGAAGTGAAACTTAGCATAATTAATAAACGTCAGTTTACGCTCTAAATCTGCCTTTATTTTTTCCCGTTCATCCTGGGAAATGCCGTCCCACTTATTGACTGCAATCACAATCGCACGACCACTGTCGATAATATTACCCAGTAGGTTGGCATCCTGATCGGTAACACCGGAATGGGCATCAATCACCAGCAGCGCCACCTGACACTCGTCAATCGCCTGCAAGGTTTTGATGATGCTGAATTTCTCCACCATATCGGAGACTTTCTTTTTGCGACGAATACCGGCGGTATCAATCAGCGTATATTTTTTTCCGTGGCGCTCGAAAGGAATTTTGATCGCATCCCGGGTGGTGCCGGGCATGTCGTAGACCACCACCCGCTCTTCACCCAGAATACAGTTAACCAGTGTTGACTTGCCCACATTAGGACGACCCACAATGGCGATACTGATGCCGCTATCGGGCAATTCAAGCGACTGTTCCGGCGCTTCTGGCATCACCTTATCCATCATCGACCGCACCCCACGACGATGGGATGCGGCGATAGCAAAATGATCACCAAACCCTAATGAGTAAAAATCACTCAGCGCCACGTCAAGGTCGAGGCCGTCAACCTTATTCACTACAATGTAGACTGGCTTGCCAGTGGCCCGAAGATGCTGGGCGATATGCTTATCGCCGGGAATCAAACCGGCCCGGGCATCCAGCAGAAAAAAGATGATGTCCGCCTCCTCAATCGCCGCCATCGACTGGCCAGCCATTTCGGTTTCGATCCCCTCACTATCACTGGTCAAGCCACCGGTATCGACCACGATGTAAGGGCAGGGGCCAACCTTGCCGTAACCGTAGTGTCGATCGCGGGTCAGCCCCGGCTGATCAGCCACCAGCGCATCTCGACTTTTTGTCAAACAATTGAACAGTGTGGATTTTCCCACATTAGGACGACCAACCAGGGCAACAACAGGTAACATAAGATAAACTCGATTAGTGGCTGAAACGGGTCAGATAACCCAGGTTATCTAACACCAGCAGCGAGCCATCATTTAACTGCTGGGGCGCGACATTGATACCAATATCTTCATCGTAAAAATCAGGCAGTGCGGAACGATCATAGTCATCCCAGAGATCCCACTCCATACCCTGAAGGCGGGCAGCAATCTCTTTCACTGCGCTGCGTGAAAGCAGCTCACCACTGTCTGTTGCCAGCCAATAGAGATAACCGTCATCGGCGGCAACAATTAATACCCCCTTGCTGATGAGTGGGCGCGTCAATTCAAGCCCGGCAAGCTTGCGTTGTGTCCAGAGGGTCGCGCCGGTGGCTTGATTAATTGCACTGACATGGCCTTCCGCATCACTCACATAGAGGCTTTCGCTATCTGCCGCCATACCGCCGAATGAGGAGAACTCACGAATCCAGATCACTCGACCAGTGGCAATATCCAGCGCCGCCACCCGCCCCTGATAACTGACAACATAGACTACATTACCAACCTTGATCGGTGTTGCATCAATATCGACCATGCGCTGCAGCTCAGAGCGCCCCTTGGGTACCGCAACGGTCTGCAACCAGCGTACCGAACCGCTCTGTATATCCAGCGCCACCAACTTGCCGTTATCCAGCCCCACCAATACAAGCCCTCCGGTATAGATTGGTGCACTGGTTCCCCGCAATGTCAGCGCAGGCACCTTATATTGGTAAGCCCACAGCTGTTCACCATCGCTGGCCGATAATCCATACACATAGCCGTCATTGCTGTGTACAACCACATGCCCATCGGCTAGCAGTGGCACTGAGAGAATTTCACTGGAGAGCTGGCTACGCCAAACCTCGGTTCCATCCGCCGATGTCAAGGCGATTAACCTACCTTCAGAGGTGCCCAATAACAGCAGCCCGGAAGCGAGTGTCAGCCCACCACTGACAATTTCACCGACCTGATGTTGCCACAAGGTCTCCCCGCTCGTGCTGTCGATGGCGTAAACCGCGCCCCGCCAGTCGGCGCTGTAGAGCACATCGCCGCTCTGTACCGACTGCAATTTGATAAAGCGCTTACCCAAACTCACCGAAATACGCTTCGACCAGAGCGGCTCGGTGGCAAGACGATTATCAAACTCGGCAAGCATCTCCTGTTGAATTAGTTGCGGTGACTTTTTGGCGGCCATCGCCGTGGATGACACCACAACAGCAATCAATAGTACTGCCACAAATAGAGTTTGTTTTAACGATTTCAAAAGACTATAGACCTGCAATATCATCCAGTTTCATCTGTAAAAAGCGACTACGTTGACTACCCTCGTCAGCCAGTATTGCCAATGCATCTTTATAGGCTTTTTGTGCCTTGTCTGTCTGATTCAGTGAAACATAGATATCACCCAGCACCTCGTCACGCCGACTCGCCACGTAGGAGGCTTTAACCTTCTCCAAGGTCGCCAATGCCTGATCAGCCAAGCCATCATCCAGCAGAAGAGCCGCTAGACGAATTCGGGCAATGTTCTGAATTTCTGGCATATCACTGTGAGAGATCGCCCAATTGAGGTGTGCCCGGGCGGTAACACTGTCACCCTGCTCCAGTTTTATGCGCGCCATCACCAGTGCAGAGAGCGGTGCGTAGGCGGTATCGGCATAGCTGCCGATAATGCGGCTACCGTATTCAGAAGCCGCCTCCAGCCTGTTGGCGGACAAGCTGTCTAGCATGTTCATATACTCAGCAGAGGCAGCTTCTGCCGCCGAGTTTTTATTGGTTGTCCAGCTCTGATAGCCAAAAAACACCACCAAAGCCACGAATATACCGCCAATCAGCGATTTACCATTTTCCGCCCAAAATCGCTTAAGGGAGTCGAGCTGTTCCTGTTCCACTGCATCATATGCCACGAGTTACTCTCCAAATACTTACTTAATTTCCAAAACTTCATTGATCAATGCGGGCAATGCGGCAATCTCAACCTGCTGCTGCTCTTTTTCTATTCGCAGGTATTTAAGTGTGATTGTACCCTGCTCAATTTCGTTATCACCCAGAATCAAAGCGATTGAAGCCCCACTCTTATCTGCCCGCTTCATCTGTGCCTTAAAACTACCGGCACCACAATGGGTAATCAGGCGCAGTGAGGGGCTGTGATCTCGCAGCGATTCAGCCAACACCATACCGGCTAACACCGCTTTATCACCGGCCATCAACAGATAAACATCAACCTTATGCGCCAACCGTTCAGTCGAGACCTCTTTAAGCAGCTCTACCAAACGCTCGATACCCGCCGCAAAACCACAGGCCGGGGTCGGTTTACCACCCAACTGTTCCACCAGACCATCAAAGCGACCACCGGCACACACCGTGCCCTGCGCTCCCAGCTTGTCGGTCACCCACTCAAACACGGTCTTGGCATAGTAATCAAGCCCCCGCACCAGGCAAGGATTGACCTGATATTGAATCCCCGCACTATCCAGCGTTGCGCAGAGACTTTCAAAATGCACCCTGGACTCTTCATCCAGGTGATCCACCAATTTGGGTGCTGATTGAATCATCGCCTGCATTTGCGGGTTTTTACTGTCCAGCACCCGC
Organism: Gammaproteobacteria bacterium; assembly: GCA_022712945.1. Lineage (GTDB taxonomy): Bacteria > Pseudomonadota > Gammaproteobacteria > RBG-16-57-12 > RBG-16-57-12 > JAFLJP01. Next base: position 5,592 of record JAFLJP010000038.1, on the reverse strand, counting down.
AGCGGATTACTCTCCAAGCGACGCAGGCTATCCTCATCCAGCTGCTCCCGATGCTCATTTAGGTAAGCAACCAGAATGTCACGGTAGGCAGCCCGTGTCGCTTTGCTACCCAGTGAATTAATCTGCAATGTTGTGTGCTCACTCAGCCCGAGGCGTTTAAGAAAACGCGCCGACATGAAGATCAACTCGGCATCAATATCCGGCCCATCGAAACCAAAGGTCTCAACCCCAATCTGATGAAACTGGCGATAGCGCCCCCGCTGTGGACGCTCGTGGCGGAACATCGGCCCCATGTACCACAAACGTTGTGTCTGGTTGTGCAGCAAGCCGTGCTGCATGGCGGCACGCACACAGCTTGCGGTTCCCTCGGGGCGCAGCGTCAAGCTGTCACCATTGCGGTCATCAAAGGTGTACATCTCTTTTTCGACAATATCGGTCACTTCACCGATCGAACGCTTGAACAGCTCAGTCGCCTCAACAATCGGCATACGAATTTCGTTATAGCCGTATGCCGCCACCACCTGACGCAGATGGTTTTCAATGTATTGCCAGTCACTGCTCTGCTCCGGCAGCAAGTCGTTCATACCGCGAATCGACTGGATTTTCTTTGCCAAGGTTATTTCCTTTACTGAATTCAGGAGTATAGGTGCTGCTTTTTTAAACCCGGGTGAGTGGAATCACCTTACGTGCGGGTGCTGTCTCTTCACTTTCACGTTTGGCCAGCTCAGCCCGCACCACCGTTTCGATCTTATCCACCAGCCCGTCATTACCCAACTTATGGTCTGGTTTGCCATCAATATAGAGCAGGTTGGGCGTGCCCCCGGTCAAACCGACGTTCACCTCTTTTGCCTCACCAGGACCATTCACCACGCAACCGATAATCGCCACATCCAGCGGAGCCAGAACATCCTCAAGGCGCTCTTCCAATGCATTGACCGTTGAGATCACATCAAAGTTCTGCCGCGAACAGGAGGGACAAGCGATAAAGTTAATCCCTTTCTGGCGTAAGCGCAGGCTTTTTAAAATATCAAAGCCTACTTTGATCTCTTGCACTGGGTCTGCGGCCAATGAAACCCGAATGGTGTCACCAATGCCTTCGGCTAGCAACATCCCCAAACCCACTGCCGATTTAACCGCACCGGAGCGAAAACCACCCGCCTCGGTAATGCCTAAGTGCAATGGCTGCTCAATTTGCGAGGCCAGACGACGATAAGCATCCACCGTCATAAATACATCGGAGGCCTTAAGGCTCACCTTGTAATTTTGAAAATCGAGTTTATCGAGGATATCCACATGGCGCAGGGCAGATTCTACCATCGCCTCCGCGCAGGGTTCCGGGTATCTCTTTTGCAGCTCTTTTTCTAAAGAGCCCGCGTTAACACCAATCCGAATCGGAATATTGTTATCCCGTGCCGCATCAACCACCGCACGCACTCGATCATCACGACCAATATTACCGGGGTTGATGCGCAGACAATCCACACCCAGCTCCGCCACTCGCAGGGCAATTTTATAATCGAAATGAATATCGGCCACCAGCGGCACATTAACCTGCTGCTTAATTAACCCAAACGCCTCTGCCGCCACCATGTCAGGCACCGATACACGGACAATATCTGCCCCCACCGCTTCCAACGCCTGAATCTGTGCCACTGTCGCCGCCACATCATCGGTTTTGGTGTTGGTCATCGATTGAACTGAAATAGGCGCATCACCACCCACCGGGACATTGCCCACCATAATCTGGCGGGATTTGCGGCGTTTAACGGTGTAGGTTGGTAACATTGGCAGAAGCTCCTTAAGGTCGTTCAACACGAAAACGTGCACTATCTTTTACAATAAAGGGGCTAACATCAAACGCCTCACCATTAATGCTTAACTCAACATCATGGGCATAACCCAGCAGTACGCTAAACGGTGCCACCCCCTCAATTTCCCGACTCTGGCCACCACGAAGCAGGCGATACATCACCCGTTTGTTATCTGCATCAAAAATCTCAATCCAGGAGTCTTTTTCACTGCCGATCACCAGTTTATCCAGCACCACTCTATCCAGCGCCACTTCCACTGCCTGCGGGAGTGGCTCCGGGGTTTCCACAACCGCGGGGATTTCCGGCTCGGCAATTGGCTCGGGCTTGTCTTCTGCTACCGCCACTTCAGGTGACTTTGCCGTTTCATTTGTTGTAGTTACCGTGGTCTTGATGGTCGAAATACCGCCATCCTCCGGAATCAACATCACGTGTTCTTCGACCCCTGACGCCACAGGCTGCGGTGAGAACGACTGCGGCCACAACCACCAAGTGATACCCGCTAAAATCAAACCCAGAAAAATAACAAACGGCAGCAGAGGTGAACGGCGTCGGGTAAAACGCATCACCTTATCTGGTCTGACCAGTTTCCCCTTATTTTTTGGCCCTCTCAGATCCAGCTCGGGTTCCGTGGGTGCATGCTGTTTATAGAGTGCCAACAACGGCTTGGCAGGTATATCCAGCAGATGTGCATAGTTTTGAATATAACCCTGAACAAAAATGGTCGCCGGTAAATTATGTTGATCATCCGCTTCAATCGCCAATATCGTGGCCAAATCCAGATGCAGCGTATTGGCCACCACGCGCAGCTCTCTCCCTTGGGCAAGACGAGCTGACTTCAGTTGCTCTCCAACGCTGGGAGCGGGTTTTTCTGGCGTTTCGGTTTCAACCTGTTTGCTTGTCATTCCAAACTACCTTTCTAAGGAACCTCTGATTAAGTCCAATCACCGCTCTGCGTGCACCTGAAGCGCGCAGCTGCACGGCGTGCCGCAGGGAATGGCCGGTCTTTTTTCAAGAAGCACAACACAGCAGATGCGCGCTTCAGGCCACGCCCAAAGGGGCTTCCAGGCGAATCCGCCTGAAAGCCAGAGTGGCGATTGGACTTAATCAGGGGTTCCCTAACTGCCCAGCCTGCTCCGAATTTGGAAAGCGACTGCGTAATTTGTCGCTGTAACGCTTAACTTGGGCCTCATCATTCAGCCCCTGCTCAACTCTGATAGCCAGCCACAAGGTGGCTGCCGAGTGCGAGGCCACCGCCTCATAACGCTGAATATAAGCGCGCCCCTGAAGATGGCGCTCATTTTTCAATGCCAGGTTTGCCATATTCAGCAGCGCAACGGTCAGCTCGGAGTTTATGTTTAACGCGTTACGGAATGCCGTTTCTGCCCGGACTAAATCACCTTCCCGCATCGCACATAAACCGGCATTTTCATAAGCTAAAGCCGGGGTTTTATAGAGTAGCTGCTCAGCCGCTTTAACGAAGTAACTGTGAGCTTCATCATAACGCGCCTGATCACACAAAAACGCGCCGTAATTATTGTGCACCGCACCATCATCTACCGCTACTTTTACCGCTTTTTTATAGTGCTTATCTGCCGCTTTTATTCGACCCAACCGAGTATAAAGGATCGCCAGCGCATTGTGTGCTGGTGCGTAATCATCGGCCGTTTTCACCGCACTTTGTAATTTGCCCAGTGCAATATCCAAATCGCCCTTCTGCATGTAGCCCATTCCCAGCCGAACCTGTGTTTCCGCCTGCCGGTGGGCCGGTTCACTTCCAAAGCGTTTAGCACTAGATGAACACCCAGCCACCAGCAGTGCAACAACCAATACGATTAAAAAGCCTGCTTTCATGCTGTTTTTCCTCTAATGGGAATGATTTTATGTTGTGTGCGCTTAGTCCTGTCTTTAACTTTGCCCGCCAACTGACCACAGGCGGCATCAATATCTTCACCCCGGGTTTTACGGGTCATGGTAATCACACCACCCTGTTGTAAAAGATCACGAAAACGGAATATCGCATTACGACTGGAGCACACGTAATCTGAACCGGGGAATGGATTAAAAGGGATTAAATTGACCTTCCCCGGCACACCCTTCATCAACTTGATCAGCTGCCGAGCGTGCTCTGGTTGATCGTTAATCCCTTTTAGCATGACATATTCAAAAGTAATTTTACGCCGCCCGTCACGATCCAGATAACGGCAACATGCCGCCATTAATTCTTTGATCGGATACTTTTTATTAATCGGCACCAGCTCGTCACGCAACGCATCGGTAGTGGCATGCAGTGAAACCGCCAGTGCCACATCACACTCCTCTTTGAGGCGATCTATCGCGGGCACCACGCCCGCCGTACTCAATGTGACACGACGCTTTGAGAGTCCATAACCAAAATCGTCCATCATCAGGTTCATCGCCTTCACCACATTATCGAAGTTTAGCAGCGGCTCACCCATGCCCATCATCACCACATTGGTTACCACCCGTTTGGTGGTGTCGCCCATATCTTCTTCCAGGGTTTTTTTCGCCAGAAAGAGCTGACCAATAATCTCTGCCGTTGTGAGGTTACGATTAAACCCCTGTTGTGCCGTTGAGCAGAACGAACACGCCAACGCGCAACCCACTTGAGATGAGATACACAAAGTACCGCGACCATCCTCGGGAATGTATACCATCTCAATTGAATTACCACTATCCAAGCGCAATAACCATTTACGGGTACCGTCTTTAGCGCCTTGCTCGATAACCGTTTCAGGAATGTGCACCACCGCACGCTCTTTCAAGCGCTCGCGCATCACCTTACTCAAGTTGCTCATCTTATCGAAGTCGGTCACCCCACGCTGATGAATCCATTGCATCAGCTGTGAAGCACGAAAGGCCTTCTCACCCATTTGGGTGAAGAAGGCCTCCAGTCCTTTTCGATCAAGGTCGAGCAGATTAATCTTATCGTTTGCTTCACTTGCCTCAACAGTCATCGAAAAAACAACCTCTACTTAGCGGGTACGAGCACACACGCCATTAGGGAAGAAGTAGGCAATTTCCACTTCTGCAGTCTCAACCGCATCTGAACCGTGAACCGCATTCTCATCAATAGAGACCGCGTGATCGGCACGAATGGTGCCCGCTTCAGCTTCAGACGGGTTGGTTGCCCCCATCAGTGCGCGGTTGGTAGCAATTGCATCTTCACCTTCCAGCACCTGAACCATCACCGGACCAGAGATCATGAAGCTAACCAGATCATTAAAGAAAGGACGCTCTTTATGAACCGCATAAAAACCTTCTGCATCGTCACGGCTCAACTGCTTCATTTGCGCAGCAACAACCTTCAGGCCAGCCTTTTCGAAACGATTGTAGATATCACCAATGACATTTTTAGCAACCGCATCAGGCTTGATGATAGAGATAGTACGTTCGACAGCCATTAAAATTCTCCAACTAACTGACTGAGACCCCAGTATTAAGTGGGGCCTCTGACTTTACATAAAATAAACCCGCGTATCGACGCGGGCATGGAAATTCTTTGAATTCCCGCGCATTTTACCTTGAATCACCACTGCGAAGCAAACGACAGCCACTCTGCTTTACTAATGAAAGCCCTGAGGGCAACCCCCTCCTTATTGCCACCCGCCTTTAAGGTCATTCCAATCGCTTGTTGTGCAAGATTACTTTGCTTTAGCACATAAATCTGGCATCGTTGCTCATAGGTCAGTTGTTTGTAGGATTTCATCGTCACATCTCTTGCCGGAGAAAAAACGACCAGCCTACAGATGGTTGACCGTCT
>JAFLJP010000135.1 GCA_022712945.1 Gammaproteobacteria bacterium | reverse complement strand
GAAAGCGTGTTTTTTGCTCATTTTCCCGCCAATTTTCGTTAAAGGGAACAACCATTCGCCTCAAATTGTCGAAAAAATGAACTAAAAATCACACTCTCTCGCTACGACCTCTATTCTCGGACAGGCTCCTAGGCCGGTATTCGTTGCGTAGCTCACTATGCGCCCAATACCGGCCTAGAGAGGGTGAACAACAATTCGGCGTAATAACGGTACGTTAACTTCTTCTACATCCCTAAGGAACGAACCCCACCAGCCATTCTACAGCCGCCCCTGTGCCTCTACCGCCGTCACCCAGTAGACCCCCTGTCCACTCAGGTGACTTTGCTCAACCAGGCTGGCGAGTACGGCATCAACATCACCATCAGCCAACAGTACATCAACTCGCGCCCGGGGCACGTAACCGACGACTTTGTCTCGCGCCGAAAGAAAGGGGTCTTCCTCGCTGTGGTGGGAATGCCCTTCAACGTGGGAGAAGGTGAAGCCCTCCACTTGCTCTAGCGTCCGCAGGCTATCAGCCAGTGCTTGTTGCACACCGGCGTGAACAATGATGGTCAGATTTTTCATGGGTTTGCTCCTTGTTTTTTCTCATCCCGCCCCTCTAGCCAGGCATAGAGCGTGGGCAGCAGAATCAGTGTCAGCAGAGTGGAGGTGACAAGGCCACCGATCACTACCACTGCCAACGGCTGTTGCAGTTCAGAACCCGGGCCGGTGGCCGCCAGCAGCGGTACCAAACCCAGGCTGGCGATGAGGGCAGTCATCAATACCGGGCGCAGCCGTCGTTCGGCCCCCTCCTGCACCGCTTGCATCACCGAGTAGCCTGATTCACGCAGTTGATTGAAGTAGCTCACCATCACTACACCGTTGAGTACCGCTACCCCAAACAGGGTAATAAAACCCACCGAGGCCGGTACCGAGAGGTAGAGTCCGGAGAAATAAAGGCTGACTACGCCACCGATCATAGCGAAGGGGATATTGAGAATAATCAACCCCGCTTGGCGCAGTGAGCGGAAGGTGGTGAAGAGCATCAGGAAGATCAGTGCAATGGCGACCGGCACCACCAGCGCCAGCCGTGCGGCGGCGCGTTGCTGGTTCTCAAACTGACCACCGTAGGTGACGTAGTAGCCTGGCGGCAGCTCGACGTTGGTTTCAATCGCATGGCGAATATCGTCTACAAAACCGACCACGTCACGCCCCTCTACGTTGGCTTGTACCACCACCAGCCGCTGGGCCGATTCCCGAGAGATCACCACCGGGCCATCCACTTCAAGAATATCGGCCAGACTGCTCAGGGGGATTTTATTGCCACCGGGTGCTTCCACCAGCAGCGAGGCAATTGCCTGGGGTGAGGTGCGCGCCTGTTCCGGATAGCGCAGCAATACACCGACGCGCAGGTTCTCTTCAATTACCTCGGTCACCACTTTACCACCCACCGCCACTTCCACCAGCCGGTTGATATCTTCTACATTGATGCCAAAGCGGGCAATCGCCTCGGGGCGAATTTCAATTTGCAGGTAGATCTGCCCCGAGAGCTGCTCACGGAACACATCCACCGCCCCAGGCACTGAGTTTACCAACCCTTCAATCTGTTTTGATTTTTCCTCCAACACGCTCAGGTCATCACCGTAGAGCTTGATCGCGGTGGCAGCACGCACCCCGGTGAGCATCTCCGACACCCGCATGTCGATGGGCTGGGTGAAGGCGTAGTCGATGCCGACAAAGCCATCGAGTTTTTCACGCAGGCGGGCCTGAAAATCTTCCAACGAGGCGCTCCACTCCTCCCTCGGTTTGGTGATGAGGAAGTTATCGGTCTGGTTCAGATCCATCGGATCCATACGCAGCTCATCAGCCCCGGTACGCGCAACCACTCCGATTACCTCGGGCAGCTCCATCATCGCCTTCTGGTAGGGTTCATCTAGCTCCAGTGAGCGTTCCAGCGAGATACTGGGCAGCTTTTCAATAATCACCACCGTGGTCCCTTCATCCATCACTGGCATGAACTCCTTGCCGATCAATGGAAAGAGTGCCAGCGATATGATCAACGCTACCACCGCACTGCCCACTGCAATACCCCGTTGGCGCAGCGCCCAGCGCATTACCGGCAGATAGACCGCCTTGAGAGCGCTCAGCAGACGACCATCCTCTTCATCACCACCCCGCATCAGGAAACTGGCGAACACCGGAATCACCGTGAGTGACAGAATCAGCGAGCCAATAAGCGCGAAGCTGATGGTCACCGCCAGCGGCGTGAACATCTTGCCCTCCAGCCCGGAGAGGCTGAACAGCGGCAAAAAGACAGTGATAATAATCAGGATACCGGAGATCACCGGCGTCGCCACCTCGACCACCGCACGGTAGATCAGATGCAGGCGGCTCACCCCTTTCTGGGCGTGGCTGAGGCGGGTGTGGATATTCTCCACCACCACCACCGCCGCATCCACCAGAATACCGATGGCGATGGTCAAACCACCCAACGACATCAGGTTGGCGCTGATGCCGAAAATACGCATCATCACAAAGGTAAACAGTACCGACAGCGGCAAAATCAACGCCACGGTTAGGGCGCTACGCAGGTTGCCGAGCATCACGATCAGCACGATCAACACCAGCACCACCGCTTCACCAAGGGTTTTCTCCACCGTCCAGACCGCCTTGGTCACCAGATCGGTGCGGTCATAAAATGGCTCAATGGTGACACCATCGGGCAGGCTCGGCTTGATCTCTTCCAACACCTGCTTCGCCCCTTCGATGGTGGTACGGCTGTTGGCACCCCGTGCCAGCAGTACCAGCCCGGTGACCACCTCTCCTTTCCCATCAGCGGTCACCGCACCAAAGCGGGTTAACGAGTTGATGCGCACCTGTGCCACATCGCGCACATGCACCGGAATACCGTTGTGACTGGCGACAGTGATGCGGCCAATATCCTCCATATTGCGTAGCTGGCCGATGGTACGCACCAGCAGCACTTCGTTATTGCGGTTGATGCGGTCACCACCGGCGTTGCGGTTGTTGGCTTGCAGCGCTGACTCCAGATCGTCGATACCCAAGCCATAAGAAGAGAGCGCTACCGGGTCGGCCACCACTTCGTAAACTTTTACCTCACCACCCAGGGAGTTGACCTCGGCCACTCCCTCAACACCGCGCAAACGCGGGCGGATCACCCAATCCTGAATGCGGCGCAGCTCCTGATTGCTGAAACCTTCGCCCTCGACACGGTACATATAACCCTCGCCCAGCGGCGTGGTGATGGGGCCAAGGCCGCCCTCTACACCAGGGGGTAGTTCGGCCCAGACCTGACTCAGTCGCTCGGTCACCTGCTGGCGCGCCCAGTAGATGTCGGTGCCATCTTCAAAGTCGATGACGATAATGCTCAAGGCATATTTAGTGGTAGAGCGCAGCACCGTCTGGCGCGGCAACCCTTGCATCGCCACCTCCACCGGGAAGGTGATGCGACTCTCTACCTCGGTGGGTGAGAACCCCGGTGCCTTGATAATTACCTGCACCTGGGGCGAGGAGATCTCGGGAAAGGCATCAATAGGCAGGGTCTTGAAGGCCCAGACTCCCGCGCCAGCGAGCCCCAGCGCCAGCAGCAGCATCATCAATCGCTGCACCAGAGCGAAACGGATCAGAGAATTAATCATGCTCTATTCGCCCCCTTGGTATTGCCAATGGGACTTGAGTTCAGCCACGCCACTGCTGACCACGACATCCCCCGCTTTAACGCCCGAGTCGATGCGCGTCCAACCGCCCGTGGGCTGGCCTGTAGTGACCTTCACTGGCTCAAAGTTGCGCGGCCCACTGACTATGAAAACGTAGTTATCGTTGCCACGACGAAACACCGCGCTCTGCGGCACCATCAACCCAGAGCGGGCGACCCCCTTTAACTCGGCCTGCACATACATGCCGGGGCGCAGCAGCCCCTGCTGATTGTCAATCACCACCCGACCGGCCACGGTCTGGCTGCTCACCTCTACCTCACCGCTGAGTGTTTCAAGACGGCCACCAAAACGGTGCTGTGGATAGGCGGCGACACGAATGGCCGCCTGACTACCCAGCGCCACATCACCAATGCGAGTCACCGGAATCTGTACATCGGCCCACACCACACTCAGGTCAGCAATGCGAAAGGCGCTTTCACCGGCGGTCAGCATCTGGCCATTTTCGACCGCTACGCTCAGCAATACACCGTTGGCCGGGCTGATCAGCGGATAATCAGCGATATTATCCGGCTCCTCTTCAAGGCGTTTAATTTGTGCATCGGTCATACCAGCCAGGGTCAGTGCCCGGCGGCGTTGATCAAACATCGCATGGGCTGTTTTATACTGGCTTTCAGCCGCCAGCAGGCGGCTGCCAGCCACCACCCCGTCGTCCCGCAACCCTTTCATTCGGACGTAGTCCGCTTCAGCCACTTCAAAGCGAGCCAGCGCTTCCAGATAGTCAGCCTGCGCCTGTCCCAAGGTATTACTGCGCAGTCGTGCCAATACCTGGCCTTTGCTCACCTCGGTTTGCGCCACCACATTCAGCACGGTGACCAAACCATCCACCACTGGCGAGACCCGGAACAGCCGTTGTTGATCAGCCCGCAGGGTACCGTTAACCGTGATACTGGCCACCGCCTCACGGGTAGTGACCGTGGTGGTGGTGAGGGTGGTATTGCTCATCTGCTGCGATGTCAGCTCCAGCGCATTCACCGTCAGTGGCAGTGCAACTACTACGGCCAGTAGCGATTTTACAAAGAGTGGTCTCATTGGGCGGTTCCTTTATGGGTCAATGAAAGCCCGGCGTTGCGGCGCAATGCTGCCACCTCTAGCCAGGCCTCTTTCAACAGTTCGAGATAGCGAACACGGGCATTAAAATAGGTATCTACCGCATCCACCAGATTAAGAATTTCCACTTGTCCGGCCGCAAATCCTTTGCGACTGAGCTGAAAGATCTCTTCCGACGGCTCCAGTACATGGGTACGGAACTCTTCGCCCTGTTCAATCAGGTGGGCGAGGTGAAGATGATTCAGACGCAGCTGATTACTGAGCTGACGTTGCAGGGCATTCACTTCAAATTGAGCCTTCTGGCGATTGGCCTGGGCGGCATCAATATTGCCCCCGCCGCGATCCCATAACGGTACGGTGACTGCTACACCAAAAGCGATGCTGTTCTGGCGACGATCCCCCAACACATCACGCTCGTGAGTAATCCAAATTTCGGGATCAGCGAAGCGGTCGGCCCGCGCCATCGCCACCCCGTGACGTGCCGCCTCCACCCCCTGTTTTGCTGCAACTAAAGCAGGGTGGGTGTCGACTCCTTTCTCCAGGTCTGCCAACGGTGGCAAAGCGGGGAAGTGGTCCAGCGCCCCCAGCTGGGGGTCGCCATCGGTGATATTCAGCAGGGTTTTAAAATCGGAGAGTGATTCACTGAACTTCCCCTCAGCAGAGGCGATATCCTGCCTGGCGGCTTCACGCACCAGATCAAGACGCAGCCGTGCCAGACGAGAGAGATCCCCCGCCTGCTCGCGCCGCTGGCCGATATGCTGGAACCCATCGGCACTCTCCAGCCGCTGTTCGGCCAGACCCAACTGCGCCTGACTGAACTGCAAACGGTGAAAAACAACCGCTGCTTCATACTCCAGCAACAACACCTGCTGCCCAACATTGGCCTGCGCCTGTTTGAGGTGGGCATTTGCCTGCTTGCGCTTCAATCCCAGGCGACCATTGAGCGGTAACGGTTGAGTTATACTGAACTGATTCAGATCGGTGCCTCCCTTGCCGTCATCCTTGCCCATAGCATTGCTGGCACCGATTTCGATGGTGGGATTGGGCCAGAGACCCGCCTGCTTCACACTACCCCGGCGTACGCTCACCTCTGCCTCTACCACACCGTGCTCCGGTGCCACTTGCAACACACGCTGGGCGCTGGACTCCAACGTCCAGCTCTGCGGCATTTGAGCATTGGCACTGCCAATCATCAATACAGCAGCGGCACACACCGTTACACGGGTTTGCACGAAAAAACCGTTCAACACGGGATCTCTCCTTATCGTGGCCAGATACAGGGTGGCCAATAAATTAAATACACAGACTGTGATAAACCAGGGGCCTGCCCGAGCACGGCGATTTATATTCTCGGACAGGCTACCAGTCGCTATCGGCAATCGTAACGTTGTTACATTAAATGAAGATTAAAATGGCAGCATACGCAATGATGGTGAGAAGGGAGCCTCTGCTTGGAAAAATACCATGAGATAGAGTCTAAACTACCGCGTAATTCAAAAGCAACAGCCTGATCCACTACCCCATCAAACAAAATATTTAGAAAGCGTTGAGCAAGCCATAACGTCCACCTCAGTGGTTTTGCTCTTCATGATAAAACGGTAATGCACATGTCATTCCAGTGACAGTAATCGACAACGACTCTTCTTGATTCTTTATGTGTTCACATAAAAACCATTGTAACTATTCAGCACAGTAGAGAAAGGAGCATGACAATGCAGATGAGAACTATATTTTTCGCAGTAGACCTATCTATTCTCGGACAGGCTCCTAGGCTCGACATTCAGAAACGCACGGTGGTGATGTCGAATAAGGGATAAATTCTACATCCCTAAGCTGGGACTGTATTTTCTTTTGGGGTAGGTGAAAAAGAGCTACTACACTAAAACCATACGACAATGGAATGGAAAAAATGGAACATCGATTGAAAAAACGCTGTCAGGTATCACTGGATGTGACGGTGCATGGCCGTGACGGCACGACACAACAGGGGACGGCTCGTGATATCTCCACCGATGGTATGTTCATTCAGCTCGACCAGCAGGCCATGTCGGAGAATGCCGTGGTGAAAGTCAAAATTTCCCATGGCGGTTATTTGAATGGCTGGGTTGCACATACTGGGGATGAGGGTATCGGTGTCATGTTCCGCTCCATCAGCAGTCAAGAAAAAGAGCTGATCGGGCAACTGTGCGAAAAAACCTATAGCACAGCGAAAAGTACAGGAGCTTCATAAAGCCATCATCACGTGTTCAGAGGTTTAGGAGTGTATGACTATCGCTGATCGCCATGGAGAGCGAAGCGAAGGCGATTAGTCGCCGATAGGCCACGCCGTCTGCCTCTTCGTAGTGTGAGGAACGAACGGCGGAGAAGATGCAGCAGCGGCTTTAGTGGGCGTAGAGTCATTGAGGTAGTCATGGCGTAGTGCAACGAGGAACGATGTTGTACGGAGCCGTGACGGACGCAGGACGGTCGGGGAAAAGGAATCAGTTGTCGCGTAGGCGAGTCAATTTTTGGCAGGGACGCCATAAAATTGGTCACGAGGTAGCGACACATTTGTCACCAAGATGCTCTTTAATGATGGCTTGATGCACTCGCTCCAGTAAATGACTTGTAGCAAACTCATCAAAAGCACGGGAAAAGGTCGCTTCACTCGGCATCTCCGCCTGACAACCCCACCCACAAATCCTTCGTATCGAG
>JAFLJP010000030.1 GCA_022712945.1 Gammaproteobacteria bacterium | reverse complement strand
AAAACGCTGGCACAGATTACGAGGGTATAGCTTGCTAGCGGATGTTATTGCTGGGGTGAAATTCAGTGATGGTATCAAACAAGAACAACAGAATCGTGATGCTGCTTGATGGCCCATACACCAGATTTGACTATAGCTCCTTATCTCTAAATCATCAATATAATTATCACCCTTAAATAACTTAATCTTAGACAGCTCCGACTTAATAATCCCTTCGCTAGTTCGATTATTATCAAGCTTTCTCTCGATTTCGACAATCTCGTCTCTTATAATTTCAAAGCTTTCTGCATTCTCAAGATTATCCATCTCATCTTTGATCTTCTCAACTTGGCCATTTAATTCATTTAAGTCTGAGTTAGCTTCGTTAAAACTTTTATCAGTTAAAGTTTCTACATCTTTAGTACAGCGCATATTGATTTGGCTTTGATGCCTTCCAGGCCATTCTTATGGTACTGCCATACTTTGATAAATAACTAGGTTCGCCCCACTTTATGGTTTCTTCAATAGGCGAGGAATTTTCATATTCTTGCGCTACCTCAAAAATCAGCCCCCGTAGAAAGAGTAACTTTTGGCGCATCTCCGAAGGATAGCTATCAAATACGGTCAGTACCTCCGTTTTTTCTATCTCACTCACTCTCTTCCAGCTTTTTCTTGTCGGCTTTAGTCAGCTTACTGACAACCAAATCATATGACCCATTGGCCAAATCCAGAATCATCTCCTCGGGCAACTCCCCGTTTAACGAAATAGTGATCCAGTGTCGTTTATTCATATAGTACCCAGGTGAAATAGAATCATATTGACTCACTAATACCTCGCCATCCGCTGGGCGGCATTTCAATGTAATTCGGGATATTTCTTCATTCTGAGATACCAGCGCAAACATTTTTCCCATGACTTTAAAGACCAGTGCCTCTGGGCCAAATGGGTAACTTCCCTCTGCGTCTTTTTGTTTTCCGAGATATTTTTCGAGCTTATTAACCTTCACAGAATGTAACCTCAGTTTTTACAAGTGATCACTGAAAAAACCATATCGAAAAAACCGCTGATCAAACTCTTCTTCATCTTCTCTGCGACGCATATCTTCCAACGCCTTTTTTCTTTCAGGTGAAGGCGTTTGTATGAGTGTTTCTGGGCTAGGAAAGAAAATACGTTTTAGGCAATAGACAGTCAGTGCCGCACCCAACACCCAGTGAAGAAAAAACCCAACGGATATCCCTACGAATAACGCCAGACATGTATCTACAATTTTTAGTATGATTTTCCGCATTCTCTTACCTTCTAAAATCATTCAGGGAATAGGTGGACCAACCACGCGCATAAACCAAGATTTAACATAATGAATCGGCATATGCCATACGTTATTTATAAATCACTTGAAATCAATCAATATCCTCAACTTAACGTGACCTCCCCTACTCACTACCTATCGATTCACTTCCCCACTCCACGGCCATCTCTTCCACCACAAATTCAGCAAAGGCACTGATGTCATGTTTCGATGAGGCTAGATCCAACGCATCCATGTATTTATCTCGCCGAGGTTTGTCAGACCGAATCACTGTCCAGCGATACCCACCCGAGGCCAGCATGGCATTCATAATGAAGCGCCCAATACGGCCATTGCCATCCATATAAGGATGAATAAACACAAACATGAAGTGCCCCAACACCGCCCTTACCGAGGCTTCTGGTTCATTTTTCAAGCAATAGAAAAATGCCTCCATCGCATCCATCAACGCACTCTTGGGTGGAGGCACATGAGCGGCACCACGAATGAATACTTGGTCGTTACGATACCCAGCTAAATCCGAGGCACGTACTAATGCGGCTTGAACAGAAGGTTCAAACAGTGATTGATACCATTTATGCAGATCATGTTCGATCACCTCACCCGCGGTGGTGCTCTCAAAGATGGCCGATAGACTCTCACAAACGTTATCAAATGCGAGGTGATAGCCTTTAGCTGCCATCGCATTACGTTGATCACGATCATTGCTTGAGTCATCAGGGCTCCACGTGCCCTGCCGAATGCGTTCTATCAGATCATAGTTGACCTGATAGCCTTCGATAGAGAGTGAGTGATAGGCATCAAACCGGTAACGTTCCTCCACTTGGGCAAGATACTGGGATGAGTCATCAGGCAATCCTGGTGCTTTAGGAAAAGCAGCAATCACGCCTTCGCGCATCTGTTGCCACAGAGCTTCAATACGTGCGGCATAGGGGGAACGTGTTTGGTGTGAGCGTTGCCCTAACAGCGGTTGCTCGATAGTAAATGGATTGGTTTCACGAATACGCTCCCCTGCCATGTTGTATCCGGCACTGATCGTCTCGGCTGCGGCCTCATCGCCTAAAAAGCGATAAGCCGCCACCATACGCCCTGCGATTACCGAGTGACCACCGTCGAGCACATAACGAGCGATGGCCGCTGGATCGACCATGCGCAGAGCAATCTCGGCAGAGGTGGGGTTATGGCTAAAAAATGAGGGGGAAGCACGGCAAAGTGCAGCGGCAAGTGGCAAGGCTTGAATGCCCTCAATCACCTCACGCTCTTGAGCAACTTCACCTTTCCAAGCCAACAGTGAAGTGTCATGGGGCAGCTCTACGCGGGTATTGCCCCCTGAGGCACCCACCACCATCAACTGTTGAGGGACGTTATTTTGATCCAGCCAAAAATCCAATGATGATTCTGGGGAGAGGCAATACTCCTCACCGTATCGCTCAGCAAGGTAATCCCGAACAAAATGCCAATAGGTGGCATACCACTGGGTGGTTTCCCCCTGCCCTTCAGGATGACCAAGAATGTACCAGCCACGAATAATCGGCGTGAGCCAGCCATTTTTCAGCAAACGCTCCCGATCAGCACGCCCGATGTGGCTTGCCTGTACAATATTATCCTTGGCAACACCCTTTACTCGCGCTAAGGAGGTTGCCAGTAATTCCCCAAATGTGGCCATCAGATTCTCAATTTTATGACTTAGCTTTTATTCTTTAGCGCCGAACATTACTTATAACTTAACGCTGAACCATATTTATACTTTAATGTTGTAGCAAAACATTGCTTTAATGTAAACCTCACTAAAATTAAAATGCCCACAATCTGCCTAATTTTTCCAAGCATCTCCCCCGTTAAGGCTAATTCTGTGATTTTAGCTGTATCTTCAACGCTTTTACGCTAGACTTTCCGATGCGAGCTAAGTAGCTTGCCGGAGCTTTGTAACTCCGCAACGAGGTGGTTGGTATGACCACCTAAAACATACCGTTTTCTCGACCTTTGTTATGGCCGGGAGACGGTGACGTATGTCCAGGGTTCCGACCTAAAGGTTACCGTGGTCGTCTTGTTGCGACTTACAAACTCCCGGCCACCTTACAATTAAGGTGGCTTTGTTTTCTTAAAACAGGGGGAGATAAAGTTATGACAGACCAAGAAAATTCCGATCAACATTCAATTCATTCAGATCCGCTCTACACCAACCCACTGCTCAGTGATGATGTGCCCTCAGACAATGTGCGTGCCGTGCTGGCATTTTTAGCCACTATTGATGTGAGTGATTGTGCGCTGGGAGATGAAGGCAACATGGGGCTGCATTTAGTCCACGAGTGGTTACGCCGCTCTTTGGCCTATACCGGCCCAATTGATGAGCTAGCGATTCCTATATTCAGTTCAAAGAAAAACTCAACAACCACCAGCTAAAGCTGGTGGGTTAGTACTAAGGACTAAAGTCCAGATACGGGTCCAAGACCCGTTTAGCCCTCCGTTCTAAAATTGTCATCACCTTTAGGCTCAAAGTGATGATCTAGGTATTCCTTGATCATCTCCTCAGTCAAATCACCCGAGGTAACGCAAAAATAACCTCTCGCCCAAAAGTGCCTTCCCCAATAACGTCTCTTCAACTCAGGAAATTTCTCAAATAACTTGCTAGAGCTTCGCCCTTTTACCCTTCGCATTATCTCACTTGGAGCCATATTCGGCGGTGCTGATACAAATAGATGTACATGATCCTTACTCACCACACCCTTGAGAATCTCAATCTCGAAGGCATTACAAGTCTGACGTATCAGCTCTCGCACCTCCAATCCAACCTCTCCTTTCAAAACCTGATATCTATATTTTGTTACAAATACAAAATGATATTGGATCTTAAAAACAGTATGGCTTCCGTAGCGATATTCCATGACAGCTCACCTCTCTATGTAACTGCCAAAAGTATTACAGATAAATCTGACCGCCTAAAGGCGGTGGTTTTAACCTTAAATCGAGACGAATAAACGATACGTCATTTTTCATCATGAAATGCTTAACGCAGCTCAAACAACATTTATGCCCAGGCACGGCCTATCGCCGTGCCGAACTTGCACAATGGTCTAAACGCGTGGATCAACATATCAAGGTACTGATCGAAGAAGGTGTTTTAACCCAACTTGAGAGTGACTTGTATTACTGCCCCAAGAAATCGCTATTTGGCATGGTGCCTATCAGTGCAACCGAACGAGTGAAACAGTTTTTGAAGGATGGTGATTTTCTTTTGACAAGCCCAAATGCCTATAACCAATTAGGTGTTGGCACCACTCAGCTCTACAACATCACCGTGGTGTATAACCATAAATATCAGGGCACCGTTGATTTGGATGGTCGCCATTTTGAATTTCGGCGTAAAAATAAATTTCCTAAAAAGCTATCCAACGAATTTCTACTGGTAGACCTTATGAATAATCTCAAAACATTGGCAGAAGACCACGAAGCCATACGCGAAAAAGTAGGTGAAAAAGCCCTCCAATTCGACCAGCGAAAACTCAAACAAGCGGTTAAGCAATACGGCAGTGTTACCAGCCAGGAATACTTTGGTGAACTGTTCGCGAATGCCAACCGAAGAGCTGACTGAAAATAAAAATCGATGCTAATGATTCAAGATAATATCAATCGCTTGTAGCAACCCTATTTATCCTCTACGGACAGCTCGCACCCAATCACATCTAAAACTTGCAGCAGAAATGCGGCACTAAACGTCGCTCGATTAATCTTAGTTTTTAAATTCCCAGGGGTTTCTACCGTTCCCGCCGCCAGTAACAATTCAGATAACTCCCGATAGCCAATATCACGCTTAAGCATCTCCAGTTTGATGAGCTTTTTTGCCTTCACTTGCCAATGTTTGTTGGTTTTAATTTGAGCAGCCATTGATTAAATATGAGTGATAATTGGCCTGATTGTCACATATTCGTGTCGGTCATGCTATATTTAACTCGATCCACACTAAGTTCAAGTCAGTATTGCCGGGGGGCACCAACCATAACAGCCAGTCTGTAGAGAGCATTATTTTATATTTTGGATATTTAATTAATGATTTCTTATGAAACAGGGATGCTCTACAAATAACGAACTCACTCTTTAAGATGGCATGTGCTTTTATATGAAAAAAAGAAAAGACATTAATGGCTATCCCGTTGTCGTCCTGCAAAGAACAGGGCAGATAATAAGCTTTGAGCTATCTGACAAAATAGACCTCACCACACCGGTTGGCGAAGTATTTAAACGCGGCGATATCCAGATTGTGTTTGGCAGCCTTGATGTGGATGAACGGGCAGCAAAGATGGTGGTGATGGCTAGAAACTTCCGAGTGGTGTGTCACGAGATGAAGTCCTAAGTATGACTAATATCTCATCCAACTAACCTCCTCGTATACCTTTACAAGAAAAGGCTCATTCAAGATCATCAAAAGGGAATTACCGAAATGGCGTAAAAAGGCCTGTGATAATGGAAGGGGGAATGTAATGGAAAGGCCCTATCCGAAAGGGTTTTAAAACGTCAGCAATAACCAGAATTTTATAGCGGTGCTTGTTAGCTGTGTTTCCACGAATATGCCTCAGAATCTATATCTTTTATATAGCTAGCTTTTCCTTCCGTATAACTTTCTGGATTTTCACAAAAACGTGAACATAGGTTCTCTTTTAGCATTTGATATTCATTGGCTTTACTTGGGTTCGAGTTCATAAACTCTACAAATAACCTGTGCCTTTCTATTTCTTTTGAGCCAGCCTCAAACACATGAATATGATGGGTTCGTTCATCAATTCCTTTTTGGAAGAATCTTCTACCCTCTATTCCGTACTCGCCCTTCACTTCATATCCCTCTTTTTCGAAATTTTGTTTTTCTGCATCCAACTCACTCAAACATTTAACTTCAATCAGGATGTCGATAACCGGCTTTGACTTCATTCCAACAATAGCGGTGCTCCCTATATGAAATGATCTTATGAAATTACTTTTTATTAATTCCTTAAGTAATTTTACTTCTGCTTCATATTTAATAGGCCAGCTATCGCAATAATTAATAAGCTTAATTTTTCTCATGACCCAAAATTTCTCGCACAGCTAATGCTAGCAATGAGGAACAAAACTCCGAAGTGTTAGGCGTGACCATTGCTAGACAGAAGAGATATAAACTCTTCAAGCTCTGGCATTGATTTAAATTTCTTTCCTGTTGGTGATACCACACCCCAAGATGCTTTTGAATCCGTATACAAATTGGCCACAATATCAAAGTTGGCATCTTCCAAGGTTCCGACAGGTATCCAATAGTAATCTAACCCCCTTAGTGGGTTTGGAACAAGTGAGCCACAATTGGAACAAAAGTCTGACCGGAACCCGGTATTTTTAGTCCATGACTTGATATATGCCTTTCCTTTCATCCATTTTAACTGGTTGAATGGAATCACTGTTCCTGTGTTTGACGCGGACCCACCTTGCTTACGGCACATTGAACAATGACATTGATAGATATTATTGCTTATATCTTCAACCTCATACTCAACACTTCCGCATAAACAGCTGCCTTTAATATTCATATCTGTTAGCTCTATTTACTTAACCGTTTAAATTCACAGTAATTGTCATGAAAATACTCATTCACACCCAACGGGGCTGTAGAAAAATCTCCGAGTTAATTGCTTATGGCTGGCCGCAGCACCTTTTTATCTTTTTACCACTACCGCAGATGCAGGGCATATTTCGATCTTTACCCTTCACATCAATTTTCGTTCTAAACCCAGAATCGCCTTCTGGGAATTCTGTAATAGTTTCCATCACTACACTTCTTTTGACCAGAAGACCATGAGAAACATATTCATTATGTATTTTCTCTGCTTCCTTATAGTCATTTTCTTCCCAATCATCACCGGGTAGAAATACAAAATCCTGCCCTTCGTTAAAAAACTCTGGTGTCAAGCCTTGAGCATCGTCCCTGGTTTTGCAGGCTATTCCAAATACGCTATTAACTCCTCTGTTTAGATACTTATTTATGGCGCAATAATCTTGAATCATGCCCCGCCGAACTTCCCTGTATTCCTCATCAGAGGAAAAACTATGATGTCGGGGTACCAAGCAGAACACATAGGCATTTTCTTTGTTTGCCGGATCAAGGCAAAGCCTTGTTCCCCGCTGCCCTGGAATAGCCTTTTCATAAAAGTCTTTAAAGGCGTTTGCCAATATACGCCGTTCAAACCGGCTAGTTGATGCCAAAAACCTAATGCTAGGTTCTGCCTCTATAGGATGATCCCAATTTGTGTGCTCTGCGGTCCCAGTGAGGACATGGAATGAGAACCTCTCAATTAAATCATCCCAAAAATAGCTAATTCTGTCTTCTTGTTTTTTGGCTAGGAAAGAAGGGTTTTCAAAAAGTCGCTGAATCCCCCCCATATCAATTACAGCACTATCGGCTTCAAGTAATTCTTTGGGCCAAATAGATCTCCCTCCTGTCTCCTCATCAAAGTTCTCGTAATAAAGCTGTATGATATCTGACTCAGATAACGCCCTGATATGCTTCTCTGAGCTAAGTAGTTCTTCTCGCTGACTTAGATAATGAGTAAAATCTTTAGTAGTACTAAATTCTCTTAGCACAAGCTCTATTGTCGATTCATTAAATATGTGAACAAAGTCACCTTCAAATATCTGGCCAATACAGAACGGTGTGGCTTTGTCTTTATCCCAGTGCGAGTCACCCCGTATAGAGTTATCAAACATAAAAGAAGCTTCGTTATTAAATGAACTCAATATATCTTCTATGCCGTGGCATACGACAACGTTGTGAAATCTGATATCATTTTTATCTGGTATATTGATTGGGATTTTGTGATTACATTGTTTGTCTACAAATATCCTTTCAGGGTATTGCTCAAACCATCTTCTAGCTCCCTTTATTTGTTTTACAGAATTACCTATCGCTCTCCGCGACCAGCGAGACCAGGCCACGCCCACATCTTTAGTCGTACTGAAATCTATCTTTTTATCACTAAACAAAATTACGTCGCTTCCAAAGACGATGGTTAAATCACATATTTCCTTGCCATCACCGTCTTTACTACTATCCCCCTGATCCCTAAATAAACTTGGCCAACTCCAAAAACGCAAAAATGAATTGGCCCCCAGATTATTTAGAAAAACTTCTTCATCAGTAAAACCAGACATATTTAGAACTCAGTTAATTTCGGCCGTAACAGTATGTTGGGCCGCTACTATGTTATTGGTAATAAGCTATCGCACAATACCCAACAATATCCCGAGTCTGATGGCTCAATCAACGCCTGTGCGGCTGCTTTCAGGATCAACCAATATTTTGGTCAACTATCTCGAAGAACTTCTCAGGGTCGTTAACTACCATTCAAGCACTTGAAGAACTTAGTGGCAATTTTCTCCATATATTAAAACCACACCATCTGATCCAACACCTAAAAACAGGCCTGCAATCATAGGTCATGACAGAGTCTCTTTCTCGCTTCACCTTCAGAAGAGATGCGACCTTCAGTAACCCACTCGCTCTAAACTATACTGGTACAGAAGCGCGCATCCCATTACGATACTGACTTATTGGTTCCCAAAAAATAACGTGTATTAAAGCGTCTATTTATCCTGTCTACAACCTGTAGAAATATCGCGGTCTCGTCTTCTGGAATAATTGGACCACAAGATTCAATTCTCCTCCTTCTAAAAAACAGTAAATCTTATCGATTCGAAAAAGATTAATCGTATCAATCGCGGCTATGGGAGTGATAAAAATGCCTGAATGACGACAAAACAACACAACCCTATTTATCAGCAATTATTAACCAATGGAATGGCCCAATGGGTACCAGCGTTAATGATGATGCTGCGTAATTACGATGGCATTGAACGTGCTTTAGAGCCAGCGGAGCAACCGCTCCGTTACCTCGCTGAAAAGTTAGACCCGCTATACAACAGCCCCATGAGTGATCGTGAACGGTTATTTTTTGATGCCGTCGCATCCATGCCGCTTTTGTACTACCGCGTTGCTGGGGATGGTAAATACTGGAATCCTGGGAACGAAACATTTCATCAATTTGAGGGCCGTATGGGCACGATCTCCATCTGGCAGGAGTGGACTCCGCTCTTGTCTCGGAGTGAGGTTAAACATTGGCTCTACGCTAATTTACCGGTTTCCCGTGATGCTTGGTCTACGGCGTAAAGTTAAGCCCCCTTATTCGGATTGTTTACCGGTACTGTCACCACTCGATCTTATTGGCCCGTGTTCAAAGCAGGTCAAGATGATCCAACAATTGGCTGGGGTACCCAAAACCCACTGGCGGACTTTGTACCTTGATGCACTGTTAGCATTTGCGGGTTACGTTCAGCAGCTCCCCGCCTCAGAGTCTCACCACCACTCAGGGGCTGGTGGGTTGCTTGATCATAGCTTGGAGGTGGTGATCAACGCCTTGCGCATTCGACGTGGCCATTTGCTACCACAAGGGGCCGATGCTGAAGAGATTACCGCTAAGAAAGATCTTTGGACGTATGCGGTTTTCAGTGCGGCACTGCTGCACGATGTGGGCAAGCCGCTCATGGATCAAACCATCACCCTCTATGATAAGAAAGGTCATGAGCTTGGTGCTTGGGATGCTTTATCAACCGCTATAACAGGCGATGGTTGGTATCGCATTCGCTACCGCAAAGATCGGCAATACCGACTCCATGAGCGTGTGGCTCCACTACTATCCCGTTTAATCATCCCTGCACCGGCCTTAAACTGGCTGGGCAGTGATCGTCGGCTTCTTGCCGTATGGCTTGCTGCGATCAGTGGTGTACATGAAGACGCTGGAATTGTGGGTGAGATTATCCAGCAAGCGGATGGTCAGTCGGTGGCGGGTAATTTAGGGGCTTCATCCGATACGGCAACGCAATTACCCGCAGCACGCTTGCCGCTACATGAACGTTTGTTAACGGGCTTAAGGTTTCTACTCAAAGAAAATCAAATTCCGCTTAATCGTAACGGTGCAGCGGCGTGGTTTGATGGTGAACAATTGTGGGTGGTCAGTAAACGGGGAATTGATGCATTACGCGAGCATTTGACCCAAGAAGGGCATACCGGCATTCCCACTCGTAATGATCGAATTTTCGATGAGCTGCAACAACACAAAGTACTCACACCCAATGGAGATCGTTCCATTTGGAAAGTGTCTGTTTCGGATGAGGATTGGTCGCATACGCTGACATGTTTATGCTTCCCTGCCTCACGAATTTGGCCTGATCCAAATTCTCGCCCTGATCTGTTTAGTGGTCGTATTAGCCTTGTAGGTAATGATGCGAAAACAGAAACGAACGCTGAACCTCAAGCCATTATAGAAACAAGCACATCGCCATCACCTGCTGAGTTAGTAACAACCAACATTGAGACAAAACCTTCTACTGAAGCTGGGTTTGATCCCGTTGCCTTTTTCTCTGAATCACAAGCGGAAAAGAAACCCTCTGAATCAGCAGGTGAGGAGATTCAACCTACTCCTGAAATAAATCGCTCTAGTGCGCCTCTGAATGAAAATGAAGACCCTGGCAAACAATTCCGTACTTGGATTCACGATGGTTTACTCAAAGATAAGTTTGAAACCAACTCTGTTAATGCGCGTATTCATCGAGTGCAAGAGGGTCTGTTATTGATTAGCCCTGGCATCTTCAAAGACTTTGATAAAGATAACTGGCAGCAGGTACAAAAACGATTCCAAAAACTCAAGCTCCATCGTAAAACACCCCAAGGCACCAACATCTATACCTATCAGGTAACGGGTAAACGTAATAAGAGTCGCATTAAGGGCTTTCTAATCGAGTCACCTGAAACGTTATTTGAAGGTGTTGCCCTCCCTTCGCCCAATCCTCACTTAGCACTGGCCGAGGCATTGTAGATGTCGTCTGATGCCTTTGATAATCGGCTACGCCCCGTTGTTGAGTTTTTGCCTATGGCCGTCTTTATGATTGGGGCTGCATTCCTCGCATTAAGGCCTGAGACATTTTTTCCGATGTTGCCGGTGATTTCATCCGTCACGGCTATCGTCTTTTTTGCTCTAGGCTGTTGGCGGCTACAACAAGCCTGGATTGTTTGTCGTTATCAGAAACATTTGCGAGAGCTGCCACGCTACACCTTAGATGCGGACGATATCCCCCTCTCCTATCACAAGCTCTTTTTAGGCCGTGGTTTTAAGTGGGATCAACGACACACTCAGCGGCTGGTTGAGTCACGAAACCCCAATGCTCAAAAGTACTTAATGCAGGGCAATTTCTATAACACGGCTCGGCAATTTGAGATTAGTTTGGAGCATTCACGAATGCTCGCGTGGTTACCTCGCTTAACAAGGCGAGATGTCTGGTGGAATCCTGTACGCCCTTTACCACTTGTCGGTGGCTTCCCACCACTGCATGGCGTGGGCAGTGAAGACGAAACAGACACCTGGATGAATATTGGTGAGCGTGTTGGCCATAAATTAGTTCTGGGGACAACACGAGTAGGTAAAACCCGTTTATTAGAGATATTGGTGAGTCAGGATATCCGCCGTGGTGATATCGTGATTGTGTTTGATCCCAAAGGTGATATTGATTTGCTACGCCGAATGCATGGCGAGGCAAGACGTGCAGGAAGACTGGATCAGTTTCATGTTTTCCACCTGGGCTTCCCCGATATCTCCGAGCGTTATAACCCAATCGGTGATTTTGCACGAATCACTGAAGTTGCCTCGCGCATTTCTACCCAACTCCCCTCAGAGGGTAACAGTGCCGCATTCCGTGAATTTGCATGGCGCTTTACCAATATTGTGGCGAGGGCATTGGTGGGACTGGGTCGTCGCCCTGACTACAACACTATCGCCCGTTATGTGACCAGTATTGAACCCTTGCTCACTGATTACTATCACTTGTGGTTGGATAAGGAAGGCCCGGAGGGTTGGCGTGCGGCTGTACAGCGCATTGAAGGAACGCTGAATGATAAAAACCTGCCCATGGCACTACGTGGCCGTGATTTTCATGCCATTGCACTCACACGTTATGCCAAGGAGCATGGCTTGTTTGATTCCGTGGCAGATGGTCTGCGGAGTGCATTTGAGTACGATAAGACCTACTTCGACAAACTCACTGCTAGCCTGTTACCCCTACTCGAAAAACTCACGACTGGGCGAATCGGAAAAATACTCTCACCCGATTACACTGACAATACTGATCAACGACCTATTTTGGATTGGATGCGCGTCATTCGAGAGCAAGGCATTGTCTACGTTGGCCTTGATGCCTTAACGGATTCTGAAGTTGCCGGGGCTGTGGGTAACAGTATGTTTGCTGATTTGACCTCCATAGCAGGCCAGCTTTACAAACAGGGAGATGCCCAAGGATTGCCGGTACTTCCTGATCATAAGAGTGTGCAAAAGACCATCCATGCCGATGAGTTCAACGAGCTAATCGGTAATGAATTTATTCCCTTGCTCAATAAGGCCGGTGGCGCGGGCTTTCAGGTAACGGCTTACACGCAAACTGCCAGTGATATTGAGGCAGGCATTGGCGACCTTGCCAAAGCGGGGCAAATCACCGGCAACCTCAATACACTGATCATGCTACGGGTGAAAAATGAGATTACCGCTCGCGTGCTCACCGATCAAATCCCAAAAGCACGGATTTATACCAAGTTAGCCGCTACCCAAGTCACTGACAATAATGACCCTGGCACAGATATCGATTTTGTTACCCGTAGCGAAGATCGAGTCACTGAAACAGAGATGGATATGCTCATGCCTGCTGACCTTATCCAGCTACCCAAAGGCCAGGCGTTTGCCTTACTGGAAGGTGGCCAACTCTATAAGTTAAGACTTCCTCTACCGGGTGATGATCCACTGTTACCCAAAGATATGGCGGAGATTAGTCGTGAGCGATTGGCTTACTACGGAATTGAAGATGCCTAATCAACAACGTCTCACAGGAATTTTGTGGTACGGAACGTGGTTCTTGTTGGTTACTTTGCTGGTATTGGTTGTGGATCTATTTTGTGTATTGATATTGTGGGCACCCAACGGCGTATGGCAGTTACAAAATGTCCTTAATCAAGAGATCGCATTACTGGCACTACCGCAGTCTGATATTGATTTTCTTGCAGGGATTATTCAATCATTCTACGACACTATTTTTGTCTCTAGCGGCATCGATGGCATGATGCGCCACGCTGCCAGCTTATCCCCTACTGATGAGAGCCAACCAACCGCAATCGACTTTACTGAAACCCTGCGGCCCGTAATCGAAACCTGCATGATTGGCCTTCAACTGTTTGCATTAAGGATTGGTGTTCTAATGCTCGCCCTGCCGTTCCTACTGCTCATCGCTCTAGCAGCAATGGCCGATGGGTACCTTGGTTGGTTTTTACGCCGCACAAGTGGCGGAAGAGAATCTGGGTTTATCTACCATCGCGCCAAACGCAGCTTGGCGGCATCGTTTCTGCTCTTATGGCTCATTTACCTTGTACCGCCCATCCCTATGAACCCGATATACATTATCCCGCCGTTCTTGCTTGCCTCAGGGATAACGACCTATCTGCATGTGGCATTTTTCAAGAAGTTTCTTTAGGGCTATACAAAACACCTCTTAAAACTAACCTCAAGGGGCTTGTTACCAGGGGAGTTCAATTTGATAGACCCAGATAGAATGATCACCTCATCCATTTTCCCTGGAGGCCATCGGTGAACAAGAGAAGATCCACAACACTGACCTTTTTCGTTTTCAGGAACTGAAAGCCGCTCGTTGAACAGATAGCGCTATATAAGTGCCTTACAATCAAACTTCCAGAGAGTCACTATGTCTGAGCATCAACCAATCCGAATTGAAAGAAAGCCAGCGGTATTAAACCGAACCGGAATGAGTCACGCCACTCTTTATCGTCGAATCAGTGAGGGGTTATTTCCTCCTGGGATTTGCCTTGGTAACCGTTCTGTCGGCTGGCTAGCCCATGAAGTAGATGCCATGTTAGGTGCATTTGCCTCAGGGAAAACGACAGAAGAACTTCAAGCCGTAGTAAAGACACTCATTGAAAAGCGGCAAACTCTAAACTCTTGATTGAGACCCAGTTACTCAATAAACGAGTTAAGGTAATCACTCCTAGACTGAGCATAACTGCTGGTAATATGTTCCTAGGGTAAATATGCTAAGTGGCTCTATCCTATACAGCTTTAACCAGTAACAAGACCGACAGCAAGTTAAGATTGCACATCTCCTCAAGAGACCATCAAGCCCGACTTTTTTGACCCAATTCTTGCAACCAAAGACAGTTGCCAATCCAATAGCCAGAATTGCATTGCAGCCAAGCCCATCACGACAGAATCTTCTTAGATTTTGCCTTAGCCGCCCCGGATCGCACCCAAAAAATAGAAAAGCAGTAATTAACTTTATAATCGATGCATTAAAGTTAGTTTGGGTTTTAGCCGAGTTCAGACACCCCCGATAAGGATTGTTCATATGGCTACATCAAGGAATTTCTTAGCAATTAAAACACTCTCAACAGTGACAAAGACAATTGCTGATAGTTATAATCGTTAGTTCGAATAAAATCGGTGTGAGATTTTCGATTATTGGATGGGTATGGGTAGAAGTATGGGTAAAAGCCGCATCAAAATAAGTTTTCCTTATTTATCAGCGACTTACCGCTTTATATGGCGGAGAAGCAGGGATTCGAACCCTGGGAGGGGATAAACCCTCAACGGTTTTCAAGACCGCCGCTTTCGACCACTCAGCCACCTCTCCAAACAGATTTTACGGTTCGCTTGCAATAAAATTACGCGGGGAACCTCCGCCGAAACAACGGGTCAAAACAACCTGTCACATTCGATGCTGCGCATACTACCTAATTAAAAATAAAAATGCTAGCTTGATATTATCTTTTTGCTTCATTATCCTTTGGGCAGGTTTAACCCCTTTGCACGTATATTAAAGAGGCTTTCATACAATGGAATACAATCAGAATGTAGCAACCATGGAGACCAGCTCGGCGCTGGCGACCAACAAGGTTCTTCGTAATACTTATATGTTACTGTCGGTGACGTTGATTTTCAGCGCCATGATGGCGGGCGTCTCTATGGCGATTGCCCCACCCTACTTTGTCAGCCTGATCTGTTCATTGGGTGCCTTGGCACTGGTCTGGTTTGTGCTACCTAAAACGGCCAACTCTGCGGCGGGCCTCGGCGTGGTTTTCGCCATTACTGGCATGCTCGGCTTTGGTCTCGGCCCACTGCTTAATCACTACCTGGGCATGAGCAACGGCGGCACAATTGTGATGCAGGCTCTGGGAACAACCGGTGCGGTGTTTGTTTCACTCTCTGCATTTGTACTGGTGACCAAGAAAGATTTCAGCTTCATGGGCGGCTTTTTAGCGGCGGGCATGATTGTGGCGATTGTGGCGATGCTGTTGCTACTGGGTGCCAGCCTGTTTGGTTATCCCATGCCAATGATGGGACTGGCATTGTCTGCGCTGGTTGCGATGCTGATGTGTGGTTTTATTCTGTATGAGACCAGCAACATCTTGAATGGTGGAGAGACCAACTACCTGCTGGCTACCGTCAGTCTCTATCTGAGCATTTACAATCTGTTCGTCACACTGCTGCACCTGATCGGTTTCGCCAGCGGCGACGATTAATTGTACTCACTTGGTGTATAGCGATAAAGCCCCGGTTTTCGGGGCTTTTTTATTTATGGCCACATAAACACCCTGGATCATCAATGACCACTGAACACCCATTTGCCCCGTTTATCCGCATTCTTGGCAAAGGAAAGAACGGCTCGCGTGCACTAACACAGCAAGAGGCGCGTGCAGCGTTTGGCATGATCATGCGCGACGAGGTATTGGATGAGCAGCTCGGGGCTTTCTTGATGCTGTTGCGGATGAAGGAGGAGAGTGGTGAAGAGGTGGCCGGTTTTGTGGAAGCGGTGCGTGACTCACTACAGCCTCCTGAAAACCTGCTCGTCGATCTGGACTGGTCAAGCTATGCCGGTAAACGCCGCCATCTGCCATGGTTCATTCTTGCGGCATTGGCACTAAGCAACAGTGGCATTCGCATTTTCATGCACGGCACCTCTGGCCATACTGAAGGCCGTCTTTATACCCACGAGGTGCTGACAGAGCTGGGGCTACCCGTCGCAAAAAACTGGCAGCAGGTGGAGCAGCAACTGGCAAAGCACAATTTCAGCTATCTGGATATTGAACAGCTATCACCCAAGCTGCACCACATGATTGCGCTACGCCCTGTTCTTGGCCTACGCACGCCGGTGCACACTCTTGCCCGACAACTTAATCCGTTACGGGCTCCGGCCACCCTACAAAGTATTTTTCACCCCGGTTATCAGCAGATTCACCAACGGGCGGCTGTTCTGTTGGCAGAAGCAGAGATGGCGGTAATTAAGGGGGATGGTGGCGAGGTTGAGGTAAACCCTGACGTGGAATCCGTTATTTACAAGGTTGAACAAGGTGTTGCCTGCGAAGAGCATTGGCCTGCCTGTTTTGAGCGCCGCCATACCAAGCCTGCTAAGCTCAATATTAATGAACTGCGCTCGGTTTGGCGGGGTGAGCTTGAAGATGAATACGCCCTTGCGGCAATTCAGATGACCATGGCACTTGCACTTAAACTACTGGGGCATGCGGGCAGCCAACAGAGCGCTCTCGTATTGGCCCAAGCGTATTGGCAGAGACGCCCGATGTCACTGCTTTGACTGAAAAAATAAATTATGAATATTTTGTTGATTATTCACAAATAAAGGATTAGGTTTATTACCCATGGTTGTGCGAAAAAAAAATAGTGATGCCATTCGTGAGCAGATTTTAGAAGCAGCCAACCAACGCTTTCAGCAGTATGGTTTTAACAAAACCACCATGGCGGAGATTGCCAAAGATTGTGATATGTCAGCGGCTAACCTCTATCGTTATTTCAATAACAAAATGGATATTGTCGCTCGCCTCGCCCAGCAATGTATGGGGGAAGGGCGGGAAAAATTGCTACAGATCATTAACGATGAGCAGCGCAGCGCCAGTGAACGACTCAAGGCATTTGCCTACTGTCAGTTACAGCACCACTACGATGAGTTTGAGCAACGCCCTAAACTAAATGAACTGGTAGAGATCGTCTGCCAACAGCACCAATATCTGGTGAAAGAGAAGGTGATGGGTGAAATCGAGATGCTGGCACGGTTGATTCAACAGGGCGTTGCCCAGGGTGAGTTCAAAAGTGACAATATTGCGGAAGATGCAGAGGCGGTGCACTCAGCGCTCTCCATCGTTGGCACACCATTTTTTATACCGATGTTTTCGCTTGCAGAGCTGAAACATAAAATAGAACATTTGCTTCGAATCATTTTACAGGGTTTGCAAAAACGCTAAACAAGAGAGTGCCCATGTTGCGTGTTGGCACTTTTTTATCACCCAACTGTGAATAATTTATAAAAAATTCACTATTCAGTTTAAACAGAGGGAGATGATCGATGAATCAACAAAATTGGGTTACCTGCTACGCCAACTGGGTAGTAAACCACCCCTGGCGGGTAATGCTGCTGGCTATCCTGGTCGTGATGTCAGTTGCCAGCGGGGCCAAACATCTCACTTTCTCCAACTCCTACCGTATCTTTTTCAGTGCCGACAATCCTCAACTGGTCGCATTTGATACCCTTGAAAAGAGCTACACCAAAAATGATAATGTGATGTTCATCATCACCCCGAAAAAGGGTGATGTGATTAGCAGTGAAACACTGGAGATGATTCGTCAACTGAGCAACGATGCCTGGCAGATGCCCTACTCCATTCGCGTCGATTCTCTCACCAACTTTCAACACACTGAGGCGTATGACGATGACCTGATTGTGCAGGATCTGGTGATGGAAGATGAGCCGTTGGATCAGGCGGCACTCAACAAAATACGTCAAGTAGCCTTAAACGAACCGCTGCTGGTTAACCGCCTGATTTCAGAAAATGCGGGGGTCAGCGGTGTTAACGTCACTGTCCATTTGCCTGGCATTGATGAAGTGACTGAAATCCCTGAGGTGGTTGCATTTACCCGGGATCTGGCGCAGCAGTACCGGGAGAGATACCCTGATATCGAGATTCGCCTTAATGGCCTTGTGTTCATGAACAACGCCTTTGCCGAAGCCTCGCAGAGTGATATGAAACTCTTGATGCCGATCAGCTTCGCGCTGATGTTGATCACCTTGACACTGATGCTAAAAGGCTTTAGCAGCACTGTCGCCACCATACTGGTTATCTTTGGCTCTGTTGCTGCGGGAATGGGCGGCGGCGGTCATCTGGGTTACCCGATCACCCCCCCCTCCTCGGTCACTCCGCCGATCATTCTCACCGTAGCGATCGCCAATTCAGTACACATTCTAGTCACCTTTCTCGGGCAGATGCGAATGGGTATAGAAAAACGACCGGCGATGGTTGAGAGTTTGCGGATCAATATCTCCCCGGTATTCCTTGCTAGCATTACCACCGCACTCGGTTTTTTAAGTCTCAACTTTTCAGATGTGCCGCCCTTTAACCACCTAGGCAACATGGCAGCTATTGGTGTGGTGATGTCATTCTTTCTTACCGTCACTCTGCTACCCGCCCTGATGTCGATATTGCCGGTTCGGGTCAAGGTGGATAAAGAGGCGCAAAGCGGCAGCGTCGTCATGGCCCGCTTTGGTGATTTTGTGGTACGCCAGCGTCGTCGCCTGATTTGGGTGATGGCGATTATTGTGTTGATTTTAATCGCCAACATTCCGCGTAACGAATTGAATGATGTCTTTGTGCACTATTTTGATGAGAGCATTCAATTTCGTGCCGATTCAGACTACCTAGACCAACATCTCGGTGGTCTCTACACCATTGACTACTCACTGCGGGCCAATGAAGCCGGTGGTATCAGTGAACCCGCTTTTCTCAATGAGCTGGAACAGTTCGCCCAGTGGTATCGTGATCAGCCCGAAGTCAAACACGTCAACACCCTCTCCGATATCATGAAGCGGCTGAATAAAAATATGCACGGTGATGACCCGGCGTGGTATTTGCAACCCGACAATCGTGATCTCGCGGCACAATATCTGCTGCTTTATGAGATGTCACTCCCCTACGGGCTTGACCTCAACAACCAGCTGAATGTTGACAAATCGGCCACCCGCTTTACCGTCAGCACCCGAATACTCTCATCCAATGAGCTGCTTGCACTGGACCAACGTGCATCACGGTGGTTGGCCGACAACACCCAAAGCATCATCACCGATGGCGGCAGCGGCCCTAACGTGATGTTTGCCCATATCGGTAAACGTAATATTCAGAGCATGCTGGTAGGCACCACTCTGGCGCTGGTAATGATCTCCTTCATCTTGATCTTTGCACTGCGTTCTTTCAAAATTGGTATGATCAGTCTGATTCCCAACCTGGTACCGGCAGCGATGGGCTTTGGTCTGTGGGGACTGCTGGTCGGCGAAGTGGGGCTGAGTCTGTCGATTGTCGCTGGTATGACACTGGGAATTGTGGTGGATGATACGGTTCACTTCCTCAGTAAATACTTGCGAGCGCGGCGAGAAAAAGGGCTGAACCCAGAGGATGCGGTGCGCTATGCTTTCACCAATGTCGGTTACGCCTTGGTCACCACCTCGGTGGTGCTTATCTCCGGTTTTCTGGTACTGTCGCTCTCCAGCTTCTACCTGAATTCCGGCATGGGGATGTTGACCGCACTGGTTATTTTGTTCGCATTGATGGCAGACTTCCTGCTCCTTCCACCACTACTAATGAAATTTGAGGGAAAAAAAGATGCTTAAGTGGATAATCGTACTACTCAGCGCACTGCTTTCAGTCAACGCCTTTGCCGAAACCCCACAAGAGCGAGGGCTGGCCATTGCCACCGCCGCAGACAATGCAGATAAAAGCTGGGGTGACAGTTCAGCCAATATGTTGATGATTTTGCGAAACCGCCAGGGCGACACCACACGCCGGGAGATTCGTAATCGTCAGTTAGAGGTAGAGGGTGATGGCGATAAATCCTTAAGCATATTTGATAGCCCCAATGACGTGAAAGGCACCGCCTTTCTCAGTCACACCCATGTTGACCGGGCAGATGATCAGTGGATTTTCCTACCTGCACTGGCCCGGGTTAAGCGGATCGCCTCCAACAATAAATCGGGGCCGTTTATGGGCAGCGAGTTTGCCTATGAAGATATCACCTCCCAGGAGCTGGCAAAATACACCTACACCTGGCTGAAAGATGAAACCTACGAAAGCCAACAGACCCACGTTATCGAACGTATCCCAACCTATAAACACTCCGGCTATACCAAACAGATCGTCTGGATCGACAAGGGAATGTTACAGGCGTTGAAAATTGATTTTTATGACCGCAAGGGTGCGCTGCTGAAAACCCTCACCAGCCATGAACATCAGCAATATAACGGAAAATACTGGCGAGCCGCCCGCATGGAGATGGTCAACCACATCACCGGAAAGAGCACCACGCTTAACTGGACAAACTATCAATTCAGCAATGGTTACAGCAAACGTGATTTCGACAAAAACAGCCTGAAGCGTGTTCGTTAATATAATGAGATATCTACTGGCACTCCTGTTAAGCGGCCTGTTCACCCCACTCTCTGCTGCCGAATTATCCGGCAACATCAGCAGTGAGTTCCGCTATTTTCCCGAGCAGCCGTTAAACTCGCAGCAGCACCAAAACAACAGCTCAATCTCAGCTGAAATTGAGTGGGTAAAAAGCTGGGACAGGGGCTATCAGCTGCTCATTTTCACCCCCTATTTCCGTCTTGACCAAGGGGATAGTGAGCGGACACATGCCGATATCCGTGAGCTAACGTGGTCCAAAGCGGCAGATGAGTGGGAGCTGCGCCTAGGTATTCGTCAGGTATTTTGGGGAGTGAGTGAATCACAACATTTAGTGGACATCATCAACCAGACCGATCTGGTGGACGATATTGATGGTGATGAAAAACTGGGGCAACCGATGCTCAACCTGGCGTTCATTCGTGACTGGGGCACCGTGGATCTTTTCTTGCTCCCCTACTTTCGTGAGCGCACCTTTGCCGGTCACGAAGGGCGACTGCGCCCGGCGCTAGTCATCGACCAAGAGAACCCACTGTATGAATCATCACAAAAGCAGCAGCACCTCGACATTGCACTGCGTTGGTCACACTACCTCGGTGACTGGGACTTTGGCCTCAGCTACTTCAACGGCACCAACCGCGACCCCGACTTTGTTATTAACGGGTCACAGTTACAACCCTACTACCGTCAAATAGAGCAGATTGGCCTTGATATTCAAGCCACAAAAGAGAGCTGGCTGTGGAAGCTGGAAACGATTCATCGCCGCAACCGTGACATACAATACGCCGCCGCCACAGCGGGCTTTGAGTACAGTTTTTATGGCATTTTTGAGCGCAGCACCGACCTTGGAGTGGTTGTCGAATATCTCTACGACGAACGAGGCGACAACGCACCCATCGCATTTCAGAATGATCTGATGATCGGCCTGCGCTTTACCCTCAATGATGAACAGAGCAGTGAGGCACTGCTGGGGGCGATCACCGATCTCGAAAGCAGCAGCACCGTTTACAGCATTGAAGCCAGCCGACGCTTGGGCGACAATTGGAAGGCGACCCTGGAAGGGCGGCTGTTTCACGACATCTCACCCACCGACCCACTATTCCATTATCGGCGGGACCACTTTTTACAACTTCGGTTGGGTTATTACTTCTAAGAGACCTTTTACGAAAAATAGTTTTTGTTCCAGCAAGGAAAAAATGATCGAAAAACCGGATCCCGACACGGATGTCGGTTATGAAGGCATTGCAGGAGCACCTTGCCAGTTGACTGGAGTAAATGAGGATTTTGAGATCATTTTTAACGCCGCTGGGACGGAAAACATGAATTGTACAAAGGTCTCTTTAGGGAGCTTTACTTTTCAAAGCGCACAACCACCTCAATAACCTCACCTCCCCGTATCAGTTGCAATTGAGCGCTGTCACCCATATTTTTCTTCTCCAACAGATATTTAATGTCATACATATCCTTCATCACCAGACCATCAATATGAGAGATCAAATCATCAACCTGAAGCTCGGCCAACGCTGCGTTACTCTCTGGAATCACCTGGTTAATCTTTAACCCGCCCTCAACCATATTAAACATTACCCCAAGCTTCATCCCCTTGAAGGTCAATGTTTCATACACCACATGCTTAACAAAATCGTAAGCGGTCATTGGAAATTGCGGCATGGTAATGTCCATAATCTGGTGCTGTTTCTCCTCTGGAATCACAATCTCCCGTGTACCCAACACCGCATATGAACTAGGCATCAAGTTAAACACACGGCGCGGAATACCGTAGCCGTAACGAACATGATGCCCACCAGCCACCACCATCATCCGCTTGCCCTCCCCTTCCGGGCTTCGCAGATAGTCGACCATGTTTTCAGCCATGGTTTGATCCCACAACACCTGCACCCGCTTAAACCCTTCCACATGCTTGCCGCCCGGCCCGTGCCCGCTGAATACCGCCTCAACCATCGCCTGTTGATACGGATCCCCAAAACTCATATCCGGCAGCTGCTGGCGCTGCTCCTCACTCAGCTGATCAGGCGAATTACTGCCCACCGCTCTCACCAGAGCCTTCTCAACATTCAAGCCGCGCACCGGAACACGATTATCCCGGGCAAACTCCAGCAACTCACGATAATAGGCAAAGTCAGCACGCCAAACCTTAAACCACTGTGATTGGCGCAAAAACGAAGGCTCATCCAACTCACCCGCCACCCACAGATCAATAACCGCCTGCTGCTTGGGTATAAACACCTCCATACCCAACACCACCTCACCCGGGTAACGCTCAACCATCGCCTTCAACACATCCAGCTGAAAACGGTGTGCCGCCGGGCTATCGTGGGTCTCCCCCACATAGATGATGCGCTGATCCAGCACACTCGCCATCATCTGTGGCTCTGTCACATAAAGACCGGTCGGCATATGCAGAATATCCCCCACCTCCGGCTCTTTCTCAGGCGGATAAGGCATTTCAGGATTACCAATCAGTAGCCGGGGCTTTTCCTCACTTACCTTATTTTCATTAACCTCATTGGTAGCACAACCGTTGAGTAACAGTGCGGCGACAAATAATAAACTGATGACGAATCGGCTTTGCATTGGGTGCTTCCACAGTAATTAAGGAACAAAGATGCCCATTGATAAAGTAAGACAGTATAGACCGATACAACCTTGAAAAGATCCTATTTTTTATTGCACTGACCCGGCGCAGGCCCGCAATTAGCACCCTGCCTTCTTGTGGCCTTTGGATCAAATCGTGATCGATTTTCACTGGCCAAAGATATTTAAAATATATGCGGGTGTCGCCCCGTCATTGAACAAAGTGGTAAGAAAAGATGGACTCACTGGCGCTACGCCTGTTCAACATTTCTACGGCAAACCTTTGTCGAATGGGCGGGGACTTTCTATTCATTATTCCTTCTGGGCCAAGGCTTATTGACAACATCCAATGACGTACTATTCAACCGTAACTTCCTAAAGCACCAACAGCACTTGCAGCTAAAAGGGTTGCAGCCTAAGCCTATTAACGGGCGCTACGCCGTATTGGTCACTATTTCCACTACGATGTTGAAGCACTGACTGAGTCTCAATTACTCGATTACTTCACTGATCTACAGCGCATTCATTCATAGAGCTCGGTCAAACTCGACCTTTATGGTTTGAAGTTTTACTACCGCTACACATTGAAAAAAGAGTGGTTACATGTGGATCTGATCAAACCACACACTGCCCAGCGTTCAGAGCACGCTGCCGAACCGGTCAAGCGGATTTAATGCAAGCGAGCTGCTCAAAATGCGATCATTCAACATATCTTCCTCACTCATGTGGTCATCGTGGTTGCCCTCATTGTCAGCACCCTGAAAGCCCGCAGTGGCTGGAGCGCCAGTTACAAAAACGGGTGCCGGCTGAATATTTTCTCATCACCTTTACGTTACCGGCGGTGTTTTTCAAGGTAGTTTTCGTTTTTTTCAATCAAGCTGCGTTTAAAATCACCTCTTTTTCTGGGTTCAATGTCACTCCATTAATCGGTTCCCAGTTGCGCGTTTTTCCAGACCAGCGCTCAGTATTAGTTACCCCACTTTCCGGGCGACCCTCTTCACTTCTTTCAGAATTCCATATTTTACTTTACTCTGACCCCAGTTATTTTCGCCTATCCGCCCGCTCAGGAATACGATGATTTAAACCCTTCCTAGATGAAGGTCGCTTTGTTTAGTGGGTAATTAGGTTGGCTTAAATAAGACTACCTGCCTGAGTGGAAGTGTTTA
>JAFLJP010000072.1 GCA_022712945.1 Gammaproteobacteria bacterium | reverse complement strand
GCTCGATTATGTGGCGGCAGGAGTTTCTTCAACACTGAGGCTTTACGTTCCTCTGAATAACGGGGCATTTCTAACTCGCTCCGCCCCCTGTCTAGATGATTTATATTTCAGTAGAGGCGACAACTATCCTGACACAGGGGGAGAGGCTCAGAGGGAAGCGAAAAAAAAGTAAAGTGGATTCCTTGTGGGAGTTGACGCAATGAGAGCTGCTCTTGGGGCTGATTGGTTTAACAAGCTAAATCTTCAAGATTCTTTAGATAGGCTTCAATAGTTTTAGGCTGCAACCCTCTTAGTTGCAAGTGCTGTTGATGCTTTAGAAAATTACGGTTGAATAGAACGTCATTGGATGTTGTCATGGTGAAGTAACCTCATGCGTCTTAGCGTGCATCCTTCATTATGAAGGGGTGAGGTTACATTTTAGACAAATTTCATGAAGTGGCTTTTCCTCCGCGGTAGCGGCTTCGTTCTATCAAACTCTACAAGGGAATAGTATGAGCATCACAATAAGAGATATTGTGCAAGAATTTGAAAATCAACAGCCCAGCCCAAATGAGCGGGGAATTCTAGGGCGTGATTCTTCGACTTTGGATGACCAACAACTTCAGACACTACTTAGCCAGCCCATTTTCCAGCGACAGGATGGTTTAACAAGCCAGGAGCGTTGCCAGCAAACCTACGAGGCTCTTAAGCTAATCATTCGCTCCTACCCCCTCTCTAGGCAAGATATTGAGGAGTGTGGTGATCGGCTATTACGCCTACACGAATGGGTGGGAGTGGTTAACGGCACACTACTCACATTGCTAACCATTCATTACAACCTTTGTTTAGGCTGCATTCTGCAGAACAAATCTGAAGACCAAGACCTTGATGATATTATTGACAGTTTACTATCTTGTGGAGCGATAGGTGTATTTTTAGCCACTGAGCTTGGTTATGGCAACAATGTTATGCAGCTGAAGACTGAAGCGCACTACATTGAGGAGCAAGGTGTCTTTAATATTGTAACTTTGGCACCCGAAGCCAAAAAATTCATGCCAAACACCGGTCTGGACGGCGTACCAAAAATTGCCTGCGTTCTGGCTCGTTTAATAGTAAAAGGCAAGAATCAAGGAATATTCCCCTTT
The DNA here is from genome assembly GCA_022712945.1 of Gammaproteobacteria bacterium. Lineage (GTDB taxonomy): Bacteria > Pseudomonadota > Gammaproteobacteria > RBG-16-57-12 > RBG-16-57-12 > JAFLJP01. Next base: position 11,078 of record JAFLJP010000072.1, on the reverse strand, counting down.
ATTGTTCCCATACGGGGTGATGATGGCGCCCTACTACCCGGCATCAATGTCACTCCCCTGGGGGAAAAACCAGGCTATGATCTGGATAACGCCATCACCTGGTTTGACAATGTGCAAATCCCATTACGTTTCGCTTTGCTGGGAAAAAATTCTCGAATCGATGGAAATGGTGATTTTTATTGCTCAGAGCCTAATTTAGGCCGGCGTTTTCTAACGGCGATTGATCGTGTGCAAATGGGGAAATTATGCCTTTCTGGCGGTGTTTCTCAGGGCTTAAAACCAATCATTAAAATTGCCTTTTGTTACTCAGATCAACGCAAAACCTTTGCCTTGGGGCGGCACGATGTCTCAATATTCAGTTACAACTCACATAAACACTCACTTATCCAATGCCTTGTGCAGGTACTGGCAATTGATGCCATCTATCAGAAGGTTACCGGTTTACGTAAAGCCAATATAACTGAGGTAGAATTCAACTTTCATCTAGCAGCCTTAAAAAGCTACGTTTCAACGGAAGCATTAGGTTTCCTCAATGAAATCCGCGAGCGAATGGGAGCACAAGGGCTGTTTAGCCAAAATGGCATTATTGACAATATTATAACCGTTCATGGAATGATCACCGCCGAAGGCGATAACCATGTTATTAAATCCAAAATGGCCAGTGACTTAATCTCAAAGAAAGAGCTGACATTGCTTGATGTCCCTCAATTCGATTCAAACTCACTACTGGACCCCAATTTTCAAGAACATGTACTACGCTCCAGAACTAAAAAACTCTTTAATGATATTAAATCCGACCTGACCAAGGAAAGAGTACGTGGCAATAAAATGTTTACTCGCTGGAACCAGCAAATAATCCCATCTCTTCAAATGATTGATTCAAACACCGTCGGCCTCGTGCACCAAAGCCTTTCCCACCAGCGGGACATCTCCCATTCAGATTTTAGCAAAAAAGTCTATAATTTGGTCCGCTCACTGTTTTTCATTATCGAAGTAGAAAAAAATCAAGGTTCCTATCTTATGGAAGGCATTCTTAGCAAGGAGCAGGTCAAATCAATTTACCCCCACAAAATAGAACTTTGTGATGCGCTCTATGAGCTTCGACATGACATAGTAGACAGCCTCAACATCCCCAATGAATTAATTCCATCACCTCTACTTGGTGATTACGTCAAATACTATGATGATTTCTCCACCCCTCTAAACAGGGAGGCCCGATAAATGCCTACGATACCAACTGAAATTACCTATGGAGATAAACTAGGTATCCGCAACCTTCTTGAATTTCAAAAAAACCCGCTCACCTTTCTTTACAAAATTCACCAGGAGCATGGGCCAACAGTATCCTTACGCTGTGGACCTTATCGAATGCGTTCCCTAACAGAAACTGCCCACATCGAGCACGTACTCAAAAGTAATGCCAAAAATTATATTAAACGGACGCCGGGTTATTCTGGCATACGTGACTACCTAGGTCGTGGAATACTGACACATGAAGGCGGGCCAGCTTGGCGGGCCCAGAGTAAAAATATTCGCCCCTTATTTCATCCGGCACACATACGCGACCTAAGCCCGATGATGCTAAAATGGGTTGATCGATACTGTGCTGAACTTAAAGATCACCCCGAAAAAGACAATATTAATCTGTCCAAAATATTTCGACGGCTGACACTTAGCATCCTGTGTGAGGCAATGTTTCACTATGACAATCAAGCGGACATTGCCAAAGTCAGTGACGATATCGGAATAGGTATTCAATACGCTTTTGCAAAAATTTATGATCCTCTATTTTGGTTTTCTGCCCGCAACCGACAGCTTGCAAGAAATTTTCGTGCCGCAAAAAAAAGACTGAGGGAATTTGCCAATAAAATCATTGAACAAAAATCCTCAGAAGATGCCACACTGCCAAACCTTCTCAGCGCTAAAGGTACGGACCGGCAACTAATCGTTGATGAAATCATTACCATGTTACAAGCTGGGCACGAAACGAGTGCCACTGCGCTAAACGCCATGTTTTTCCGTGCTTTTAAAGACAAACATGTACTTGGCGAACTTGAAAAAAATTCTGAAAAACTACAAGGCGAAGAATTAACAGACAGCGATTGCTTTGACTATGTTAACCAGTTTATTTGGGAATCACTCAGGTATGACCCTTCCACCTGGGCCTTTGACCGCTACACTGTACAAAACGATACATTCTCAGGCCTAAAGGTCAAAAAGGGGGAGCTAATTGTCATTTCACCTTATGTTAAACACCGTCTCTTTGGCCACTGGGAAGATCCAAATAACTTCAATCCTGAGGCTAACTTCCCTAACGCTGAACGTAAACGCAGCAAAGACCTTATGCCATTCAGCTTAGGACCACGCATCTGCCCCGGTTCCACCATGGCCCTGATGGAAATAAGAGCCATTACAGCCATTTTTCTAAGAACCTTTTCCTTCGAATGTCAGGATTTAGAAAACATTGGCCCGGTACCATCCATTGTTCTTAAACTATCCTCTGATTTAATATGCCGGGTTACGCCAAAAGAGTAAGAGACTCCCTCTTCCACAACCCACTACGGCGACGCTTGACAAGATCACGTTTGGACAATGTACATAATTAATCGGTTCTTGCAAAGCTTGAAACGAATAAGAGAGGGGGGGGGTACCCTCCTTACGTTTTCTCTTTGATCACTGCTGAGCGTGCCATGTTGCCTGTTTTTTCCTCCAACCGCTTATTCAGTACCAACAACTTTTCTGCTTGTGCCGCTGGCATCGGTTTGGCGATGAGATAACCCTGTACCAAGTCACAGCCCAAGTGGTGCAAAAATTCCCGTTGTTCGCGGGTCTCTACCCCTTCGGCAATTACCTGCATTCCCAGTTTGTGCCCCATGGTGATGATGGTATCTACCAAGGCAGCATCTTCCTGGTTGTTGGGTAGGCCGCGCACAAACGATTGGTCAATCTTCAATAGATCAAAAGGAAATTTTTTCAGATAGCTCAGTGAGGAGTAACCGGTGCCGAAATCATCCAGCGCTAGGCGGATGCCTAGGTCGTGCAAACGATGGAGTAGGGCAATATTCCGCTCGGTATCATTCAGTAACAGATTTTCGGTGATCTCCAGCTCCAGGTTTTGAGGCGGCAAGCCGCTGCTTTGAAGAACTTGTTGCACCACTTGCAGCAGGTCGGGCTGCTGTAATTGCCGGGCGGAGAGGTTTACTGCTAGCGTAAAATTACCGTACCCTGCATCTAGCCAGGCTTTTGCCTGTTGGCAAGCCTGCTCCAGTACCCAGCGGCCAATTGGTATAATCAGGCCGTTCTCTTCAGCCAAAGCGATAAACTCACCCGGCATGACAGTGCCGTGTTGTGGGTGCTTCCAACGTAATAACACCTCCATACCGGTCACTACATTTTGTGCGGCATCCTGTTGCAGTTGATAAAAAGGGAGCAACTCATTGCGGATCAGTGCACCGTGAAGGTCGTTCTCCAGCATCAACTGCCGTTTGGCGCCGGCATTCATCTTCTGGGTGTAGAAGTGATAACCATTGCGCCCATCACTTTTGGTTCGATACATGGCGCTATCGGCATTTTTCATCAGGCGTTCGGGGGTTTCACCATCCCTTGGGAATAGCGCAATACCCATGCTCAGGGAGATGTGCAGGGGCTGTTCAGCAATCGTAAACGGTTGCTGAAAAGCGGCGATAATTTTTTGCACGGCTCTCTCCACATCCTGGCGTTTTTCTACACGCGGCAGTAGCACGGTAAACTCATCACCGCCCAGACGGGCTACGGTATCTTCTCTGCGTACTGTGTCACTCAGCCGTTTTGTCACTGCCTGAAGAAGCTGGTCACCAATATTGTGCCCCAGTGTGTCATTGATCATTTTAAAACGATCCAAGTCGATAAACAGTACTGCCAGTGAACAGGCGTTGCGCTCTGCTTGAACCAGTGCCTGTTCAAGGCGATCATGAAACAAGCGACGATTGGGTAGGCCGGTTAAGGCGTCGTGATAGGCTTGGTGTTCGATACAGGCTTCGCGTCTCTTCTGCTCGCTGATATCGATAAACAGTGCGACATACTGCTCCTGATCGCCGCCATTGGGCAGGGAGCTGATGGTCATCCACTGGGGGTACGCCTCACCGTTTTTGCGTTGGTTCCATATCTCGCCCTGCCACACTCCCTGGGTATTGAGGCTGTGCCACATCGACTGGTAACGCTCTGCTGGTTCTTTGTCTGAGCGCAGAAAGCGGGGTGTCAGCCCCACCGCCTCATTTTTGGAGTAGCCGGTAATGACGGAGAAGGCGGGGTTAACCGTCTGGATAATTCCGTTTTTGTCGGTAATCATGATCCCTTCCATGGTGCTGTTGAATATTCCGGTCAGTTGATGGTTGTGCCAGCTCAACTCGTAGCGCTGAAACGCCTCTAGCACGTGCCCCCGCAGCAGTGAATCATTCCAGGGTTTGGTCAGGAATTTGTAGATAGAACCTTGATTAATGGCATCAGAGACCGCGTTGAAATCGGCGTAGCCACTCAAGACAATACGGATGGTTTCAGGAAAGCGCTGACTGACTTCACCAAACAGTTCGGAGCCGCTCATGCCCGGCATTCGTTGGTCGGAGAGAATGACGTGGATTTTATGGTTGGCCAACACCGCCAGCGCATCAACGCCACTACCTGCACAGTGAATGGTGTAACCATCCCGCTTTAGTGCCCGCCGTAGTGCGGACTGGATATTTTGTTCATCATCAACAAGTAATAAATTACGTTGCATAACTGCGTTACTCCTTTGTTTTACAAGATAATCATGAAAAATAAATCTACATAATCAGCCTGTTATAAAGAAGATAAAGCGTCAGTTAGCTCTCCCCCATACCAGCCAAGCCGGACACTGTATCTATCAAGCGGTCATCATTTAAAGGTTTCTCCAGTACTGCATCAGCGCCGCTATCCAACGCCTTGTCTAGCTCCCGCCGGGATAGCCCGGAGATCACCACAATTTTCAGCCTCTGCCAATTGGCTGATTCGCCAACAAATTTCAACACCTCAAAACCATTCATGCCGGGCATCTGCAAATCCAGCGTCATCACTGCCGGTTTGAACTCGTTGAGCAGAGCGCCCGCTTCGAAGCCGCTATGGGCAATCAATGTTTCAAACTTGGCGCGGTGCAAGGTGCGTTGAATCGCTTTGGCAGCACGCGCATCGTCATCAACAATCAGTACCCGGTGGTTGGCGGGTTGTAACTCTTCGGGAACCGGCATGCTGTAAGCATTTAAAAAATTTAGAAAATCCTCCCGCCTTACCCGGTTATCTCCCCGCCCCGGTAGTTGATAGGCTTTGAGCTTGCCACGTTCGATCCAGCGGATCACGGTGCGAACATGCACATCGCAATAGTTGGCAATATCACCGGTTGTCAGATTCTTTTTCATGCAAACCTCCTTTCATTTATTATAGGACTATCTTGACATTTATGTCAAGTTTGACTAACGTTAGTTACGAGACTTAATTATTATCCCGTAATGGTTGTTGGAGCCTACAGGTTCAAGATGGTGAGCCGATGATTCCACTGGTCTGTGATTGAGAGGGCACTGTTCAAGGGCAATGGAGGTGGTAATGAAAGACAGCACAATCAATATCCTGTTGGTAGAAGATGACGAGGTGGATGTGATGAATGTCCAGCGCGCCTTCAAAAAAAACCATATCAAAAATAGGCTTCATGTCGCAGGCAACGGCCTCGATGCACTGGCACAACTGCGGGGTGACGGTGGGGTAGAGAAGATCACCCCACAACCCAAAATTATCCTGCTGGATCTGAATATGCCAAAGATGAACGGCATCGAATTTCTCCAGGCGCTGCGAAGTGATCCACAGCTTGAGGCGATCAGTGTTTTTGTACTCACCACCTCGGGTGAAGAGCGTGACATTGTCGCTGCTTACAAATTGAATGTTGCCGGTTACATTCTTAAGCCAGTGGCGCTGGAGAATTTCATTCAGGCGCTCTCCACTCTCGACCTTTACTGGTCGTTGATAGAGATGCCATGATTATGGATGGTTCATCACAACGTTCATTAAGAAACTGGCCACTGATCCCGATTTTGGTGCTGCTCTTTTTCCTCGCCACACTGGCGGCGGTGTGGCATGTGTCGCGGCTTCAATCGCAGTTAATCGAATCCACCGCCATTAACGATGCCCGGTTACTCTCTGACGCATTGGCCGAATTTCGCACCCTCTACACCTCTGAAGTGGTGAAAACCGCCAAGCAGTATGGTCTGGAAGTTACCCACGACTACGCCAGCAAAGAGGGGGCGATTCCATTACCGTCAACACTGAGTATGTTGCTGGGAAAAAAACTTGGAGAGCACAACTTAGGGGGGGAAACCGCACTCTACAGCCCTTACCCCTTCCCCTGGCGACGGGCGCAGGGTGGCCTGCGTGATCAATATAGAGAGGCGGCGTGGCAGTTTTTGAGTCAAAACCCGGATAAACCCTTTTATCAATTTATTGAGCAGGATGGCCACAAACGGCTGCGTTACGCTACCGCAGATGTGATGCGTCCAGCCTGTGTGGCGTGCCACAACAGCCACCCGGATACTCCTAAAAATGATTGGAAAAACGGTGATTTGCGGGGGGTGTTAGAGGTTGATCTCTCTTTAGATAAAATTATCGCGCAAACCCAATCAGACCTGAAAGGAACTACTGCCATCTTTGGGGCTATTGCTCTGCTGGGTGTTATTGGTATCGGCTCGGTGATCAGCCGCTTGCGCCGTAGCTCGCTGGATTTACAACAGCGTGTGGAGGAGCGCACCACTGAGCTGGCGGATAAAGCCAAAGAGCTGGAGCGCAGCAATCATGAATTGAGTCAATTTGCCTACGTCACCTCCCATGATCTCAAGGCACCACTGCGAGCTATTGCCAATCTCTCTCAATGGATTGAGGAGGATTTAGAAGAGTGCCTGACCACCGATACCCGTAAACAGATGACGCTGTTGCGTGGTCGTGTCCACCGTATGGAGGCGCTGATTGAAGGGATTTTGGAATATTCACGGGTCGGTCGTGTCTCGGTGGATGTGAGTGAGGTGGATGTGACTGCGTTGCTGGCGGAAACCATAGAGACTCTTGCGCCACCAGCGGCCTTCCATGTCGATATTGGCCCTGGTATGCCGGTACTGAATGCCGCCCGAGTGCGTCTCTCCCAGGTGTTTGCCAATTTGATCGGCAATGCGATTAAATACCGCGAGCGGGATGATGGCCATATTCAGATTTCGGTAACAGATGAGGGTGACTTCCATCGCTTCTCGATTGCCGACGATGGTCCCGGTATTCCTGAAGCGTTTCACGAAAAAGTGTTCCAGATTTTTCAGACCCTGCAAGCGCGGGATACGCTGGAGAGCACTGGAGTGGGGTTAACGCTGGTGAAAAAAATTGTTGAAGAGCAGGGCGGTACTATCGAGCTAGTGTCCCGTGAAGGAGCGGGAGCCACCTTCCATTTCAGTTGGCCCAAACAGCCGGTGATTAATCATGATATCTGATGAACGTGATAGTCAGATAGTACCACTATGCCTACTGGTGATTGACGATGATGATGTCGATCGCATGGCGCTACAGCGTACACTGAACGCCAGTGATGTGAGCGCTACGCTACAGGAGGCGACAACGGTTGCGGCGGGGTTTGACGCGGCTGAAAAAGAGAGCTACGACTGCATTCTGCTCGATTATCAGCTGCCGGATGGTGATGGTTTAGCACTGCTGCGCCGTCTGCGTGCGGCAAATATTGAGACCCCGGTGGTGGTGATGACCGGCCACGGTGACGAACAGTTGGCGGTGGAGATTCTGCATGCCGGTGCCAGTGACTACCTGCCCAAGAACAAACTGAATCCGGAGACCCTGACCCACACCCTGCACAATGTGACACGTCTGTTTCAACTGGAATCACAACGCAAAACAACACAAAGCCAACTGGCCGAGACCAGCGCTCACCTGCAATACCTGATCGACAACAGTCCGGCGATTATCTATAGCGCGGTGCCCAGCGGTGATTTTAAAATCACCTTTGTTAGCGAAAACCTGCACAACGTATTGGGTTACCAGCCCCATGAAATGCTCGATGAGATGAACTTCTGGTTTGAACATATTCATCCTGATGATCGAGCAGCGCTGATTCAACGCTTGCCCCGACTATTGGCAGAGGGTGGGCAAAAGAGCCACGACTACCGTTTTCGTCACTGCGACGGCCACTATTTGTGGATGCACGATACCCTGAGAATGGTCTACGACGAAGCGGGCACGCCGCTGGAACTACTCGGCTCACTGCTTGATATTACCGAACGCACGTCGATGGAAGAGGCGATACGCCGGGAGAAAGAGGAGCAACGTGCCTTGATACGGGAGCTGCAAGAAGCGCGGGATCAACTGCTGCAAAATGAAAAAATGGCCGCCATCGGCCAGCTTGCTGCCGGTGTCGCTCATGAAATTAACAACCCTATTGGCTATATCAACTCCAACCTCGGCACACTACAGCGTTACACCGATAATTTAATTGAGCTGATTGCGTGTTATCAAGGCATGGAAGAGCGGTTTGAGGCCAGCGATCCAGCGGCAGTTAAACAGAGCCGTGCCTTTAGGGATAAAATTGATCTTGAATATATAAAGAAAGATCTGCCAGATTTGGTGCGGGAGTCTCAGGAAGGGGCCGAGCGGGTGCGAAGGATCGTTCAGGATTTAAAAGACTTCTCCCATGTGGATGAGGCGGAGTGGCAGTGGGCTGACCTGCATCAAGGACTGGAAAGCACGCTTAACATTGTACATAACGAACTGAAATATAAGGCTGACATTCACAAAGAATACGGTGAACTGCCACCGGTGGAGTGTCTTGCATCCCAGGTCAATCAAGTGTTTATGAATCTGCTGGTCAACGCCGCCCACGCCATCGAAAAGAACGGTACCATCACCCTGCGTAGCGGCTGTGATGAGCATGAAGCCTGGATAGAGATTGGCGATAGCGGCAAGGGCATTCCTGCTGATAAGCTCAGCCATATTTTCGAGCCGTTTTATACCACCAAGCCGGTGGGTATCGGTACCGGGCTGGGGTTGTCACTCTCCTACAGTATTATCAAAAAACACCATGGTCGTATTGAGGTCGAGAGTGAGGTGGGCAAGGGCAGTCGTTTTACTGTCTATTTGCCGATACAACACCCGGGTGATATCGCCGAGGCAAACACAATTGTTCAAGTGAGGGAGTAAAAAATGGGTGAGGTTACACCACCGGTTGAGGCGACACTGCTGTTTGTTGATGATGAATCCAATATTCTCTCTTCACTAAAACGACTGTTTCGGCCACTGGGTTATCGTATTCACACCGCAACCAGCGGTGCAGAGGGGTTGGCGCTGCTGGAAAAAGAGCCGGTTGATCTGATTGTTTCCGACATGCGTATGCCCGAAATGGACGGTGCAACCTTTCTCAAAGAAGCCGCCGAACAATGGCCCGATAGCGTGCGCATTCTGCTCACCGGTTATTCCGATCTCGGCTCCACCATTGCGGCTGTCAATCAAGGTAAAATTTATCGCTATATCAGCAAGCCGTGGGAGGATCAAGAGCTGGTTTTTGCGGTACAACAAGCGTTAAAACTTAAACAACTGCAAGATGAAAAAGCACGACTGGAAGCACTCACCTGCCAGCAAAATGAGGCGCTGACCCAGCTCAATGCCAGCCTAGAGACCAAGGTTGCCGCCCGCACCAACGAACTACGCCAGACCATGGGCTTTCTCGAAGAGGCCCACAGCTCACTGAAAAAGCAGTACACCACCTCAATCAAAATATTTGCCAATCTAATCGAACTGCGTGAAAGCACCATTGAAGAGTCTGGCGAAAAGTTGGGCACAAGCCATAGCCGCCGTGTGGCCGAACAGGCGCGGCAACTGGGTATTGCCATGGGGCTGTCGAAAGATGCGTTGCAGGATCTGCTGTTTGCTGCCCTGTTGCACGATATTGGTAAAATTGCCCTGCCGGATGTGTTACTTGAGCGCCCCTACAATGAGATGAGCCGCGATGAGCGAAAAGAGTTTGAGAAACATCCGATACTCGGCCAGGCGGCACTGGTTGCTCTGGAGCCCCTGCATGCAGCAGGTGAGCTGATTCGTGCCCACCATGAACAGGTTGATGGTCGTGGCTATCCCGACCAGCTACGGGATGACGAAATTCCGCTTGGCGCACGGATTCTTTCCGTGGTTGATGATTTCAATGCACTGCTGTCGGGCACCTTTTTCCGGCATTGCCATACTCAAAAAGAGGCGTGCGACTTTTTGCTCAAAGAGCGCAACCGTCGCTATGATGCGAAAATAGTCGATCATTTCATCAAACGACTGGAGAGTGATAAGCAGCAGGCCCCCGCTTTTGCTGAACAGTGCCTGAAATCGGACACGCTAAGAAATAACATGCTGCTAACACGTGATTTAGTCGCCCCTAATGGTGTGCTTTTACTCGCTAAAGGACACCAGCTAAACGATGAGCTGATTCATAAAATTGCGCAGCTGGAAAAGAGAGTGAACTACGATCTTTCGTTTTATGTCACTGAAGAGGTGCTGGAGAGTTCTCTGGAGTGACTAAACATTCCCGCTTTACCAGCCGATAGCCGTGGTGAGTGTGGGGGCGTTCGGCGTTCACTAAAGCCTGTCAAATAATAAAAAGCCAGATAATGATGATAAAACCATCCCGTTTTTTAGTTCAAGCTATCTTGTTTTTCTATTTGTTATTAACCGTGGTTCTCTCCCAGGCATCTGATGGCGGGTACACGGAACGCCTTGCCTTGCCACCGTTGCCTCACTTTGAAGTGGAGCAACAGCCAGATACTACACCAATACAACAGCAACCCGCCCGCGATACCTCATCGTCACTCGCCCAGCCGCGCCAAACACCAAGCAAACCGATCACCAGCCCAACGCCAGGATTGGATATTGTTCTAGTGATGGATAGCTCGGGTTCAATGAAAAAAAATGACCCCAATGACCTGCGCAAACCCGCAGCAAAACTACTGTTGTCACTACTCGGTAAGGAAGACCGGGCCTCAATTGTCAGTTTCAGTGATCAAGGTTACCCGGTCGCC
>JAFLJP010000106.1 GCA_022712945.1 Gammaproteobacteria bacterium | reverse complement strand
CTCTATCGCCGTTATCAAGAGGTGACCAGTGTTCGCAATGCGATCAATTTACTCGGGGTGAAAAATGTAAAACTGGTTGTCACATTGGCGGCGATGCGCTCTTTTTCTGAAGTGCGTAGTATTGCGGTTGAAAAGCTTTGGGAACACTCATTTTCAATCGCCTTGATTAGCAAGCTTATTGGTACTCATATCAGTCGTCAGTTGGCAGAAGAGATGGAGTTTACCGGCATTATCCACGACATTAGCTCGATGACGCTGGCGGCTAATTTCCCCGAAACCTGTGATGAACAGTTGAAGTTAAGCACTAAAGAGCAGGGGTATGATCAACTTGAACAGCAGGCATTTGAACTTGAACGTGGGCCATTAATCGACTGGATTTCAGTAACGCTTCACATGCCATTGGTCTCGATGACGGCAATCAAGCGGCTGTATGGCATTGATGAAGAGAGAGGGCAGGGTGATGAAACGGCTGCCAAGAATGAAGAAAACTCCCAGTATCAATCGTCGATATTGGCGTTGGCCCATCATATCGATCAGCTATTACATGAAGGCGACCTGATCGTCGTTTATCAACACCTAAACCAGCCAGTACTCACATTATTAGAGGGGCTAAACCTGAACGAAGCTCAATTGGCTTCAATAATTGAAGAGTCACGTGAAAAACTGAGCGAGCGTTTTATGTTTTAGATGTTTTTTGGCACCAGACAACTGATTTAGGTTGGTTTTTTCTTTTTGTTTATTGATTAATAAATTGATTTAAAAGAAGTTTATTTTGTTTATTGATTTCATCCTCTTTTTCTTTGAGAAAAGTTAAAGGAACTCAGTTCCCGGGACGTTAGGTGAACTGGGAGCGGTAAATATCTTCGACATTTTGAAAGATATATCCGCTAAGCAAAATTTTAAAAGAGGCTATACCTTGCTAGTATGGGTAAGTCTTGGGAGATACAAAAATGGCTCTTTCAGTTCAAACTAATATTGCAGCACTGACCGCACAACGTTCACTTGCTAGCACCGACAGCATGTTGAACACCTCAATGGCACGTCTTTCAAGCGGCTTGCGTGTTAACAGCGCAAAGGATGATGCTGCTGGCCTCGCCATTGCAGAACGTATGAATGCCCAGGTCAAGGGTATGAATGTGGGCATTCGTAACGCCTCAGATGGTATCTCCATGGCGCAGACGGCGGAAGGGGCGCTGGGTTCAATTGGTGATCTGATGCAGCGTATGCGTGAGCTTTCAGTGCAGTCTGCAAACGGTACCAATACCGCAAGTGACCGTGCTAACCTAGATGCTGAATTCCAACAACTTGGGGAGGAGGTGACCCGAGTAATTACCTCCACTGAATTCAATGGACTGGCTGTTCTTGGAGCAGATGCAGGACAGTTCAACTTCCAAGTGGGTGCCAATAACCAAGCGGATAATCAGATTTCGGTCACCACATCTAACTACAGCTCTGCTGCGACTATCACTGCGGTAACTGGTGGTGATATTACTAGCTCCGCTAATGCTGCCACAGCGATGACCAACCTTGATGCTGCTATCGATACCGTCACCAGTACTCGAGCGGATCTGGGTGCAGCACAGAGTCGAATGGAGTCTGCGATTAACGGTCTGCGTATCAACGCCGAAAATCAGGCAGCAGCACGTGGTCGTATTATGGATGCTGATTTCGCAACAGAGACAGCGAATCTGACCAAAGGGCAGGTGTTGCAGCAAGCCGGTACCGCGATGCTGGCACAAGCCAATCAGGCATCACAAAGTGTTTTAAGCCTGCTACGGTAATTGATCAGGGTGATGCCTTCAGGGTTCCGCCTGAAGGTATCGTTAGTCACGATGTAAAAAAAGGACAATGCGCATGAATATTCCTACGCAGTTGCCATTGGACCCATCAGCCGTTACAAAAAACCCCAACCCAAGCCAACGTGCTCAAAACACAACGACCAGTGCGACACAAAAAACAGCCGCTGTACCACTAGTGGATGCAAGCCGAAAGGCAGATGAAAGCAGTGACGCAAAGAGAAAAAATGATGAACTAAACGATGTGGTCAAAAATTTAAATGATCATATCCAGCAGTATCGTCGTGAATTGCAGTTTGAAGTTGATGAAAAAAGTGGTCGAACCGTTGTTAAGGTGATGGATATTGAAAAAAATGAAGTAATTCGCCAGATGCCTTCAGAAGAGGTGCTGGCAATGTCCCATCGATTAACGGAGATGACAGGAACAATGTTTCAAGAGAAAGCCTGAATGGTGGTGATAACACATCATTCAGGATCTCTATTTTGGAGGTAAGTTACCATGGCTACTATTAGTGCTCCGGGCATAGGATCGGGCCTTGATGTCAATGCCATTGTTGAAGCGATGATGGGGGTTGAGCGGATTCCGCTGCTGCGCCTTGAAGAGCGGAAACAGAATTACGAAGACCAAATCAGTGGTTACGGAACACTTCGTAGTGCGGTAGATAGCTTTAAAACTGCAATGGATGAGTTGGCAAGCCTTGATAAATTTGAAACTTACAAAGGAACCAGCAGTGATGATGCCGTTACTACGGCAACCGCAGACAGCAATGCGACAGCAGGCAGCTACCAATTAACAGTCGATCGCCTGGCTGAAGCCCATAAAATGGGCTCTGCCGGTATGGTTTCAGCAACCGCTACCTTTGGTGGTGCAGATGCTGCAGATGCACTCGACATAACCGCTGGAAGCAGCACTTTCTCTATCGATACCTATAATGGCGGTGCCGGGATGACCCTGGCGGAAATTCGCGATGCCATTAACTCCCATGCCGATAACAGCTCTGTTTCGGCGACTATTATTACCGGCAACAATGGTGACCAACAGCTTAGTTTAACCGCTAAAAATAGTGGCTTTGATGAACGTGTTCAGGTCAGTTATGCCGGTACTGGTAACACCTCTACACTCGGTTTATCAACACTAAACGATGACCCTGACCTTCCTGGCACAGCAATGGCCGATCTGAGTAAGTTAGATGCACTGTTTTCGGTCGATGGTGTCACCGGCATCACGCGGGCTTCCAACTCTATTAGTGATGTTATTGGCGGTGTCAGCCTGGAGTTGACCGGTGTTGGCAGCAGTCGAGTCGATATTGCTAACGATAAGGATGAAGTTAAGAAATCAGTCGAAGGGTTTGTCTCCAGCTATAACGATCTTTTAACTAAAATTGATCAGCTTGGTGCTGTCAATACCGGCAAGCTGGCTGGTGATAGTTCATTGCGCAGGATTATTTCTGAGTTTAGAAATGAGATCAATACCGCCGTTTCAGGTGGTAGCTTGACGATGTTGTCAGAAGTCGGGGTTACGACAAACAGAGATACCGGTAAGCTAGAGCTTGATGAATCTGATTTCGATACTGTTATGGCCAATAATTTTGCCGATGTGGCTCACCTGTTTGGAAATGCGACCGATGGTATTGCAATGAGGCTTGCCGATTCTGCTGATGTGATGCTCCAATCCAGTACCGGTCTTATCGATATTCGCTCAGATGGTTTGAAAGACAGCGTCAAACGTTTAGATAATAATATTCTGCGTATGGAAACCTTGCTTGAAAATCGTGAAAATAACTATTTCAAACAATATAGTACTCTGGATGGGTTGGTTTCCAGAATGAACTCAACGGGAGCTTATCTGGTTGCTCAGTTGAGTGCGATGAATAATAATCAGTAGGTTGCTTAAAAGAGACTCCTGCACAAGTGGGGTTTCTAAAATATAATTTGTTGGGGCTGTTTAATGTCATTTCCGAATTCCAGAAAAAGTATCAACCAATATAGTCAGGTTGGCATGTCGTCGGGGGTCGAGGCTGCATCCCCCCATCGCCTTATTCAGCTGCTGATGGAAGGTGCATTGGATAAACTAGCCATCGCAAAAGGCTTTGTTGAACGCGGAGATATTGCCGAAAAAGGGCGATTTATTTTTTGGGCCATCTCCATTATTGGCGGACTGCGAGGCAGCCTGGATATGGATAAAGGGGGAGAAGTTTCTCAAAACCTTTACTCCCTTTATGACTATATGGAAGGACGGCTTGTGGATGCCAATCGCAATAACGATATCGCACAGATTGATGAAGTGATTGCTCTGTTGCGCGAAGTCAAAGAGGGCTGGGACGGTATTCCAACGGCACTTCACAACGGCTCACCAACACCATAGAAAATGACCAGTGAAAAATTACAATTACTGCTAAACGCTGAAAAGTTGACTGAAAAAATGTACGCGCTGGCCAGTGATGAAAACTGGCAGGAGATGCTTGTACTACAGGATGAGCGTGATAATTTTTTTAAAAATTATGATGCATTGCCGCTGTTAAACTCAGAGCAGCAAGCAATGCAGGCAGCACTCCAACGTATTGTGACACGGGATAAACAGTTACGTCAGTTGACCCAGGCTTCGTTGCAAGGGCTCACCGAAAAAATTGGTGATATGAAAGTCTCCCGTCAGGCACAAAAGGCCTATCTGCAAAATTCAGGCAACCCTTAGTGTTACAGTGGCGCACTCTGAGCACCAAAGCAAGAAGTATGATAGAACTCAGTTCACACTTTCGAGCTACGATTGCCTGTGGTATTACCAGCAAAGGCATTGAGCCCAAAGATCTGGATGAGACGGGGGTGGTTGGCGTTGTCTGGTCTGCATTAGTCTCAACCCGAAGCCCCGGCACTCGCTCAAACGCTTTTGTTATTAGTCTCTAGGATTAACCCCATGGCTCTTGCGTGGCCAGTAATCGTCATGTCAGAGGGGCCAATCGGCTGTCCGTCTTAGTTGCCCAAAATGTTCTGATGCATGATCTTCAAAGGGTGCCACCTCCAGACGTGCGATTAATCTTTCGATATCGGTAAGATTTCGTTCGGATAGCCTCCCTGCACCATAAATTAGCTCGCCTTTTGTGACGGCGGAGATGCACATCTCTGGCCTTCGTGTTGTTTGAAGCTTTTTAATTTCATGTTCAGTATCATCCCTTTTTATTCATCAATACCTTCTCTGTTTTCAGTTCTGTTTCAGTTTGTCTTGCTAAGGTGAATGCAACAAAATGAGAAAGGAGAATCACATGTCAATGCGACCAATTAAAGTCTGGGATCTGCTATTGCGTATCTTCCACTGGAGTTTGGTCTCTCTGTTTCTATTTGCCTTTATCACTGAGGATGATTTTCTCGATCTGCACGTGATTGCCGGCTATATCATCATCGGTTTGATTCTTTTTCGCCTTATTTGGGGTGTTATTGGCCCACGTCATGCCCGTTTTAGCAATTTTGTGAAGTCACCTTCCCAGGTGAAATCTTACCTGAAAGATGTGCTGCTGTTTCGGGCTAAACGTTATCTGGGGCATAACCCGGCAGGGGGTGCGATGGTGATTGCACTGTTGGTGAGTATTGTGATGACGGTTTTTTTCGGCATGCTGACCTACGGTGCAATGGAGTTCTCCGGGCCGCTTGTCGGTATGGTTTCGGGGGTGAGTGATGCGTTGGCCGAGGGCTTTGAAGAGGTGCATGAGTTTTTTGCTAACTTCACACTCTTTTTGGTGGGGCTGCATGTGATTGGAGTGGTGGTGGCCAGCCTGCAACACCGGGAGAATTTGGTGCAAAGCATGATTGATGGTTATAAGCAGGCCGAAATAGCGGAACAGAAGGTTCAACCGGTTAACTCTGATGAGGTGATGCAATGAGACGATTTCCTATTATTTTAATTTCCAGCATGATCTTTGTTACCAGTCAGGTCGCTGTCGCTGATTTGGCAAATGAGATGCTGACTGAGTTTCAACAGCAGGGGATTCAGGCAGATGCTTCTGCGGGCAAACGGTTATGGGGCGCGGTGTTTGTCGATAAAAAAACTGCTCAGCAGCGTAGCTGTACAATCTGTCATGGTGATCATCCGGGCCAGAGGGGCAAGCACGCTAAAACAGGCAAGTTGATCGAGCCGATGGCTCCTGCAGTTAATCGTGAGCGCTTAACGGAGCGCAAGAAGATCAATAAATGGTTTAAACGCAATTGTAAGTGGACGATTGGTCGTGAGTGTACGGCACAGGAGAAAGCGGATTTTTTAACGTTCTTGATACGTTATTAGTATCCCACAGATAGAACAGAGAGGATTGGATGATGAAAATATCAAATATATTGTTAGTGATCGTTTTAGTATCTGGCTTTTTAATTGTTGGTTGTGCCATTGGTGATGATGAGCACAAACGCAGTTATGGTGCTTCGTTGGATGTGGCTCCAGTGAGCAACGCCAGTTACGGTGAAGAGTGTGGTGATTGTCATATGGCGTATCAACCCGGTTTTTTACCCGCTCGTTCATGGGAAAAGATGATGGGTGATTTGGAGGATCATTTTGGTGAAAATGCAGAGCTGGATAGTGAAACCCAACAGCAGTTAACACAGTATTTGGTTAAAAATTCCGCTGAACACGCTGACTATAAACGCTCGAAAGCGATGATGAAGTCACTTGCCGATAATCAGACACCGCTGCGCATCAGTGAGACGCGCTATTTTATTCGCAAGCACGATGAGCTGCCAAAACGCATGGTGGGGGATAATCCTGAGGTAAACTCATTTAGCCGTTGTGAGGTGTGCCATACTGAGGCGGATAGTGGGTCGTATAACGAACATCAAATCAATATTCCAGGATTTGGGCAATGGGACGATTAAGCCAACTGATCACCGTGGTGGTAGTGGTTCTTATCTCTGCACAGAGCGTGGCTGACGATGATCAGTCACGCGCCTTGCAGCTTCGGCAACTGGGGGAGATTCTCCCCCTTGAGGAGATTTTGGCGATCAGCCGTCAACAGATTGATGGGCATATTCTTGAGGTGGAGTTGGAGCAGGAGAAGGGTCGGGTGATCTATGAAATTGAGATATTGGATCACAAAGGGCGTGTCTGGGAGCTGAAGTTTGACGCTGCCAATGGTGATATTCTCAAACGGGAACAGGAGTAGTTATGCGTCTTTTGATTGTTGAGGATGATCTGGCAACAGCGGAACCTATTCAGCAGACACTGCGCAAATCAGGCTACGCGGTGGATCTGGTGCACAATGGGGTGGATGCTGAATTTATGGGCGATGAGGAGCCTTATGACCTGATTCTTCTTGATCTTGGGTTGCCAAAGCGCAGTGGTCTGGAGGTGTTGAAAAACTGGCGTAGCAAAGGGAATAAGGTGCCGGTGCTGGTATTGACGGCACGTGATGCCTGGCACGAACGGGTGGATGGGCTTAAAGCGGGGGCGGATGACTACCTTGGTAAGCCTTTTCATATGGAGGAGCTGTTGGCACGGGTCGATGCTCTGGTGCGACGGGCTCACGGCAAAGCGGCACCCGGTCTGGAGGTGGGCGGGGTCAGCTTGGATGAAGAGCGGCAGATCGCCACCAGTCCATCGGGCCATGAATATGAACTCACCGGCACTGAGTACCGGCTACTACGCTATTTTATGAGTCACCCCGGCACGATTCTTTCGAAGAGCCGCTTGACTGAGCATGTCTACGAAGGTGATGCGGATCGAGACAGTAATGTGATTGAGGTGTATGTCAATCGATTGCGTAATAAGCTGGGGAAATCACTCTTTGAGACCCGTCGTGGTCAGGGGTATCTCTTTTCTGGAAAGCTTAAGGAAGCTCTGAACAAGTCATGATTATTTTAGGCTGGCTGAAATTGCCCTCATTTATCTCGAAAATCGCACCAATAGAGCGACTATTACTGCGCATTTCGAAACAAATGAGAACAATTTCCTCTCAGCCTAATTCTAACCCCACTTATTCAGAGCTTCCTTAAGTGAAGTCACTGCAGGTGCGGTTGTATGTTGGCCTGGGTGCGGCACTCACGCTGTTAATGTTGTCGCTGTGGTGGTTGAGCACCACAGGCGTGAATCAAATTGGTGAGCAGATGATGCTCTCTCGCATGGAGCACGATGGTGAAGCGCTGTTGGCCTCGCTGCAAAAAGATGAGTCGGGAGAGTGGTCACTCAAGGCGGCCCATGTGGGACATATCTACCAGCGGGTATTTTCCGGTCACTACTATTTGATTGAGGTTGAGGGGCAACAGCTGCGTTCCCGTTCGTTGTGGGATTACAGTTTGAATATTTTAACTCCCTTGCAGTACCATCAGTCTGGCCCTGACAATCAGGACCTGCTGCTGTGGTATGCCGACTTTCAGCTCAATGAGCAGAGCGTAAAAATTTGGGTGGCAGAAGATATTACTGCACTACAAAACTCCCTGAACTATTTTAGCCAACTGTTTGCCTTTGCTTGTCTGCTGATGCTGGGTGGGATTTTGTTGTTGCAGCGCTGGGTGGTCAAACGCTCATTTTTATCACTGCAACCGGTCATTAATGAGCTGGAAGCGCTTTCAGAGGGGGATTTAAGCAGCCTCTCCACGGAAGTTCCGCAGGAGGTGAAACCGCTGGTTGAAGAGGTTAATCGGCTGCTCCACTTGCTGGCGCAGCGCCTGCAGCGCTCACGTAATGCCATGGGTAATCTTGCTCACAGCCTCAAACACCCGCTTAATCTGCTGGTGCAGTTGGCTGAACAGAAAGCTGCTGGTAGCCACTTGAAGCAGGAGCTGAGCCAGCATACCCAGCAGATTCAACAGTTGATGGAGCGCGAATTAAAGCGCGCCCGACTGGCGGGTTCCGGTCTGCCGGGGCAACACTTTGAGGTGGGAGATGAGCTGCCTACGCTGGTTGAGTTGCTTAAACGCATTTATCAGAAAAAAGCCTTAGAGATACATTATGAGATTGATTGCTGCTGCGAATATACCGCTGATCGCAATGATATGTTGGAGCTACTGGGCAACCTATTGGACAATGCCTGCAAATGGGCGCAGCAGCAGGTTGTCTGTAAAATAAGCTGTCAACAGGGGATGGTGATGACCATTGAGGATGACGGCGAGGGGTGTGACAGTGCGCTGTTGTCCCGCTTGACTGAACGCGGTGTCCGCATCGATGAGAGTGTGCAGGGGTCAGGTCTTGGACTTGCCATCGTTAATGATATTATTGAGCTTTATCAGGGAGAGATTAACTTTCAACAATCAGCTTTGGGTGGCCTTCAGGTGACGGTGCTGCTGCCCTAACTTTTCTACCAGTTTTTGACTACTGAGGGGTTTGCTGAAGAAGTAGCCCTGAATCATATCGCACCCCTGTTGCTGGAGGTGTTCAAACTGTTCCGCTGTCTCTACCCCTTCTGCAATCACCTTTAGATTGAAGTTTTTACAGAGTCCGATGATGGCATTGACGATCGACTTATCACTCTCATCTTCGATAATATCGCTGATGAAGGCACGATCAATTTTAAGTACATCGGCAGGGAAGCGCTTGAGGTAGGAGAGGCTGGAGTAGCCAGTTCCAAAATCATCTATTGCCAATTTAAAGCCCGCCTCTTTTAGTGCGGTCAGGGTATCCAGGTTACGCTGAATATTGCTGATCAATATCGACTCTGTCAGCTCCAGTTCAAGGTTGGCTGCGGGCACCCCGGTCTCTTCAATAATCGAGAGCAGATTAGTGATGAAGTTTGCCTGTTTAAATTGCAAGGCCGATATGTTGACGGCCATAGTGATATTGAGGTGACCCAAGTTACGCAGCTGTTTTAACTGTAGACAAGCCTCTTTCATTACCCAATTGCCAATTTCAATAATCTGACCATTCTCTTCCGAGATCGGAATAAATTGCTCAGGGGGTACCGAACCCAGTACCTTTGAGTTCCAGCGCAGCAGCGCCTCGATACCGATAATCTGTTTGGAGTGAAGGCAATATTGCGGTTGGAAGCGTAGGCACAGCTCTTGGTTCGGAATCGCATCGTGCAGATAGTTTTGCATAAAGTGTTTCTGTCTGGCTTTGGCATGCATCTCAGAGGTGAAGAAGTGGTAGGTGTTACGGCCACTGTTTTTGGCGTGATACATGGCGGTGTCTGCGTGCTGTAGCAAAGTATCAAAGTCATTGCCGTCATCAGGATAGATCGCAATGCCAATGCTGGTGGAGGTGTGGATCTGATGCTCATCGATATTAAAAGAAACTTTCATCGACTGGGTTATTTTTTCTATCACACACATCACGGGTGAAACATCTGACATGTTGTCAATCAGTATCAGGAATTCGTCACCTCCCTGTCGACTGATGGTATCACCCTGGCGAAGGGTCTCTTGCAAGCGGGTAACCACCTGTTTGAGCAGTAGATCACCGATGCGGTGTCCCAGTGAGTCATTCACACTTTTGAAGTGATCTATATCAAGGTAGAGCAGGGCTACTTTGCTCTTTTGACGTCCGGCATTTACTATCGATTGGTGCATTCTGTCCTGAAACAGAATTCGGTTTGGCAGGGCGGTTAAGGCATCGTGATGAGCCAGGAATTCAACCCGTTCGCTGATCAACTTTGTTTCGGTAATATCCGAAAACAGAGCGATGTAGTTCTCCACTTCACCCTCTTTATCGAGAATGGTGCTGATGGAGAGCCACTCCGCATACAGCTCTCCCGTTTTGGTTCGATTCCATATCTCTCCCTGCCACTTTCCGGTCTCATTCAGCTCTTTCCACATCGAATCGTAGAAGTTAATGCCGTGTTTTCCTGAGGATAAAAAGTTGGGGGTGCGACCCACTGCCTCGCTTTCACTGTAACCGGTAATGGTGGTGAATGCGGGGTTAATCGAGATGATTTTACTCTGTTTGTCGGTTACCACGATCGCTTCACTGGAGCTGTGGAAAATTGAGGCGTACAGATGGAGCTCCTGTTCTGCCTTTTTACGCGTGGTGATGTCGGTCAGGTAGTTGACCAGGTGGGTTATTTGGTGGTTTTCATCTCGGATGATACGGGTGGTGTCATAGAGCCACAGGTATCCTCCGTCGTGTTTGCGAAACCGGTAGGGTTCATAGATGTAGTGATCGCAGCTATTGTTGTTGATTGCCCGGCTGGTCTCACTGACCACTTTATTCAGGTCATCCGGGTGAATCAGTGATAGAAAGTCGATGTTGCCCAGCTGAAACTCTTTGGCACTGTAACCCAGGATATCGGCAACGTTGTTTGAAACATATTCAACCGGCCAGCCCGCTTCATTGCGCCGTTTGAAGAGGATGAACTGCCCGTTGTCAAACAGCTCAAAGGTTTCATTCAGTTCGTCGGTGGAGGTTTTAATCAGGTTTGAGAGTGCGTTAAAGGTTTGTACTGTCTCCACATGCTGTTTCACTTCATCTTGTAAAGGCTCTGTGGTGGTTGAAATTGATTGTGTTGATTCACTTAGTGCCACTGCTGTCAGTGTCTGATTCATTAACTCATTAGCGTTGGGCGTATGAAAGAACTCACCATAGGTAAAAAAACCGGCGGTGGTGGCGTGATTTGCGTAGGGTGCAATTTCAATGTCGATGTTATCCGGCATGTAGCGCCGTCTCGCCATGCAGGAGTAGATGAAAAAGGTCTCAACATATTTATTGGCTATTTGTGAGGCACCGCTGATCGATTTGTTGATGATGGAAGCGGTATTACCAAAACCAAATTGTACTTCGCACTCTTGTGGAATATTACCGGCAAAACTGAGTGAACCATCATCGTGCATCGCCAGAATGGCTCTGGCAACCAATATGCCATTTTTCTCCATGATCAGTGGGAACTCAATGCCGGTGGCGGGCATCTGCTGTGCAATATCCGAACCCAGGTAATGAGCATAGATAGACGCGGCGGGTTTATTATTGATAGTGTAAACCCGGTTCTTTTCCGCACGGGTAATCAACAACTTTTTACCAATTGGTTGCCAGTCAAAGCTATGATGGTTATGAACTTGAAGTTGTTCGCTATCAAGTGCAACCGCAACCGCGCCTTCTTTAATCAGCTCACCATTGTTGGTGATGTAACTCTGTTTGAATGAGGCATTATCACCGGCCATACCACCGGCAATCATCAAGTCCGGGGCATAAGCATAGATGCCCTGTAGTAGTTCATCACCATTGGTGGTCGTGCCATCGGATAGGATAATGAGAAGTTTTGTTTTATCGGTTGTTAGTGTTTTGGCTAGTTCATAGCCTGCTTCGTAGCTTGTTGGATTAGTACAGAGATGAGAGCGAATCTGAGTATTGTCAAAATGACTAATTGAAATAACGCAGTGTTGTGTTGAGACGCATGTATTGTTGATCTCACCATCTGTGGTTGCGCCAATACAGACAGCCTGGGGCAGTTGCAAGGTAATTTCCTCTGCAACGTGTTGCAGCATCTCTGAGCCTAATCCGCTAAATATTTGAATAAGAAGATTCTGTTTGTCGTGGTATTGATCAAATGGGATCACCTCGAAAATCGAAGAAACCGTTTTAATTGTGAAAAGAGATGTCCGCATTAAGCTTGATCCTGAGGCAAGGAAACAACATAAGAGTGCTTATAAAAAATTGATTATCTTTTATAGTGTTTTTTTAACGTTAAGTACATGGGATAAGAAAAAACAGTCCCTTTTTCAAAGTGTGTTCAGAGACTTCTACATCCCTTAATGCCCATGTTTATATCATCCATTTGATGCCTGAGCTATTATCGGCTATCGAAATTTTCCGTATAAAAACCTGACAGAGCGAAGTGAACAGGCATGAGCGTATCAAAAGTAACCATTGGACTGTGCGATCCGAAAACACCATCCAATGTCGGGGCGGTGATGCGGGCCGCAGGTTGTTATCGGGCGGATGCTGTCTTTTATACCGGAAGTCGTTATGACCGTGCCACAAAATTTCAAACCGATACGAAAAATAGACGACAGCAGATTCCACTGACTGCGGTTGAATCGTTGCTGGATCAGCAGCCTGACAGTAGCCAGTTGGTGTGTGTGGAGTTGGTCGAGGGAGCAACGCCACTGCCAGAGTTTCAGCATCCAGAGTGTGCTTTTTATGTCTTTGGTCCTGAAGATGGCACCATCAGCCAGGCGATTATCGATTGTGCCGCCGCTGTTGTTTATGTTCCCACGGTCGGTTGTATGAATTTAGCGGCAACGGTTAATGTGCTGCTCTACGATCGACTAGCAAAATCGACACACACTGTTACCGGTGATGGTTTGATTCGCCAGAGCCGGGATACCAATAACCGGGTGAGGGTGAATAGGGAGGCTCCGAACAACTCATGACTGCTTTATGCGGGCTGAATTTTACCTGCTATCCACATAAGCAAATAAGATGAAAACCGATGTGACGCAGTCGGCGTTTTTCAAGCTACTTGCCCCCTTATCCTTGTTAGACGCTCCTGCTTTTGCTACATTTATTATGCGCACTAAGTATGCGCATATACTATATGGAGTGAATTTTATGCCGCAGCTATATGACGAAAATGCTTGCAAAAAAGCTACAAATTTAAGTATAAACAGTGACTTGCTTTCAAAATCAAGAAGCCTAAAAATCAACCTTTCAGCCACACTAGAGCACGCACTTGAAGATGAGCTGAGAAAATATGAACGATCTAACTGGCTGGAAAACAATAAAAAAGCCATTAATGAATTGAATAAACTAGCAAATAGCAATGGTTTATTCTCCGATGCCTACCGAGACTTTTAATGGCTCAATTTTCCCTCTATAAAAATGAAGATAGTGCATCAAATGATGTTTACCCATATTTCATTGATGTTCAAAATTCATTGCTTGGTGACTTGAACTCTCGCTTAGTCATTCCTTTATCGCCCCACGGAGTTTTAAACAACACAGATGCAAAAAAATTATGCCCGGTTATTCACCTTGATGAAGGTGATTTTGTATTACTAACTCACCAAATGACTTCAGTTCCAATCTCAATTCTAAAAGCTGAAGTAACCTCTTTAGAGAGCCTTCGTTACGAAATTCTTGGTGCTATCGACATGCTTATCTCGGGCATCTAATGATCTGTCTGCTGTGGGGGGGGGACTACCGGTCGACCATGTGTAGTGCATAGTGGTTGAGCCAGAGATTCTATAGAGGTGATCTCAATCGAGGCTTTCCGCTTCACGTAAACGCTCTTTACGCCGCTGCTCTTCTTCAAAAGCGGCTTTGATCTCTTCCAGTACGCTATCCACGTCGGCTGCTTGTTCATCCTCTTCAAACTCGCCTGTCAGCTCATAATCGGGGTGGAGTTTGCTATTTTCATACAGGTTCCAGATCTCTTTGGCGTAGTTGCTCTCCAGCAGCTCAGGAACATATTGTGCGTAGTAGGTGGTGATGTTGTTGACATCACGTTCGAGCATTCGTTGGGCGTGGTTGTTTGCCGCTGCATCAATGGCTTGGGGCAGGTCGATAATCACCGGGCCATATTCATCCACCAGGACATTAAACTCCGATAAGTCTCCGTGAACTAGGCCGACACAGAGCATGCGCATGACATACATCATCATTACAAAATGGTCTTCTTCCGCCTGCTCCGCAGACATTGAAACATCGTTCAGGCGGGGAGCGACTTGACCCGATTCATCAGTAATTAACTCCATCAGCAATACCCCATCAAAACAGCCATAGGGTTGCGGCACTCGTACGCCAGCATCTGCAAGGCGATAGAGTGCATCTACTTCGGCATTTTGCCACGCCTCTTCTTGCTGATTACGACCGAATTTAGAGCCTTTTTCGATGGCGCGGGCACGGCGGCTGTTTTTCCCCTTGCGACCTTCCTGGTATTGGCTGGCCTGTTTGAAGCTGCGTTTGTTGGCTTCTTTATAAACTTTGGCGCAACGAACTTCATTGCCGCATTGAACAAGGTAGACGGATGCCTCTTTACCACTCATCAGGGGGCGAATAACACCATCAATAAGCCCATCATCAATGAGCGGTTGAATTTTTTTTGGGACTTTCATGACGCCAGGAACCTCAAACGGGCACAAGGTAGCGTTGGTATTACGCTACGGAAAACGGGGAGCAGGATATCCACACTCGCTGAATGCGGATATTGTCTGTGATACAGCGCGAATTTACCAGCAGTCGCTGCAATAAAAATAACGATGGCTAAAATCTGTGAAATATGTTTTTAGGAGTACCCTTGTTTTATAATACTGGCTTTATGCTGGCAAATGCGGTCAGACTATCCCTTAAGGTTGAGTTGCCTAACCGGTGGTTGGGGAAGCGTCCTTCAAAATCGCCTTGCAGACCGTGCAGGGCGAGGTAGTTGAGGACGACGGTTTCGACCAGCAGGTTGACGTTATTGGCGGCAGGCGTGGCTGCGGTTTCGACAGAGCCATCGCGGCGGAAGTAGCCAATCTGTTGTTGCCGGGCCTGTTCATCTGCGCTGCCCCCCAGTAGCTGTGGTTGTCCCAGTGGGTTGTAAACCAAAAAGAACGAGGCCGCAGCAGCTGAGCTGTCACCGGTCCAAACACCTTTTCCTCGGCCCTCTTCGCTCTCATCGAGATTACCGTTACTGAAGACAGAGCCGTCGCTGCACACATACATCATCAATGGCTGGCCCACTCGGTGGGCATACTCCAGGCAGGCACCCATGCAGCGCCCTGCGCGCAGGTCACGCTGTTCGCCAGTGCCGCGTTCACCGGTGTGATAATCGTAACCCCCCATGGCGATGGTACCCGCACCGGCATAGCCGTTAATCACCATTTTCATTACAGAGGCTGTTTTGCGGAACTCTCGATCATTATCATATTCAGCTTGAGTGAAGATTCCACCAGGCCCGACAATATCCGTATCAAGCGTTGGGTTGAGGGCGCTGGGGTCGCCGTAGCGATCAACCAAATCAGCGGTTTTAACATAACCACAACTGAGGAGATCTTTGATCAGCGCATCCTGGGTGACACCGGTCTGGATGTGTCCAAGTTTTGCGGCACTGATCCGTTGTACGGATTCCAATACGGCCACCGCATCTGCTTGCTCTAGTAGTCCGACTAATTTTCCGGTATCCACCAAACCGGTCACATCACTGGGGCGATCAACCTTGGTTGGACGCCACGCGGCGCGAACCATCTCGGCGGGTGAGATCGAGTTGCCACCCGACTCAGAGCTTACTGAGCCGATCAGGTGTAACAGTTCACCGTAGGCTCCCGCCTGGGCGATGCCATACATCGGATTGTGGGGATTGTTGCCGGTGTCATTTTCCGAGCGTGCGGGGATAACGGCACCGTTGATATTGGCGACTGTTTCAGGGCTGATGCGTTCTTTAATACCCCGTAAAAAGCCACTGTCACTGTGAAAAGAGAGGCCCAGCGAGCTATCATAGTAGGGCAGGCTGGTTAGGGGATTGTTCAGCGAGGGGATCATATCCGCCGGAACGCCCATCACGTTATAACCCTGGGTTGAGATGAAATCGAGCTGCCCCCCCTGTTGACCAACCAGAACATTGGAGCCGGTAATGCTGGCTCCTCCGGCAAGATCGAAACAGATAAAGGGGATCATGCCTGCGCCAACCGTATTGATATTGCAGGCGATTTTAAGCGCTTCCATATCAGTGGCGAGTGCTGCTTGAGCACTGTTTAACCCGAATAGTGAGGGGGCCATCACCATAGCACCACCGGCCATCAGTCCTTGTGCAAGGAAGTCTCGCCGACTGTAGGGGCGACGGTGATGGGTGTGCAGGAGAGGCTGGTTTAACCCGTGGTGTTTATTTTTTTTGCTCATGTTCGCTCCTTATTGCACTGTCATCACGGCGCTGGCTAGTAGTGCAGCGCAGCTGCCCTTGGCAACGGCAAATGTTCGATCACTACTACAACTTTCACCGCAACTGGTCAGCAGGTCGATGAGGTTGTTGAGTTCTTGTTTAATTACCGCCGGATCCGGTTGTGTG
This sequence comes from Gammaproteobacteria bacterium, assembly GCA_022712945.1. GTDB lineage: Bacteria > Pseudomonadota > Gammaproteobacteria > RBG-16-57-12 > RBG-16-57-12 > JAFLJP01. The sequence continues at coordinate 22,638 of JAFLJP010000106.1, read as the reverse complement.
GCGAGATTGCTGCCGTTAATACGCAGAATCATCGGGTCCAGTAGCCGGTCTCGTTTTTCAGGGGTATCAAACGCGATGTTTGAGGTAGCTAAAAAATCAAAACCAGGGAAGTAGTTGCTACGCAATGTGGCATCATCAACCAGCGCGTTGCAATACTCAATTGCCAGTTGTGCAATCGCAATTTGATGTGATGCCAGGAAGCCATCAATACGACTACTGGATGGAAGCTGCTGTTTGATTGTCTCATAAGTGCCTTGTACATCGCTCTGTGTTATGGGTACATCCGTCAAAATCGACATACTGGCATTGAGTTCTGCAAAGGTGCGCAGTCCGATACGCGGTTGTCTTTCACCGTCAGCCGGCATGGGTGGTTGAGCGGGAACCGGCTCCAGTACCACGTTGCTGTGCGAACCCAACTGTTCAAAGGTGAGGAAAAACTCATCCAGATTCGGGCCTTCCTGTAACGGAATAATTGTTCCGTAGGGTGAGAGTGTCATATCGTTTTGGTCGACCTGAAGGTCAAGATTACGATAGACCTGACCCACTGCAGACTCTTCGCTGTTAATCCCGATACGCATTCCCCGTATGGCAAAGTCGATATTCCCTGGGGTTTCGTTAAGCGAAATATACCGAGGGCTGTGGAATAGGTAGCTGTGGTTATCAAACTGGCTCGCTTCCAGCAAAATATAACTGTCAGGGGTGTCAATAAGGTCGACGCCATCGTCGCCCTCTTCCTGACTTTTGTCTTTAAGACTGAAGAGCAGGAAGTAACGCTCGCCAACACCGGCATTCATGTTTTGTTGTACCTGCTCTTCGGTTAATGCCCCCTCGTGGATGGCGACCATGCGCAGTTTGCCTTCCCAGGGGGAGCTGCCATCTGCCTCTGCTCCAAACAATAGGGTGTAGGTTTCATCCCAATCATTCAGGTTGTCACCCTGGGAGTCGGTTTCACTGGCAACCAGTACGCCGTTAACAAATATCTTGCGTCCCTCTGTGCCGCTGTAGGTGACGGCAACGTGTTGTTGGGTGGCTTGCAATACCTCCTCAGCATCCGCGGTGGAGAGTAGCGGGTTACCGTTGATATCAGCGTTATTGGTGTTGCTGCCGCTGCGCTGGGCAAAGTTGTAATTGTAGAGCGTCTGCCCGAGAGTGAAGTTACGCTCGGCGGTATTGGCTGAGTAGCTGATGATGCGGGCAGGGCCCTCCTGTGAAATATTGGCAGGAACTAACCACGCTTCAATGGTGTAGGCGTTGGTTTCTTTCAACCGCTCCGCCAGTTTGGCACTGGCTATGGTGCTGCCTCGTGCGGAGGTGCCAAAAAGTTCAATGCCCCAGCCGCCCACCCACTGGTAGTCACTCCCTTCATTTCCGTCCAAGGTCAGGTTGAGTGCCGGATCCATTATACCGCCGGTATCGTAGAGTGTGTTACCGGTACCACTTTTTAGTTCATAATGGACAATCAGGTACTCATCAAAACGATTGCCAGCACTGGCAACGATGCCGTCTTCATAAAGATTGAGTGCTTTACTGATAACAAGTGCCGAGTCGATGTCGCTGGGTAGAACACCGTCTGAAAACAGTTGGATCGCGGCAGTCAGTTCATCGGCATTGGCTTGGCAGTCACCCCAGCAGTTGTGGAACTCTTCGCGAACACGCACCGCAATACGCGAATCGGCAGGGGTGTTCAAATCGATTCGTCGGCCACTGCGCACCGCGTCGTAGGCAACATTGACATTACTTTGAGCAATGTAGGGTGCCTGGGGGAAACTAGCCTCTTCACTGTGACAGTCGGCACAATACTGTGTCAGCAGCGGCCAGACAGTTGTTGAGAAAAGGGTGCTGTCTGAGGGGAGGCGTTTGCCATCACTTAGGTCTCTAATATCAGGGGCGACCAGTTCAATCTCACTGTTATCGGGTAGCGGGTCCGGGTCATCTGGATTAAGCCAGGCATTCAGATAGCCGGTTATGCTTGTGCCACAGAGCGCTGCACTCGCCTCCCAGCAGTTACCATGACCGGCAGCAATTTCAGTCACCATCTTGGAACTTCCAGGGTCAGTTCTGTTGACGATGGTCAGCGCAGCATCGTAGGCAAGATTGATATCATCGCTGCGCACAAAGGCGAGGTTATTGCTGTCCTGATCATGGCAGTTTCCACAGCGATTATTGGCTCGCAGGCTATCCCACACATTTTCTTGAAAGAGTGTTGTATCGTCATCCTGAGCTGTTGGACCAATGTAGTCTGGTAGTGGTTCATTGTTCGAGGCCGCCGGGTTGTCTTCTGTGTCAACCCCTTGGCATCCGCTCAGAACGAATAGCGCTAACAGTAAGCAGAGAGTGTATCGATTAATCATCCTCTATTCTCCCATGCAGTAGACGGCGCTTTCAGCAAAGACCGTCTTTATGTTGTAATCGGTTTTAAACAGACCTGTTATCTGCTCTATTTTGATGTGGTCATCACTGTTTTCAGGCTCTCGAAAACAGATGCTTTTAAATACTTTTTTCACCTGGCAACTCGCAAATGCTTCGCTATTGGCAAGTTCTCTACCCAGGCTTTTGGCTCCCACATCGGCAATAGGCAAGTCGAGGCTATTGGTATCCCAACCCAGCAGGAAATTTGCCCCTGCTCGCCAATAGTTATCCCAGCTGTCATCTGTTGTAACAAAACCATAGGGGAAGTTGCTGGCATTAATCAAAAATTTAGGTTGCACACTGCCGGCGGTGTACTCCAAACGACCGTTAAGGGCCTCTGGGTCACTGCCGCTATCGTACACGTAGTTGTAATAGGCAAATGCTTGTACCAGAGGGTCCATGCCCGCATGGCAGCCTAAACAGGCATTAATGAAAATGCGGCTGTCACCGCCTGGACTGCGGGAGACATCTTGTCGAATACGGTCGGGTGAGCGGGTGTTGTCTTTCATCTGTTCCATGTCACTACAGAGGTGGTTGAGCAGGGTGAATCGCAACATTGCCCGGTTGGTGCCATCCACAAAAAAGGCTTGCGCCGCCGCACGGCTGGTCATCACACCGGCGGTGGCGGTGTCGGGTATGCCGTTAACAGAGGATTGGGTGACCGAAATCAGGCCTGCTTTCAGGTCAACACCGGCCTGCTCCATCTGTTGGTAGTGGTTGTTGTTGGTTTGAGAGTAGCTTGCTACGCCAAGCGAGGGGTCGCCGATATAGAGAATATCGTCGTAGAGCAGGGTGCGAAAATCACGGTTGTCACGAATAGCACCAATGACGGTGGCGGTATAGTCATTGAGTGGCGCAAAGGTGGTTTGTGTTTCGTTAGTCCAGGGTGTGATAATGGTTTTCAGTGTCGTATTATAGAAGTCAGGATGTTCTATCGCCAGTTCGGCGGCACCGATGGCGTCACCGTTTTCGATCAATGTCTGCATCTGGTCAAGTAGTACAGAGTCGGCAGGAACACCGGCTATCCTGTCATGTAGTTGTTTTGCTTGCTCGCGTGGGCCAGCGTATGCTGAGCCACAGAAAATAATTGCGGCAAACAGGGGGATCGCAAGTTTTTTCACGGGCAGAAATCCTTATTCAGACTAGACATTATTCAAGCATATCTGCTTTAAGGTTGGCCGTTTGTGGGTGAACTCACAGTTTATGGATAATGTTGCTGCTAGGCTGGTTTGGTGTACTGAGATGAAGGCGGTACACTTGTCGGGTTTCGTCTTTTCTGGATTGCTGTGTTTGAATTTACTCTCTATATGAGAGTGCTCTAAAAATCGATATAAGGGCGTTATGTGCGTTTAGTTTTTTCTACATTATTAATCTCTTCTATGGTCATCCTGTCGGGATGTGTGGATGACAGTCAGTCTCCGGACACGGTACTCGAAGATCACTCTATTGCTTATGTGAAACGGGCGCTTTATGACAATGAGGGTGACCTTGTCCCTCTTGATGGTCGTCTGCTTTTAACCTTTCGCCCCGGAGGTAATCTCTATCTTAGAGACCGTGCCTCAGCGACGGCACCTGAGCGTAATATTACCGCGCCATTGACGCAGGGTGAGGGGGATGTTCGTGACCTGAGTGTCTCCTACGACGGTAGAAAAATGCTTTTTTCGGTGCGTGAGCCTGAGCTGGATAACGTGCCTGATGATCAGCAGCCTACCTGGAATATCTGGGAGTACAATACGGATACCCAGCAGCTAAATCGTATTATTAGCAGTGATATTGTTGCAAAACAGGGCCAGGACCTCGCGCCAAGCTACCTCCCTGATGGGCGTATTGTTTTTACCTCTACGCGGCAACGTGAAGCAAAACGTCAACTGCTGGATGAGGGGAAGCCGCAATTCACCGCTATCGAGGAGTCACTTCAGGAGCATGCAGCACTACTGCATGTGATGGATGCGGATGGTACCGATATTCAACAGATTTCATTCAATGCCAGTCACGATTTTGATCCCACGGTACTCATGAGTGGGCGTATTCTTTTCAGCCGCTGGGATAATATGGGCAGGCAGAATGCAATTCGCCTCCATACTGTTCGCCCAGATGGTACTGACTTGCAAATCCACTACGGAGCACACAGTGCGGAAGTCGGGCATGGGGATACCCAAACAGATTACCTTCAAGTCCAACAGATGGAGGATGGCAAACTGCTAGCCACCCAGGTGGTGCGTGGTGAAAATAACCGCGGTGGTGATTTGGTGATTATTGATGCCGAAAATTATATCGACCACGATCAACCCACTGCCGTTAACCGCAGTACATTAAGTGGCCCAGGCCAACAAGTCGCAACAAAGCTGAATGTGCAACTCGGTGATCAGCCGCTTTCAGAAGGCGGGTTGTTTCTATCTGCTTACCCACTTTGGGATGGTAGCCACAGAATTCTCACCAGCTGGAGTCCGTGCCGTGTTGTGAGCGAAGAACACATCATGCCGTGTCGTGCTACAGACCTCAATAACGATGATGCGGTTCCTGCCGATCCACTGTTTGGACTTTACCTGTACGACACAAATCAGCACACCCTGCGCCCAGTGGTGGTTGCAGAAGAGGGGATTGTTATCAGTGACGTAGTGGCACTGCGTGATCGAATGGTGCCAACCCCTTTGTATGATGGTATCAGAGGTGATGATCGTATCGATGGTGATCTTTATGACCAAGGAATGGGCTTATTAGATATTCGATCTGTCTATGATATTGATGGCAATGATACGGCAAACCCTGATATCGCCACGCTGGCTGATCCTCAGCAAACGGTAGCTGCCGATCGCCGTGCACGTTTTATTAGAATAATAAAATCAGTGGCACTGCCAGACCAGGATACGCTGGATATTAATCGTAGTGCTTTGGGAATTAACCGACAGCAACGGATGCGTGAAATTATTGGCTACGCCATGGTCGAACCTGACGGTTCAGTGCGGGTGGAGGTACCGGCCAATATTTCTTTTACCATTGCTCTGCTTGATGCCAACGGGCGACGAATACACAATCGTCATCAAATGTGGATGCAACTGCGCCCGGGCGAAACACTGGCGTGCAACGGTTGCCATAACCACAACAGTGGCATTCCCCACGGTCGCATTGAGGGTCCTGTCACGACCTATGTGGGGGCGGAAACCACTGGACAACTCTTCTCAAATACGAATCCGATCATGGTTCCCGAGATGGATGAGACGATGGCTCAAACACGCGCCCGCCTCAGTTGCAGTACTGACTGCGCCGCTCGTAAGTTACAACCGGACATCGTATTTGTTGACCATTGGAGTGATTCGGCACAGCGCACACCCGATGCAAGCTTTGACTATCGCTACGCCGACCTGGACAGCGCACTTATACAGCCCATCAGCGCCAACTGCCAAAATCAATGGCATCTCTTCTGTCGTATTGTCATCAATTACCCGGAGCATATCCACCCGCTTTGGGATCTTGCTCGGGTCGATGCTGCGCTAAATGACGTGCGTTGTACCAATTGCCATAGCGACACCGATGAATTGGGCCTACTGCGGGTGCCGGTGGCGCAACTACAGCTAGATGGCGGTGCATCACCCGAGCAGGCCGATTACCTTATCAGTTACCGTGAGTTATTCGTTGCCGATAATCTTCAAGAGCTAGACAATGGGGTGTTGCAGGATATTTTAGTTGAGAGTGGTCTGTTTGAAACCGATGAAGATGGTGAGTTGATACTGGATGGTGAGGGTAATCCAATTCCCATTTTGATTACGCAACCGGCACCTGGGCCATCCATGTCCCCCGAGAGTGCAAACAGCCGTTACTTCTTATCATTGTTCGAGGTTGGCGGTGTTCACGAGGGGTGGATGAGCACTTCGGAACTGCGCCTGATCAGTGAGTGGCTGGATATTGGTGCTCAATATTACAACAACCCTTTTGCGGCACCGCTGGAGGAGTAGCTGTTGAAGTATTGGTTGTTATTTCCCCTGCTACTACTTTTTTTTCTACCACCCTTTAGCCAGGCAGAAGAGGCGGCACCACAAGTTGCGGTGATTGATCCTTATCTTGATATGTACAGTGGCCCAGGGCGAGGTTATCCTATTTTTCGCGTGGTTAAAGAGGGGGAGTGGATCTCGATCCATAAACGAAAAAACCGCTGGTTTCTTATCAGTACAGAGAGTGGCGTAAAAGGGTGGGTCGCCAAACACCAGCTGGAGCGTACTTTAAACCTGGAAGGTGAGCAGACTATAATCAAGGCACCCGGCTGGAGGGATTTCTCTCAGCGAAACTGGGAGTTGGCGGTAATGGTTGGCAGCCTGGATGGTTCCCGCACAATGGAGCTTTCAGGGCTCTACTTTATGACCGCTAACCTTGGCCTCGAAGCAAATTATAACGTCGGTTTAGGCCGTTTTTTTAGTACCGAAATGGTGGGTGTTGCAATTCAACACCAACCTTTTCCAGCCTGGCGAGTCGCCCCTTATATTAGTTTGGGTGGTGGCATTATGCAGATTAAACCAAAAGCAACTCTGGTTAAAGCAGAGCGTCGTGAAGATAACTATGCCAATGTGACCATTGGCTTAAGAAGTTATCTGAGCCAGCGATTTGTACTGCGCTTGCAGTACAAAGAGTATCTGTTATTTAACAGTGATGAAAATAATGAGGAACTCAAAGAATGGAAAATAGGTTTTGCTGCTTTCTTTTAGCAATGCTGTTGTTATCCAGCCCCCTGACACTACTGGCTTCAGAGCTTGACGAGTTTGGTGTCGATACTCAAATTGAGCGTCGCGAAATCAGTGAGGCATTAATCGATAGCGAAAACTTTGAGCTAACGGCTTCCGGCGGCATTATTAGCATTGAAGACTTTGGTACCAATACAGTTATGGTTGCGAGGCTGGCTTACCATATCAGCGAAGATTTTTTTGCTGAGGCATCTTATGGTAAAAGCGAGGCTGGATTGAGCAGCGCTGAGTCACTTTACGGCAATATACGATTTTTGAGTGATGATGAGCGCGAGTACCGCTATTACAACCTGTCAATTGGTTACAATGCACTGCCTGGTGAGGCCTTTATTAGTAGTGGTCACGCCTACAACAGTGCTCTTTATCTAATCGCAGGTGCAGGGATCACTGATTTTGCCGGAGATGAAGTCTTTACCATCAATTATGGTATTGGCTATCGACTGTTAGTCAGTGATTGGTTAGCGCTGCGGGTTGATAGTCGGGATCACGTTTACAGCAGTGAACTGCTGGGTAGGGAAAAAACCGTGCATAATCTCGAAATGCTTTTCGGCATGTCACTTTTTTTCTAGCTTTGATTTTCAAAGAGGTCGCAAAATGAGAAAAATAAAAACGCTATTTACCCTCCTGGTTGTTCTGTCTGCACTGTTGTTTAATCATGCCTTTGCCAGCAAATTGGAAGGTGCCGCCCCCGACTTTACCCTTGATAGCAGTAGTGGTGAAAATATTCGCCTGAGTGATCACCTGGGTGAAGTGGTGATGATCAACTTCTGGGCCTCATGGTGTGGGCCGTGTCGACAGGAGATGCCACTGCTCGAAGATCTGTATAAAAAATACCAGATGATGGGCTTTACGCTGCTGGGTATCAATGTGGATGAAGAGCGCGAAAATGCGGAGTCACTGCTTGAGCAGATTCCGGTCTCATTTCCGATTCTTTTTGATCCGGATAGTGAGCTCAGTCGCCTCTATAAAGTAAAAGCGATGCCCACCACCATTCTGATTGACCGTGATGGCCAGTTACGGGTCTTGCACAAAGGTTATCAACCGGGTTTTGAAGATCAATATGAAGCTGACATTAAAGCGTTGATACGGGAATAAATTGGTGCGACTGATCCCGTTTATCTTCGTCACAATACTATTGCTCCAGGGCTGTTCAATTGAACCCTGGGTGATGCCCTATGAGCGTGCGCGACTGGCTGATCCCATCATGCTGATGGATCCAAACCCGGTCTCCAGCAGCTATCTTAATCATGTTTACCAGGCGCGTGAATCGGCACGAGGTGCAGAGAGTGGTCAGGGGGGCGGTTGTGGCTGTAACTAGACTGTCCGAAAACAAAAAACGCCTCGCTGTGATCAATATCCTCAGACAGACTCTTGGAGCAAAACGCCACTTTGTACTGATCGCACTGTTGTTGGCTTGTTTACCACTGACGGCAGCTATTCTGCCAGAAGATCGTTTTGATGCGCTCTATCACTATTATAGTGGCGGAGGGGTTGATATCAGTGGCCCGTCACTGCTGTTTCGTAAACAGGTGGCGGCTCCGGTATCCATGTCAACTCACTACTATGTCGATACTATCAGCAGTGCCTCGATTGATGTGGTGACGCAAGCGAGCCCTTATAATGAAGAACGCACCGAATATGGCCTGAATGTTGACTACCTTAATGGCAAGAGTCTGCTGTCGATGGGGTATACCACCAGCTCAGAAAATGATTATGTTGCTGATACCGTTAACATTGGCATATCACAAGACTTTTTTGGTGATTTGACTAACATCTCGTTGGGTTTTGCCCGCGGCAGTGATACGGTGACTCGCTCCACCGATAATGTATTTGAAGAACAAATTGAGCGGCGAAATTATCGCCTCGGGCTGTCACAGATTTTGAGCAAAAATATGACCGTAACACTGGCCTTTGATCTTACCAGTGATGAGGGTTTTTTAAATAACCCCTATCGTCGTTACCGCTATGCAACAACGGTCAATAATGCTCTGACAGAAAGTTGGGATTATGAGCGCTATCCTGGCACCCGAACCAGTACTGCCTTGGGCATGCGGGGCCTCTACTATCTCCCGTATCGGGCAGCTATCGGCCTAGAAGTTCGCCAGTTCTCGGACACTTGGGGTATTAATGCCCAGAATTGGCAGCTCTTTTATCGTCATCCAACGGCTATGGGTTGGTTGTTTGAGGTAAGGTATCGCCAATACAGCCAAAACCGTGCCAGCTTTTATTCTGACCTTTTCAATGCTCAGGATGCACAAAATTTTATGGCGCGGGATAAGGAACTCAGTACTTACAGCAGTCAAACCCTCGGGATTACCGCTAGCTACGGATTCAATACCGGGGCCATTTCGTGGATAGAGCGGGGAAGTGTCAATTTAAGCTGGGATTACATGCGGTTTGATTATGCTAATTTCCGGAATGCCTCTGTGAACAGAGATCCGGCTAAAGGGCCTACTTACGATGTTGGTAAAGAGCCTTTTTATGGTTTTTCCGCAAATATAATACAACTGTACTTATCCGTATGGTATTAAATAATCAAAAGAGACCTTGGCACGATTGATTATATTTTTCGTGTAAACATCTCAAACATATTGGCTTAGGGGGAATCGTGCGTTTTTTTACTATCTGTCTGCTGCTGCTCAGCAGTATCTCATTTCAGGCCCACAGTAGTACAAGTACATCAGAAGATATTGATAGCCAACTGCAATCACTCAAAAAAGAGATTATGCAGCTCAATCGTCAACTCTTCATCCTGGAAGAGGAGCTGTTATACCCCTCCAGTACCCAACTTGCCGTCTATCTCTCTGTCGATGTGGGGAAATATTTTACCGTTGATAATGTCGAACTGAAGATAGATGGTAAAACCGTTACCCACTATCTCTATACTGCACGGGAACAGAAAGCGCTCTCCCGGGGTGGTGTACAGCGGCTCTATGTGGGCAATGTTCACAGTGGAGAGCACCAGTTAACCGCTGTTTTTAATGGTATTGGGCCCAATCAACGTCCCCTGCAACGTGCCGCCTCAATTAACTTTAATAAAGCAAAAGAGGTCAAAAACATCGAGTTTCTAATCAGGGATGATGAGGATAAGCAACAGGCCCAATTTCTCGCAAAGGAGTGGTAATTAATGCCTTGCAGGCTCCTAGTACCACGCCTCTCTCTCGTATTGATACTGTTGTGCTGGAGTACACTGGCCAGTGCTGAAGAGGCCACATCATTTAAAGACCTCGATTACGGGGTGGCCTTTTTTGATCTCTACCAAGAGCGCTATTACAGCTCAGCGGTTAATCTGGGTATCAGTCTGCAACAACAAAAATTACGTCACCACAAAGAAGAGGCCGAGCTATTGTTGGGCAGCATGCTGCTCTACTACGGCATGCACGATGACGCAGAGGCACTTTTTACACGCCATACTCAACTGCAACAGAGCCCGGTGAGTGATCGTGCCTGGTTTTATATGGCAAAATTGCGTTATCAGCGTGGTTTGCACGATGCGGGGTTGAAAGCACTGCTTAATATTCAAGGTCAACTGCCCGACGAACTGGAGCGTGAGCGCTATCGGTTGCAGGCAATGCTGTTGATGGCGCAAGAACGCTTCGATTTAGCCGCCGAAGTCAGTCGCCAAACACAGTCGCCGGATGATCTTTTTGCACAATACAATCTGGCTGTGGCACTCAAAAAGTCCAAAAAAACCAAAGAGAGTTACCGCACACTGTATCGACTCATTTCACTTGAAGCAGAAACCCCTGAAGCGGAGATGTTGCAACATAAAGCACGCATTATTCTTGCCCAGATTCACCTGGAATATGGCAACACTGAAAATGCGATTGCACTGTTACTGAAAATCCCTTTTGATGGTGTATTTGCCGACCAGGCACTCATCACACTCGCGTGGACCTATTACCAGCATGGTGAAAGCGCCAGTGCCCTGGCCCCACTGCGTCTGCTTAAAGAGCGCAATAGCACGGACATACAGGCAAAAGAGGCCTGGCTGCTAGAGGGGTATATTCAAGAACATGCCAACGCACAACATGAAGCAAAAAAGAGTTATAACAATGCGATTACACACTATCAGCGTGAAATTAATAAACTTGACGAGGTGATCGACTCTTTGGGCGATGGCCGCTTCCTCGATCAGTTGCTGCCACAGCTGCACGGAGTGTCACAAGGGTGGGGTTGGGAAGAGCACCTGGATCTACCTAAAGAGAGCGGCCCCTATATTGCGGTAATATTGTCCCGTGATCATTTTTTTGAAGCGCTAAAAAACCTTCATGACCTGCGTTATTTAAATGACCAACTCTCTACCTGGCAGAGTGATATGCCAAGCTACCAGCACATGCTCAAATTACGTCAAACACGCTATAACGAATTTTTACCACTGCTGGCACTGGTTAAAGGTAACAAGCACTACGAGTCTCTGATCAGGCAACACCAACAACTGACGCAACAACTGAATGAGATTGATCAGCAAGAGGCGATTTATCAATTATTGGATGAAAAGGCCATAAAACAGTTGGATCGTCTGTCACAAATTGAAACCACCCTTGAGAAACTGCCCAAGGGCGACCTGTATGATGACTACCAACAGCGCTATCAGCACTTGAAAGGTCTATTAATGTGGGAGCTTAGTGCCAGCTTTAAACCCCGCAGTTGGCAACGCCGCAAAGAGTTGCGTGCCCAGCAACAGCTTTTGGATAGCGCAGCAGAAAAGCGAAAAAATCTCACCAAAACAAAGCTGACTACGCCACAAATGTTTGCTGAATATGAAGCGCAGATCAATGACATGGGCTATCAAATTGAGACCTTAAGCCAGCGAATTGATCAACTCTACACCTTGCAGGAAGAGGATCTGCTTGAGCAGGCCGCAGACGCGCTACAGCAGTATCGCAATCAATTAATGCTCTATCGTGATCAAGCCTACTATCGTGTTGCCTATATCAAAGACAGTGCGCTGAATACGCGCCAGGTTCAGGCTGTAGAATGATGTTCAGCAAAAAAACAATTTCATTGCGAGATCTTTGTTCAAGAAACATGAGTTGCGTAAAGATTTCATTGATCATGTTGCTGCTCAGTGGTTGTAGCGGCAATCTGCTGGTTGATGAGTCTGAAGAAGCGCTTTCAGCCTATCAACGCCCAATGTCAACACATCAAATACCTAAAACAGAGTTGACGGGTATGTTGGAAGAGTATCAACAAGCAGCTGAGAGCCTGTTCCCAGAAGTGGCGGCACTGGCACGGCAACGACTGGCAGGCTTGGCATTGGAGAAGAGTGAGGATGAGTTGCTGAGTTACAGCCTGGATGATGTGGATGAAATCACCGATGTCGGCTATTACAAAGCGATCGGTATCTACCAGCAACTACTGAAAGATTATCCTGAGCGAATCGAAAATGATCACATCCGTTATCAACTTGCCCGTGGGTATGATTATGCGGGGGAATCACTGATTGTTTTAAAAACCCTTACTGAACTGGTTGAGTTACACCCGCAATCCCCCTTTTTTGCAGAAGCACAATTTCGTCGCGGTGAGCTGCTCTTTACCCTCAGTCGATTTGACGAGGCAACACTTGCCTATCAGGCGATAACCGACCGTGGCATCTCCGGGCCCTATTTCCAGTATGCACTCTACAAACAGGCTTGGTCGCTCTATCGCTCTAATCGAATCAGTGCCGCGCACCACCACTTTGCTGATCTGCTCGAATACCTTCATACCCCAGGTGATCTGAATGATGTTCCGGTTGGAAAAAGTGAGCTGGTGAAGGATGTACTGCGTGTATTTGCCATCAGTTTTTCCCAGATGAATGGGGCTGAGTCCATTCAGCAGTTTGCCGATACCCGGGGAAATAAACCCTACACTGCATTGATCTACCAGGCATTGTCGGAACAGCTTGAAACACAACGACTCTACAGTGAGGCGGCAGATGTTTATAGCTTCTATCTAGAGCACTCTGCCGATCAGCCTCAGGCACCGCTCTATCACCTGAAAAAGATAACGTTGCTGGAAAAAGGTGGTCACTTTCAGCAATCGTTACAAGCACGAAAGCAGTTTGTTGAGCGTTATGATGTTAACAATACGATTTGGGGATCACTCTCGGTAGGGTCGATTAACTTAATTGAATCAGCACTGAAAGATAATATTATCTACCTTGCAAAATATTATCACAGCCGCTATCAGGGGAATAATCAGCTTCCCGACGCTGAGCAGGCGCAACGCTGGTATCAATATTTTCTAACTCGCTATCCAAATGCAGAAGAGAGCGGCGGAATTCACTTTCTGTATGCTGAAACTCTTTACGAAATGGATGAGTTTGATCAAGCTGCTCTCGCCTATGAGAGCGCCGCCTATGATTATCCACCACACGATAAAGCAGCAGAAGCGGCTTATGCGGCACTCCTCAGCCACGAGAAGCGTAAAGATACCGAGACCGAACAGATGCAACGCCAATTTATCAGCAGTGCTGAGCAATTTCTCAGGCGCTTTCCTGATGACTCTCGAATCAATCAGGTTCGACATAAAAAGGCAGACCAGCACCTAGCATTAAATGAATATGCTGCTGCAATTAAAGAGCTCGACTCATTAATCAGCATGCTTGCGGTTGACTCACCACAACTGGGTACCATTTGGTATAAGTTGACCTACAGTCACTTTATGCTGGAAGACTACCTGGCTGTGGAGTCAACTTCCCAGCAAGCGTTGCTACAGATTAAAGAGCCTAAAAAGCGTAAAGAGGTTGAAGAGCGCCTTGCCGCTGCAATCTATAAACAGGGCGAAAAGGCAGAAGCCGATGGTGATCTGGTTGCCGCTGCTGCACACTTTTTACGTATCGTTGCAACCGTTCCCGGTGCCAGTATTATCATCCAGGCGCAGTACGATGCCGCAGCCGCTCTTATGAATAACAACGACTGGCACGCTGCTGCTGATGTGTTAGGGCGTTTTACAGCCAGCTACCCACGGCATAAACTTGCACTGGGTGCACAGGAGAAGCTTGCTTACAGCTACAAGGAGATGGGCGAGAGCAGTAAAGCGGCATACGCCTATAGCACACTCGCCATCGCTGAGCGTAATCCGGAGCGAAAGCGTGCCTGGTTAAGTCAGGCGGCAGACCTTCACCAGCAAGAGGGCAATATTCCGCTGGCGATCAATATGTTTGAGCAGTACCTTTCGTTAACTAAAAAAGAGGATATGAGTTATTTTGAAGTTAATTTATTGATTGCCAACCTTCACAATAAATTGGGAAATACCAAGCGCTATCGATCAAACCTTGAAAAAATCATCAACAAAATAGGCAAGGATAATCCTGATGTCGGATTGCGTCAGCAGGCGGCTAATGCCACCCTGAGTCTGGCAGATAGTTACCAGAAGGTATTTGCAGCGATTACGCTCACCAACCCGATGAAAAAGGCCTTGAAACGTAAAAAAGAGGCGATGCAAAAAACACTTGACCTCTACAAGCAGGCCAACGAATACCGCATCAGCAATGTCACCACTGCATCAACCTATCAGATAGCGGAAGTCTATCGGCAGTTCAGCCACGCACTCATGACCTCAGAGCAACCGAAAGAGCTGGCTGGTGAAGAGTTAGAGATGTACACCATGATGCTGGAAGAGCAGGCCTTTCCCTTCGAAGAGAAAGCGATTGAGTTGCATAAGTTGAATACAAACAGGATCAACGCGGGTCTCTATGACGAGTGGGTTAAAGAGAGTTTTAATGCACTGGGTGGATTGGAGCCTGCGCGGTTTAATAAGCAAGAGGTATCAATCGAGTTGATTGCTCCCCTGAATTGATTGCAAGCTGCGTCGTCTACAAATGAAATTTGAATTTCAACCCATCGGCATTATCCACTCCTGCTTCAAGGAGAAGTTTGGTATTCCCCGTCAACCTGGCCTGGTGGCCGAGGCAAGTGCCACGCTTGAGCTGCTTTCTCCCTACAATCGTCCGGAGGCGGTACGCGGTATCGAGCAGTTCAGCCATCTCTGGATACTCTTTATTTTTCACGGATGTTTGCGCAGTCAGTGGAAGCCGACGGTTCGTCCACCTCGTTTAGGGGGTAACGAGCGCATTGGAGTGTTTGCCAGTCGCGCAACCTATCGCCCCAACCCCATCGGTATCTCGCCGATCAAACTGGAACGTGTGGAAAAAACCGTCAATAGTGTCATTTTGCACTTAAAGGGGGTGGACCTGCTGGATGGCACTCCAGTGGTTGATATCAAACCCTACATTCCCTATGCCGATAATATTTCAGAAGCGACAGCGGGCTTTGCAGAGAGCCCACCACCCCGCAAACAGACCATCACCTTTTCCGCTGATGCAGCACGACGCTGTATTGAGATGAGTGAGAGCCACCCCAATTTACGCACCATGATCGAACAGCTATTACAGAGCGACCCTCGCCCGGCTTATAAAGGTGAAGAAGCCGGGAGAGTCTATGGCATGCGCCTGTGGGATTTTGATTTGCAGTGGCAGGTAACGGGGGATCTGGTTGAAGTGTTGGCATTGGTTGATGCCACTTCTGGATGAATCATTTTTCGCAGTAGATTCTTCCTAAGGGATGTAGAATTCATTAAAATACCGCTCTTACTGGTCTTTTTGCCCGCTCTGTTTAGGCAGGCATTCGTTGCGTAGCCCACTATGCGCCCAATGCCTGCCTAAACAGAGCGAACAAAAATCCGGCGCAATAACGGTACTTTAATTTTTTCTACATCCCTAAGTCCGACAGTCTGCTAGAGATCCAGTAAAATCCTTGCTGGATCTTCCAGCAGCTCTTTAATAGCAACCAAAAACAGCACTGCACCACGGCCATCAACAATGCGGTGGTCGTAGGAGTGTGCCAGATACATCATCGGACGAATCACCACTTGGCCATTTTCAGCCATTGGGCGCTCTTGAATCTTGTGCATACCGAGAATGCCACTTTGTGGTGGATTGATGATTGGGGTCGACATCAGAGAACCAAACACGCCGCCATTGGTGACGGAGAAGGTGCCACCGGTCATCTCTTCAATGCTGAGTTTTCCGGCTTGGGCGCGGGCACCAAAATCACGAATAGTCGCTTCGATCTCCGCCAGACTCATTTGGTCCGCATCCCGGAGAATCGGTACCACCAGGCCACGGGGTGAGCCAACTGCAATGCCAATGTCGAAGTAACCGTGGTAGACAATATCATCACCGTCGATGGAGGCGTTAACCTCGGGGAAGCGTTTGAGGGCCTCGCAGACCGCTTTGACAAAAAACGACATAAAGCCGAGGCGGGTGCCGTGTTTTTTCTCAAATGCCTCTTTGTATTTTGCCCGCAGCTCCATCACCGGCTGCATATTAACTTCATTGAAGGTGGTGAGGATCGCGGCATTGGATTGTGACTCCAGCAGTCGTTCGGCAACACGTTTGCGTAGTCGGGTCATCGGTACCCGTTTCTCCAGTCGCTCGCTGCTGTTTTGATCAATGTCGATGGCGGCGGCTGGTGGGGGCTTTTGGTTGCTGCTCTCCAGATGCTTGATCACATCCTCTTTAAGAATGCTGCCCCCTTTGCCAGTGCCTTGGATCTGCTTGGCATCCAGGCTCTTCTCTTCGATCATCTTGCGTGCTGCCGGGGTGACGAAGGTCTCGGCCTGATCAGGCAAGGTCTCTGTTGCCACCGCTGAGCGCTGCTCGACAATGGCCGGTGCTGGTTTGGGTGCGGCACCCGCTTCCACTTCACCCAGGGTGGCGAGTGTCTCACCGGAGAGTACGGTGGCACCGGCTTTAATCAGGATGGACTCAATAATGCCATCCGACGGTGCAGGGACTTCAAAAACCACTTTGTCGGTCTCCACATCGGCCAGTATCTCTTCCGCTTCGACCACGTCACCGACCTGTTTGTGCCAAGTGACCAAGGTACCATCGGCAACTGATTCGGGAAAACTGGGAACATTGACTTTGATCGTCATCTATTTGTCCTTTGTTGTGTGTTGGGGCCCAAGGGCATCTTCGACCAGTTGGCGCTGTTGTTCTTTGTGAAGTTTTGGGTAGCCTACCGCCGGTGCCGCTGAGAAGGGGCGACCGGCATATTCCAGATAAAATTTGTTGTCCAGCAGTGAGCGAACATGGTGCTGGCTGGTAAACCAGGAGCCCTGATTTTTAGGCTCCTCCTGACACCAGTAAAACTCAGTTGCCTGGCTGTAGCGATCCAGCTCCTGCTTCATTAGTGCAGAGGGGAAGGGGTAGAGCTGCTCCATACGAATAATAGCGACATCGGTGCGCTGCTCTTCACGGCGTTGCAGTAACAGATCGTAATAGACCTTGCCGCTGCACATCACCACACGGTTTACGCCGTCGGGATTAAGATCATCAACTTCTGGAATAACCGGGCGGAAGGTGCCTTCTGTCAGTTCATCCAGGGTGCTGGTGGCCATTTTATGGCGCAGTAGCGATTTGGGTGAAAAGACCACTAACGGCTTGCGGCAGTTGAGCATCATCTGACGGCGCAACAGGTGGAAAATTTGTGCCGGGGTGGTGGGCATTACCACCTGCATATTGTGCTGTGCACACAGTTGCAGGTAGCGTTCAACACGGGCAGATGAGTGCTCAGGGCCTTGCCCTTCATAGCCGTGGGGCAGCAGCAGTACCAGTCCGCAGAGTCGCTTCCACTTCTGTTCTCCGGCGCTGATGAATTGGTCTATCACCACCTGTGCATTGTTGGCAAAGTCGCCAAATTGTGCCTCCCAAATGGTTAATGTATTGGGGTCTGTGGTGGCATAACCGTACTCAAATGCCAATACCGCCTCTTCCGAGAGCACCGAGTTGATGACCAAAAAATTGCCTTGATCCTCTTTGATATGGCGTAACGGAATAAAGGCTCTGTTGTCGGTCTGGTTGTAGGTGATAACATGACGATGGAAGAAGGTGCCACGGCCACAATCCTGACCGGAGAGGCGCACGTGATGACCCTCGTCGACCAGGGTGGCGTAAGCGAGGGTCTCAGCAAACCCCCAGTCGGCTGCTATCTCTTCAGATGCCATTTTGGCGCGGCTCTCATAAATTTTTCGCACTGCCGGGTGACGAGTGAAATTGTCCGGCATCTGCTGCTGTCTTTCGGCCAGGAATTGCAGGCGCTTTTTGTCAACGCCGGTATCGAGTAGAACAGTACAGGCCTGCTCGGTGTATCGATTCCAGTCGGTGTGCGGAGAGGGGTAGTCCGAGTTGACCTCTTTCACCACACAGCGCCCTTGTTCCAGGGTTGCACGGTAATCTTTCATCATCTGTTTGACTGTCGCCGCATCGAGCAGGCCAGCATCGATCAAACGGCTGGCGTAAATATCACGGGGGGTCTTCTTCTTTTTGATGTTCTGGTACATCTCTGGCTGCGTTGCCATCGGTTCATCCGCTTCGCTGTGGCCGTGGCGGCGATAGCAGACCAGGTCGATGACCACATCTTTTTTGAAGGCCATGCGGTATTCGAGGGCCAACTCGGTGACAAACTGCACCGCTTCCGGGTTATCACCGTTCACATGGAAAATAGGTGCATTGACCATTTTGGCCACGTCGGTACAGTACATTGTCGAGCGGGAGTCGCGCTGGTTGCTGGTGGTGAAACCGATCTGGTTGTTGATGACGAGATGCAGGGTGCCTTTGGTGGAGTAACCGCGGGATTGAGACATATTAAAGGTCTCCATCACCACCCCTTGACCGGCAAAGGCGGCATCGCCGTGGATGATCACGGGAATCACCTGACAGCCGTCGCTATCGTTGCGACGATCCTGGCGGGCACGGGCAGAGCCTTCAACCACCGGCCCGACAATCTCCAGGTGAGAGGGGTTAAAAGCGAGGGAGGTGTGTACCACGCTACCCGGAGTGTTGATGTCTGACGAGAACCCCTGGTGGTACTTGACATCGCCGGTGGCGTAGCCGTCCCAATTTGTCTGCCCCTCAAACTCCTGAAACAGATCTTTGGGGTGTTTGCCAAGAATATTGACCAGCACATTGAGGCGGCCACGATGAGCCATGGCGATTAACACCTCTTTTGCATCCACCGCCCCCGCATGTTGTACCAAGGTATCAAGCATTGGAATTAAACTGTCGCCCCCCTCCAGTGAAAAACGTTTTTGACCAATGTATTTGCTGTGAAGAAATCGTTCCAGTCCTTCTGCTGCGGTGAGTCTGTCGAGCAGGCGTAGTTTTGTCTCTTGAGGGTAGTCGGGCTGTCCATGGTGCTGCTCAATGCGCTCACGCAACCACAGCTCCTCCGCTTTTTCAGCCACGTGCAGGTATTCCGAACCGATAGCGTGGGTGTAAGTGCGTTTTAGAATGGAGAGTATTTCGCGAAGCGGGGCCCGCTCCACACCGGCTAACATGCCGGTATCAAAGGTGTGATTAAGATCGTCGTCGGTTAACTGGTGGTGTGCCAGGGTTAATTCTGGAACCTGCGCAAGTTGGCCCTCTGTGGTCAGTGGATTGAAGCGCGCTCGTTTGTGGCCGTGGGCACGGTAGGCGTTGATCAGTTGTGCGACCCGTACCTGCTTCTCTTGCAGTCGCAGCTCATGGGGCGAGATCCCGCTGCTCTCTGCACAGCGGTTGCCGGTTTTAAGGTGACGAAAGGCATCACGAACCGGGGTGTGGGCCACATCAGCTTTCTGGTTTTCTGCTGCCAGTTTTTCAAAATATTCGCGCCAAGAGCCCTCGATGCTATTCGGATCAGTTAAATACTGTTCGTAGAGCGCTTCAATATAGAGGGCGTTTGATCCATCTAAAAAGGAGCTCTGTTGCATGTCAAGCATGCTTTTTTCTTTGGGTGTGTTGCTCATAATTGGGTCAACTTCAGGTGTCTTTTTATGTGTGCGAGTGTTAAGAGATCACTTTTCTCTCACCACTATCTCGTGCAAAGGTCTTATTATTTATAGATTTACTCTAAATGTCGGCCACTTGTCCGTATTTGTTACTGATTTGTAGTTGTTGTGTGTGAAAATCACTTCAAGGTGGTAGTCGCAATGGCTTAACATATTCATTTAATGCTGTTTTTATAGCAGATTAGGGGATTAAGGCGTAACCTAAATTCATATCCAAACAGGTTGCGATTGATGAAAAAATTAAAACATGAGGCTGAACTGGTCAAGTTAGCTGTTGCTGAGGGTGTCAAATATGGTGAAGGGCGTGGTGCGGTAATTTTTGAGCCAACGGATTCGTTGAATGAAAAAATCCTCTATATCTACCGTCTGCTGATACACGATAAATTACTGGTTCCACTGCCTGAAGATCAGGTCTCTATCAAATCTATGAAGCACAAGTTGGCGCTGTGGTATTCGCGAAAGCTACCCAAAGACCATCCCTTATTGAAGTAGCGACACAAGACTCCACGCCCACGAAGTAGAAGAGATAGCTTGCTGTATTGCGATCTTGCAAAGAGGGTTGCATGTCACCTTGGGAAGGGTAGAATAACGGTACTAATAGGCGATAGGGTTGTTCTGTCGATCCCATAACAATAGAAAAGGAGTTACTAATTTGTTTGGTCAGGTAAAGTCCCTGATGCGACGAGTCTTTGCTAAGGCAGATAATGCCCACTCTTCATCTCCTCAGATTATCTCACGCGATCATCATGGTATTTCACGCTCCAATATCAGTGAAAATGCACTCAAGGTTCTCTACCGACTCAATTCGGCAGGGTATGAGGCTTATTTGGTGGGCGGTGGTGTGCGTGACCTGTTGTTGGGGCGTGAACCAAAAGATTTTGATGTCGCTACGGATGCAAGTCCGGAAGAGGTTAAAAAAGTTTTCAGAAATTGCCGCCTGATTGGGCGACGTTTTCGTTTGGCACATATCTACTTTGGTCGTGAAATTATTGAGGTGGCCACGTTTCGGGGTGATGGCCGCGGTGATCGCCGCAGTAAAGATGGTTTGCTGGTTCGTGATAATGTTTACGGCACGCTGGAGGAGGATGCCTGGCGTCGGGACTTCACCATCAACTCGCTCTACTATGAAGTGAAAACATTCTCGGTGATCGATCATGTGGGTGCCATGGCCGATATTGAAGCCGGTCGTTTGCATATCATTGGTGATGCTGTTGAGCGTTATCGGGAAGACCCGGTTCGAATGCTTCGGGCTGTCCGTTTCTCCAGCAAGCTCGGTTTTGTGATTAGCGAAGAGACCTCGAAACCTATTTTTGAGTGTGCACCTCTGATGGAGTCGGTCTCATCTGCCCGTCTCTTTGATGAGATGTGCAAGCTGTTTTTACACGGTTACGCACTGACAACGTATGAGCAGCTGCGCCACTATGGCCTGTTTGGTTACCTGTTTCCACTGGTTGAAAAATCCCTTGAACAACAGGACCATGACTACCCCAAGACGTTTATTGCCCGTGGCCTGGAAAATACCGATCTTCGGGTCTCTGAGAATAAACCGGTTATCCCCGGATTTTTGTTAGCGGTTCTATTATGGGAGCCGGTACGCACTCTGGTGGCGCAGAAGTGTGAGCAGGGAATGCGCCTGATGCAAGCCTATCAGGAGGCGGCAGATGAGGTGATCAGCCAGCAGGTCAAGTCCATCTCGATGCCACGCAGGGTCTCTCTGCAGGTGAAAGAAATCTGGATTATGCAGGCCAAATTGTCGATGCGACGTGGCAAAAAAGTATTTGAACTGCTTGAAAGTAATCGCTTCCGTGCGGCGTTTGATTTTTTACGCCTGCGACACCAAAGTGGGGAAGAGGTGAGTGAACTTTACGAGTGGTGGAATGTTTTTCATCAGACCGATTATGATGAGCAGGAAAACATGTTGAGCGAGCTGCGCCATCGCCAGGAAAAAAACGGCCCCCGCCGTCGGGGTCGCAGCCGCAATCCATACCGTCGTCGCCGTCCACAATCTGAGATGGAAAGTGAGTAAACCTGTTCAGGTATTCGTCGGCCTGGGCAGTAATTTAAATCAACCAGTTGAACAGCTTAAGCGGGCTGTTGCAGCCCTGCTCGATGTCGTCGATTTGAACGGCGTCAGGTGCTCCAGTTTTTACAGCGGAAAACCGATGGGCCCGCAAGACCAGCCAGACTATGTCAACGCCGTCGTGCAATTAGAAACCTATTTAAAGCCACGACCACTATTGCAAATTTTACAGCGTATTGAAGAGCAGCAGGGTCGTATTCGTGAACGCCGCTGGGGTGAGCGAACAATCGATCTTGATTTGCTTTTATACGGTGATCAGTGCATTGATCTACCCGAGTTAACCGTGCCCCATATCGGTTTGGCCGAGCGTAATTTTGTGTTGTATCCACTACAGGAAATGGCACCCGATCTCTATATCCCCCAGCTTGGTGCCCTTGCTCAATTAATTTCAGCCTGCCCCCGGACTGATCTGCAGAAAATAAAACAGACGTAAAACCCTCGTTATTTGTTTCATATGGGCACCTCTATTGATTCTGGGCGTGACAGATTGTGAGCCCAAATTCATCGCATCAAGGCACAAATCGCAGGTAATAGTCACTTTATTGTCCAGGTTTGTAACGCAGAGGCGGTGGATTTGGGATTCAAGATGTGCGCTCG
>JAFLJP010000152.1 GCA_022712945.1 Gammaproteobacteria bacterium | reverse complement strand
GGGATACAACAGCTAACTCGAACCAAGACTAAGAAATAACCCCACAGGCGTAGGAGAAAGCTTTAGGAACGAGCACGGAATAACTTATGCAATAATGACGCAGAAATTTTGCTCCCGTTCAAACGATCTCAAGAGGCGCATAGCTGGCCTACGTAACGATTGAGATCGTTTGAACCGGGGTAAAAGAGCACGTCAGAATGTAGACGTTATTTCGTGATCGTTCCTTAGCTTACGATGTGATTCAGGTGGCGCGGCGGTGCTCGCCGCACCTGTTTCGCCATCTAAAGATGGCTCCTACAGGTATACCGGTCACTATTTTTTGATCTCTGAATTTGAAGGATATTGATCACAAATAGCAACAATCTCATCAATGTTTTCAAGAAAAATATCAACCAGCTGCGGATCAAAGTGCTGCCCGCGCTCCTCATTGATGAGTTTGATAATGCTTTCAATATCCCATGCTTTTTTATAAACACGAGAAGAGTAGAGTGCGTCGAATACATCGGCCAAAGCGACAATACGGCCAAATATATGAATATTTTCTCCTTTAAGCCCCTGTGGGTAACCTTCTCCATTCCATCTTTCGTGGTGCTGTAGCGCAATGATAGCGCCAGAGCGAAGAATATCGCGTTCAGAGTGATTCAACATACTAAAGCCGATGCTGGTGTGGTTTTTAATCACCTCATATTCTGCACTGTCCAGCTTGCCCGGCTTTAGCAAGATACTATCTGGGATACCAATTTTCCCAATATCATGCAGTGGTGCAGCAGCCGTCACCAGCTCAATTTCCCGGGGTGTTAAACCAATTTTCTGGGCAATTAACTGACTATAAAGTGTGACCCGTTTGGTGTGGTTGCTGGTCTCTTTTGAGCGTTGCTCTTCAATCACCCCGATGGTGTAGACGGTTTCACGCAGTGTGCTTTCAACTTCATCATTCAGCTGCTCCAACTCCCTATTTTTTTCCTTAAGCATATCCTGATGCGCGATAACATCGTCATTGAAGAGATTGATTTCATTGGCAACATTGACAAATTCACGGGTCTTAAAGTTGTTGGGGTTTACTGGCTGGTGGCTGTGGTAGGCGCTATCAGCGGTTTTAATTAAATCTTCCAACGGACGCTGTACATGCTTTTGTATGGTTCGAGCGGTGTTAAGCAGGATTAAACTGGTAAATATCACAATCGTTGTAAAAATCCCAACCAGCACCATAAAACTTCGGCGTTGGTATTCGCTCACATCCATCACAATATCCACGGCTCCAATCACCGCCCCTTCATCAACTTGATGGCAACTGAGGCAGTTCAGATCGCCTTCACTGCTTGCAATATAGGGGATAATGGCACGAATGGTTGGTGCGAGAGTGAACTCATTCATGATGAACAGGGGCTGTTTGGTGATAAAGACTTGCTCCGTTATTTCATCTGCCACCTTTTCATACCCCATGCCTACTCCAAACTGGGCCGTTATCGATGCACCTCGCACAATCTCTAGGCTGTTAATATTATGCAGCTGGCGAATTTCATCCAGATAATAGCTTCGCTTATGCATAATGTTGCCCTTCATATGGGCGGTTAAACCTGCACGCACCAATTTGGCATGTGCCAGCGCCTGGTTTTCGATCGCTTGTTTGGAGAGTGCGCGATAATTCATTCCGGCAATCGCAACCACCACTAACGCCAAAATCAATAAAAAATTGATCAGGTTTTTAATTACAAGCGTTTGGATGCTGGGGTTTACCATAGAAGAGATAAATACTACATGTGACGAGCAATATGACTCGGAGGGATTATACCACTCTAGGAGCCTGTCCGAGAATAGCGGCCGTAACGAGAGCAAGTGATTTTGCGTCAGGTTTTTCGATTATTTGAGGCGACGAGTTGGCCTATTTAACGAAAATGATCGGAAAATCTGGCCAAAATGGCTTGCTCGCAGTAGGTTAGTCTGTTCTCGGACAGGCTCCTAGGCCGGTATTCGTTGCATAGCTCACTATGCGCCCAATACTGGCCTAGATAAGGTGAACAAAAATTCGGCGTAATAACGGTACTTTAACTTCTTCTACATCCCTAATACAAAAAAAGGCGACCAATGGCCGCCTTTTTATACGCTTGATAACCGCTAATTAACGACCACGTTTTTCCAGCATTTCATGGATCATTGGCGTCAAGATCAGCTCCATCGCAAAGCCCATTTTACCACCTGGCACAACCAAGGTATTTGGGCGTGACATGAATGAGTCGTGGATCATGCTCTGTAGATATTGAAAATTAACTGAGTGGTGATCACGGAAACGGATAACAATCATCGACTCATCAGGCGTTGGAATATCACGCGCGATGAAGGGGTTTGAGGTATCAACTGTAGGTACACGTTGGAAATTGATATGGGTACGGGAAAACTGTGGTGTCACGTAATGTGTGTAGTCCGGCATACGACGTAAAATGGTGTCGTTAACCGCCTCAACAGAGTAACCGCGCTGTGCCGTATCGCGGTGGATTTTTTGAATCCACTCAAGATTAACAATCGGTACAACACCAATCAGCATATCAACATAGCGTGCGGCGTTCACGTCGCCATCAACAACACCACCGTGCAATCCTTCATAGAAAAGAAGGTCTGAACCTTCAGGAATATCTTCCCAAGGGGTAAATGTGCCGGGATCTTGGCCGTAAGGCTCAGCCTCTTCCGCGTTGTGCAGGTAGTAACGTTTTTTGCCCGCACCGGTTTCACCATATACTTTGAACAGACTTTCAATCTTGTCAAACTCGTTACCTTCAGCACCAAAATGGCTCAGAACTCGACCATCAGCTTGAGCCTTAGCAAGCTCTTCTTTCATTTGAACGCGATCGTAACGGTGAAAGCTATCACCCTCAACCACAATCGGGTTAACCCCTTCACGGCGAAAGATATGCTCGAAGGCATTTTTTACAGTTGAAGTACCTGCACCCGAGGAGCCGGTAACAGCGATAACTGGATGTTTGGCAGACATAGGTGTCTCTCCCTTAAACAATAATTAAAAAGAAAAAACTGCTGGCGATTTGTTACCCATTACCGAGTATGGGCAAGGAACGAGCACGGAATAACTTATGCAATAATGACGCAGAAATTTTGCTCCAGTTCAAACGAGCAAGTCAGAATGTAGAAGTTGTTTCGTGATCACTCCTTAGTGCCAAGATGCGGCATTCTAACATAATTCCATAGATAAAAAATGACCTTACGACGAGGGCGCTTAGGACGACTCCTCACCTTTATCCCCATCAACCGGCACGCTGTAACCGCACTCTTTTTGAGGACAAATTTTCTCAGCCCCTTTTCGTTTAGTGGTTTTAAGCGTCAAAATCGGCCAATCACAATCCGGGCAGACTTCATCCACCGGCTCATTCCAAACCGCATATTTACAATCAGGGTAACTGGAGCAGGAGTAAAAAATCTTGCCGTAGCGTGACTTACGCATCAGCATCTGGCCCTTACCACACTCAGGACAAGCAACGCCGGTCTCTGTCGGTTTTTCTATTGGCTCGATATGCTTGCATTTTGGGTAAGCACTACAGCCGATAAACTTGCCATATCGCCCCTGGCGTATGAAGAGGGGCGCGTCACAATCTGGGCAGGTTCTACCCTCAACCACTTCAGGCGTACTGGAGCCCTCTTCGCCATCAAGGCTACGGGTATAATCACATTCAGGATAACCGCTGCAACCGATGAAGGTACCCCGGCGACCCAAACGCTTGCTTAGGGGTTTTTCGCACTTAGGACACTTTTCATCCATCTCTTCCTGGGTGACATCCTTGCGGCTGACTGACTTCTCTTTTTCATCCACCAGCTCTTTAAAAGGCCCCCAAAAGCGCTTCATCAACGGGATCCACTCTTTTTCACCGCGAGCGACTTCATCTAGCTCATCTTCAAGTTTTGCAGTGAAGTCATAATCCACATAGGTGGTGAAGTGCTCAGTCAGAAATCTGTTAACAACCCGCCCTACATCGGTCGGTGTAAAGCGCCGTTTCTCCAGCTCAACGTACTCACGCGAGGTCAATGTTGAAATGATACTGGCATAGGTTGAGGGACGCCCAATACCGTGCTCTTCCAAGGTTTTCACCAGACTGGCTTCTGTGTAGCGTGGCGGTGGTTCGGTGAAATGTTGCTCGGCACGAACCGCCTTCAAATCGATAACATCACCCTCTGTCATTGGCGGTAACAGACGATTTTCATCCGAGCCACCCTTTGCATCGTCAACACTCTCTTGGTAGACCGCCATGAAACCTGGATTGGCAATTGTCGAACCGGTGGCGCGGAACAGATTGCTTGTATCGCCAGCGGCCAAGTCAATACCAACTGTGTGAATGGTTGCGTGCACCATCTGACAGGCAATTGAGCGCTTCCAGATCAGATCATACAGACGCGCCTGATCTTTGCTTAAGGTGCTTTTGATTTCGTCTGGGTGCAAATTAGCAGTCGTTGGCCGAATCGCTTCGTGCGCTTCTTGAGCATTTTTGGCCTTTGTTTTAAACAGACGGGGTTTTTCTGGCAAGTTTTCTGCGCCATAACGCGCACTGATCAGCTCCCGAATATCAGCCAATGCATCTTGAGAGAGCGTGACAGAATCTGTACGCATATAGGTAATCAAACCAATGGTCTCACCATTAACTTCGATTCCTTCGTAGAGTTGCTGGGCAGTACGCATGGTGCGCTGAGCAGAGAAGCCTAATTTCCGAGACGCCTCCTGCTGTAGCGTTGAGGTGGTAAACGGGGCGGCAGGATTGCGCTTGCGCTGTTTTTTCTCAACCTTGGCAACGGTCAATTTCCCAGCAGAGGCGGCAACCAGTTCAGTGCGAACGTTGTTAGCCTTCTCCGTATTGGTGATACTGAATTGAGAGAGCTTCTCTCCCTGAAAACGGGTCAGTTTGGCGATAAAGTCCGGGGTGTCTGCTTCAATACTCCAATACTCGCGCGGCTCAAACTTTTCAATTTCCAGCTCACGCTCAACAATCATGCGTAGCGCTGGGCTCTGTACGCGACCGGCAGAGAGACCTCGGCGCACTTTTTTCCACAACAGTGGTGAGAGATTAAAACCAACCAGATAATCCAACGCACGGCGGCTCTGCTGGGCATTGACCAGATCCATCGACAGCTCGCGGGGGTGCTCTATTGCATCCTGGATGGCGCGCTTTGTGATTTCATGAAAAACCACTCGCGCACACTTCTTCCCTTTTAGCGAACCCTCTTTCTCCAGCAAGTCATACAGATGCCAGGATATTGCCTCACCCTCACGATCCGGATCCGTCGCCAGTAACAGGGTGTCTGCTTTTTTCATCGCTTTGCGAATAGCATCAACATGTCGCTGATTTTTTTCAATAACCTGATACTTCATAGTGAAGTTTTCAGTATCAACGGCACCCTCTTTGGGCAGCAGATCACGCACATGCCCGTAGGAGGCAAGAACGTAGTAGTCCTTGCCAAGGTACTTATTGATTGTCTTTGCT
This sequence comes from Gammaproteobacteria bacterium, assembly GCA_022712945.1. Lineage (GTDB taxonomy): Bacteria > Pseudomonadota > Gammaproteobacteria > RBG-16-57-12 > RBG-16-57-12 > JAFLJP01. The sequence continues at coordinate 14,578 of JAFLJP010000152.1, read as the reverse complement.
TTCGCGGGTGATTCAACGATAACGAGTTTTGAGGCCATAAGTTGACTATGATTCTTTGTAGGATACATCAGCTGTCAAAATTGGCAGCACTATGGGGTATTCGATAACGGCGTAACTAACAACAACCAGAAAATAATTTAGTGCACCGTATTTTCATTTTCCTGAAAAACAACATTCTCCATCCATGCGAACTCTGCTTCCTGGCCCGGGCGATTATATAACACCAGCATCACAATCCATTTTACCTGATCCAGCTCAATTTCATCACTCTCCAGCGCCATAATGCGATCAAGCACCAGCTCCCTTGAAATCGCATCAAGAATACCAAGCTCTTCCATTGAAATCAGAAAACCCTGGCAGCTCATATCAAGGCGTGCACGCTCGTAATCACTAAAAAAACGGACCGCCTGGGCAGGGTGTTTCGGTAACGACGGACTAATGCCTTCCAGATCACTCAAGCCCTCTAACCAACAAAATGCTTTATGGATCTGCTGTGGCTCAAAACCCGCTTCCGCCAACTCATCTTGTAGAGTGGCCTGATCAGGCTCCGGGCCTTCATCATCAAGGTGGTTTTCAAACAGATAGATAAGAATATCCAGTACATTTTCTTTCATTTGGTCACCTTTTCAGGAAGCTTGTAGTAACGTCCTGCGGAGGATGCAACGAGGTCATTTATTTCTAGCTGTATCAGCATGGAGGAAATTTGTTCTGCCGTCAATCCACAGCGCACAATCAATTCATCCACCGAAACGGGGTCATTACCGATATTTTTCAACAGCAATTCAAGCGGCTCACCTAGTGCAACTTTCGAATCACTCACGGGCAATTCGGCTGGTGGCGACATAAAAGGCGATAGCTGAACAGTCACCTCCTGTAAAATATCGGACAACGATTCAACCAGTGTTGCTCCATCACGAAGCAGCCGGTGACACCCTTTACTTAACGGGTTGTGGATTGAACCCGGTATAGCAAAAACCTCTCGCCCCTGCTCCATCGCCAAGCGTGCGCTGATCAATGAACCACTTACCAAGCCCGCTTCAACCACCAGCACGCCCAAAGATAAACCACTGATAATACGGTTACGACGAGGAAAATTCCCAGGACTGGGAGCGGTGCCCAGAGGAAATTCTGAAATCAACAGACCCGATTCAACTATTTGCTGTGCTAAACGCTGATTACTCCGAGGATAAGTAATATCCAGCCCGGTACCGGTTACCGCCACCGTTTGCCCCCGCGCACTAAGCGCCCCACAATGTGCTGCGGTATCAATCCCCATCGCCAAGCCACTGGTAATAACCAAGCCCGCCTGACTCAGCGCACCAGCAAAATCATAAGCATTTTGCTTACCCTGTGGGGAGGGGTTTCGGCTCCCCACAATCGCCACTTGAGGATCATCAAGCACACCAATATCGCCCATCGCAAACAGCAGTGGCGGTGGGTCTGCAATCTGTTTTAAAAGGTGCGGATAAGCTGGATTATCAAGGGTGATAATGTGATGGCTGGGCTGCTCTGCCCACAAAAGTGCCTGTTCAGTACGCCGCCACTCGGGCCGCCTTAGATACGCTTGAGCACGTGAAGGGAGTTTTGACAACAAGTCGTCATGGCCACCTTCAAACAGTACCTTCGGGTGTTTGATATGTTCAAGTATGGTTTGATAGCGACGCGGGCCAATCGTCGGTGTATGCAGCAATTCCAGCCAATATCCAATCTCATCCATGAGCTATTTTTTCACCTGCTTCAGGGTACTAAGGGATGTAGAATTTATTAAAATACCGCGCTTACTTCTACATCCCTAAACTAACCACTAAAAAACGTCATTCATCACTTTGTCGTTAATGTACATCTCTTTATAAGCATTCATAATGAGCGCATAGCTGGTATTTTCAAAGACGCGAAAGACCATTGCAACACCGGCCAGTGAGTCAGGCAATGTCACCTCATCCTTATCCAAACTGCGTTGATCAACAAGCGTTTTTCCCTGTCGCCAAATGGAAAGCGTATGCCCTGGTACAACACCATCAATTTCACCAAGGCTTAAAACCACCACTTGATATTGGCCGATGCGCTCAATACCATCCAACAAGCCAACAATATAACCCTCCATCAGCTCTTCTGGCGCACGGGGGGAGAATTCACTCAGTTCAGCCTGAGGAATAATCGGCAATAGATTATCACCACTCAAAACTTCACGATTTGACTCAATCACCCGCAGGGTTGAAGGATCTGCCGTTACCAACAATTTGGCTACGCCGACATAAGTCGCCTGATAGCCCAAAACACGCTCTGGATCATCGGGGCTGTAATACGCCTCCCCTGCACGATAAATCATATACTCGTTGCTATCTGCCAATGATAAATTACGCGCATAAATGAGATTACCTTCACCCGCAATCAAACGCTCTCCATCATTCGCCAAAATATACCCTGAATAGCCAAGCTCCTGATCGCTAACGACATAAGACTTAGACAAAAAGGGTTTAATCAAATCCATGGGAATAACATGGATCGATTTTGAATAGTTTGCTTGCGTGCGAATTTGGGGAGATAACTTGACCACCTGATCACTCTGATTATTTGCCCGTTGCATGCTGAATACCGGCTTTCCATCACGATAGGACAGATAGATGATATCCTCTGGATAGATAAGGTGAGGGTTCTTAATTTCAGGATTGTGCTCCCAAACTTGAGGCCAGCGCCACGGATCACGTAAAAACTTTCCTGCAATATGCCAAAGTGTATCGCCCTTCACCACCACATGATGATCCGGGTGATCAGGATTAATGACTACCTCTTGAGCCCCTGCGCTCGTCGTGAATAGTAGTATCAAAAGGGCAGTCAACAGCGTTCTCATGACCATGGTGAATCCTTGTTAATTCAGAAAATAACATCGAGTGTAGCCGATGCCTCATTATATCTCCATAGGAAAACCTGAATAAGTCGACTTGGAATCAGGGCGATTTAAGCCAGCATAAAACCGTGACTTGCTCAGTGCTTTCCATGGCTAATTCACTCTATTTCAAATAAGTGCACCTACTATCTCGGCTGTTTTACAGCTTAAGTTAGGCGCTGACTGGTTTGTCTGCCAGCCATCCCTTATAATCCCATATAACAGAAAAGCAGCAACGGTTAAATCATGGCACTGTTAAACATTCTTACCATTCCCGATTCACGGCTTCACAAAGTTGCGAAGTCGGTCGACATGATCACAGCAGATACACTGACTCTGCTGGATGATATGCTTGAGACAATGTACGAAGCGCCGGGCATCGGCCTGGCGGCCACACAGGTTAATGTGCATCAGCGTATTGTGGTGATCGATCTCTCTGAGGAGAAAAACCAACCTCTGATACTCATCAACCCCGAGATCATCGACCATGAAGGCCAGGTGATAAATGAAGAGGGTTGTCTCTCTGTCCCCGGCATTTATGAAGAGGTTGAGCGGGCAGAAAAGATCACCGTAAAAGCACGAAATCGTGACGATAAACTGGTGCAATTCACCGCCGACGGGTTGCTTGCAATCTGCATACAACACGAGGTCGACCACCTCAATGGAAAAGTCTTCATTGACCACATATCGCCATTGAAACGCCGACGCATCAAAAAGAAACTCGAAAAAATCAAAAAGCAGCCACTGTAAAATGACTCTGTTGAAGCCAAAATCTGACAAGCTGAAAATTATCTTTGCCGGTACACCTGAGTTTGCGGCGACCACCCTTGCGGCACTGCTTGAATCCAAACATGAGATCTGTGCGGTCTATACCCAACCCGACCGCCCCGCAGGCCGAGGCCGTAAACTCACCCCATCACCAGTCAAACAGCTGGCTATTCAACACCAACTTCCGGTCTACCAGCCACAGACACTACGGAATGAAGAGGCACAACAGCAGTTGGCGGCACTGGGCGCTGATATCATGGTTGTTGTTGCCTATGGATTGATTCTGCCCCAGGCGGCACTGGAGATACCCCGATACGGCTGCCTCAATATTCATGCATCACTTCTGCCCCGCTGGCGTGGGGCTGCACCCATTCAACGAGCGATTGAAGCGGGTGATGCCGAAAGTGGGGTCACCATTATGCAGATGGATGCGGGGCTTGACACCGGCGATATGTTGCACACTGCAAGTTGTACTATCGAGGATGACGACACCGCGCAGACACTGCATAATCGCTTGGCCAGGATGGGTGCTGAAGCGCTGTTAACGGTATTACAGCAGATGCTTGATCACACCTTAACCCCTATTTCACAAGACAATGCTCTAGCCAACTATGCTTATAAAATGGAAAAACGTGAAGCCGAAATAGTGTGGCAACAGGATGCCTTGCAACTCTCCCGGCGAATACGGGCCTTCAACCCCTGGCCGGTCTGCTTTACCCAATGGAATGGCAAACCATTGCGTATTTTGATAGCCCAACCACTAACCGAAAAAAGCGATCAACCACCCGGCACTGTTATTCGGGAGAGTGCTGATGGCATCGACGTTGCCTGTGGCGATGGCCTGCTGCGAATTACTACACTACAAATAGCGGGCAAACGCGCCACCTCAGCCGCAGAATTCAGACACAGCCGATCACTGCTGGGAAGTGTACTAGTGGACAACAAATGAAAAATGTACGCGCACTTGCCGCCAAAACAGTACAGGATGTTGCCTATAAGGGGCGTTCACTCTCCACTCTACTGCCGCCCGCACTGGAGCGGTGCAAACCGAGGGACAGAGGGTTACTGCAAGAGCTTTGCTACGGCACGCTACGCTACCATTTTCGCCTCAAGCCACTACTGCAACAGCAGATGAGCAAACCACTTAAAGCAAAAGATGGTGATATCGAAAGCCTGCTACTGGTGGGGCTCTATCAACTGCTCTACCTGCGCACCCCGGGGCATGCCGCCGTTTCCGAAACAGTCTCTGCGGTGCAAGAGTTAAAAAAAGGGTGGGCCAGGGGACTGGTCAATGGCGTGTTGCGTAACTGCCAACGCAATCTCGATAAATTACAAACAGCGGTAGATGCACAATACAGCAGTCAGTACGCCCACCCGGAATGGCTAATCGAACGACTGCAACAGGCCTGGCCCGAACAATGGCAGGCGATACTGACGGCAAACAATCAACACCCACCGATGACGTTGCGTATCAACTCACAACACCTCACGCCAGAGGCCTACCAACAGCCGCTGCTTAAACAGCAAATTAACGCCACCCCACACCCCCACAGTCCCACAGCCCTTACCCTGGAAAAACCTCAAGATGTCTCACAACTCCCCGGCTTTGCTGATGGCTGGCTCTCGGTGCAAGACAGCGCGGCACAACTCGCCGCCCCACTACTGGATGCGCAAAAAGGAGATCGGGTGCTGGATGCCTGCGCGGCACCGGGCGGAAAAAGCGGCCACATATTAGAGCAACAACCACAACTGAAAACACTGGTTGCCATCGACTGCGATGCCACCCGCCTCATTCGCATAGAGGAGAACCTGCAACGCCTCAAACTCAATGCAACGCTCCACTGCGCAGATGCCAGCGAACCATCCAGCTGGTGGAATGGCGAGCAATTTGAACGTATTCTTCTGGATGCCCCCTGCTCCGCCACCGGTGTAATTCGCCGCCACCCGGATATCAAACTACTGCGTAAAGAGAGTGATATCGATGAGTTAGTGGCACTACAACAACGCATTTTAGAAGCCCTTTGGCCACTACTGAAAGTCGGTGGTCGGCTCCTTTACGCCACCTGCTCGGTGCTGCCGGACGAAAACAGTGACCAACTGAATCGATTTTTGGCCAACCACCCGGAGGCAAAAGAGCAGACAATCACCGCTGAGTGGGGACAACCTTGCAACGTTGGACGGCAGATTCTACCGGGAGAAACAGGGATGGACGGCTTCTACTACGCTTGCCTAGAGAAACTTGCGTGAAGGGAGCACAACAGACAAGGTTAGGCGGCATTCTGCTACCGCTACTGCTACTCTTTTCTCAACCAGCCTATGCTGAAAATTTTGAAGTAATGGGTGCTCAGGTGACACTTCAAGATGGCATCTACCATCTCAGCAGCACCATCCGTTATCCACTGGGTAGCGAATTAACCGAAGCGTTACATCAAGGCGTAGTTATTCCCATCAAAGTGATCGTCGAGGTTTATCGCCCGAACCGCTACCTACCCAAAACAGAAGTTGCCTTTTTGAAACAGCGCTACGAATTACGTTTTCACGCCTTAACCCGACAATATGTCGTCACCAACCACAACAGCAGTGTCAGTGACAACTACAGCTCTCTCGCTCATGCGCTGCAACACCTGGGGGAGATCAAGAACCTGCCAGTTATCGATCAAAACCTGCTGGAAGAGAGGGCGGAGTATCGCCTGCGTATCCGTGCTGCGATCAACACAGGCCAGCTCGCCATACCACTGAGACTCACCTCCTATTTTTACGGCCCCTGGCGCAATGAGAGTGAGTGGTGGGATCTTCCACTCAAGGAAGCTCTGAACAAATCATGAATAAAAACATCAAGCCACAGAGAGCCGGCAACCTCGTCACAACACCCAGCAATAGATCGGCATGCCACCACTGATTGCCCACATTAACAGGGTACGACTCTACCTGCAGCAGCAGCCACTACTGAGCCTGTTACCGGTTGTATTGCTGTTTTTAATTATGCTCTCCTCACTGGCCCTGCTCAGTGATGCAACCCAAAACTCTGAGCGCTTTGAACGGCTCTACCTACAGCTGCTAGCAGTCAACATTATTGGCATGTTGATCTTTGTTCTCCTCATCAGCCTCCGTATTGCACGCTTTATCAGCGATTTTCGCAAAAACGCCATCGGCTCACGGCTCGCCCTGCGTTTGGTCACCATGTTCCTATTGGTATCGATTGTGCCAGTGAGTGCCGTCTACTACTTTTCATTGCAATTTCTTGAGAAGGGGATCGACAGCTGGTTCGATTCACGTATCGAACAAGCGCTGCAAGATGCCTTGGACCTAAGCCGCAACTCAATGGATTTGCGCATTAAACAGCTGATTAAAGAGACGTCGACGGTGGTTGATGAGCTGCGTAAATCCAAGAAATACCACATCACACATCTCACCTCACTGCATCGAAAAAGTGACAGTACAGAGCTGACACTAATGACAGCCAATGGCAGAACGATTGCCAGCAGCACCCTGGACGGTACCGATATTTTGCCGCAAAAACCTAATAACGCCATCCTGATGCAAGTACGCCAAGGCTACAACTATGTCGGATTGGAGCCCAATCAAGATGGCCAGTTAATCATCCGTGTCGTCAGCCTGATCACGGCGGACAACCGCTTTAACGAACCCCGCATCCTGCAAGCACTCTACACCATTCCCAAACGCACCAGCACCCTGCTGGATAGCGTGAATGACTCCTTTGCCTACTACAACGAAATGGTCTACCTGAGGGGGCCACTCAAAAACAGCTTTACCCTCACCCTCTCGCTGGTGCTGCTGCTCACCCTGCTGACCGCCATCTGGGTCGCCCTTTTTTCCAGCCAGCGCCTGGTTGAGCCAATCCGCGTGCTGGCGCTAGGCACCCGGGCCGTCGCAGCAGGAGACTACAACCAACAACTGCCGCTGACCAGTTACGATGAATTTGGCACACTGGTTAACTCCTTTAATGACATGACCCGCAAAATCGCCCAGGCCCGGGATGAAGTGAGCAGCAGTCAGCAGCAGATCGAAAAAGAGCGCGCCTATCTTCGTGCCGTACTCGGTGGGCTCACCTCCGGCGTTTTAACCTTTGATGACCGTTACCGAGTGCGTACCGTCAACACCACCGCTCGCCAAATTCTCGAAGTGGACTTTGAACCACTGATGGGCAAACATATCACCCTGCTAGGCAAACTGAATGAACACATGCACGATTTCAGCCACGAAATGCGCCAGCAATTTGAACAACAGACCCGCAACTGGCAGATACAGATAACCATATTCACCACACACGGGCGTAAAGTGCTGATGTGCCACGGCACGCGCCTAGCCGAACGTCGACGGGGAGGATCGGGCTATGTACTGGTGATCGATGATATTACCGGCCTGTTACAGGCACAACGTGATGCGGCCTGGTCAGAGGTCGCCCGTCGCCTCGCCCATGAGATAAAAAACCCGCTGACACCGATCCAGCTTGCGGCAGAGCGAATGCGCCACCGCTATCTTGACACGCTCTCGACTGCCGATGGCCAGCTGCTGGACCGCTCCACCCACACCATCATCCAGCAGGTTCAGGCGATGGAAGAGATGGTAAAAGCCTTTAGCGACTACGCCTACACACCCAAGTTACAGCTGGCAAAATTTGACCTTAATCAGCTCATTGATGAGGTACTGGAACTCTACCGTGGCAACACCAGCATCACCTTCAAGCAGCAGCTCGACCCTGAACTTGGCGAGTTCCTGGGGGATAAAGGGCGGCTGCGTCAACTGCTGCACAATCTCATCAAAAATGGTGTTGAAGCCGTCGCACCGCAAACAGACGGCCAGATCAGCGTCACCACCGTGCGCCATGGCGAATACCCCGATGGTTATATTGAGCTAACGATTGATGACAATGGCCCAGGCATTCCCGAAACACTGCTTAAGCAGCTCTTCGACCCCTATGTCACCAACAAACCGAAAGGCACCGGGCTGGGGCTGGCAATTGTGAAAAAAATTATTGAAGAGCACGGCGGTATCGTCAGTGCTCATAACCGCCCACAGAGTGGTGCCCACATGGCACTGCGCCTGCCATTGCACTACAATACCCCCCCTGTCTGAATACCCTGCAAACCAGCAACCATTCAGCAAGTTGGAGAGTGAATGAAACAGCCCTACATACTGGTCGTCGATGATGAACCCGATATTCGTCAGCTGGTTCAAGAAATCCTGCAAGATGAAGGGTATCGGGTCGCCGTTGCTAAAGATGGGGAAGAGGCTCACACGCTAATCCGCAAAGAGATGCCCGAACTGATTCTACTCGATGTCTGGATGCCGGACATTGATGGCATCACACTCTACAAACAGCTGCTAGCTGAAGGTTGTCAGGCACCGGTCATCATCATGTCCGGGCATGGAACCGTTGAAACAGCGGTAGAAGCAACCCGCTTGGGTGCTTATACTTTTCTGGAAAAACCACTCTCCATGGGGCGTCTGCTACCGGCGGTAGAGCAGGCCCTCTCCACATCGCAAACAAACAACAGCCACACACAAAAGAGCCAGCACATACGCCAACCCACCCTTCAGCTGATTGGTAAAAGTGTGGTCATGCAGCAACTGCGAGAGCAGCTCTCCCACGCAGCCAAGTTTTCACTGCCGGTCATCATCGAAGGGGAGTCGGGCACCGGAAAAACCTTCAGTGCACGCTACCTGCACCACCACGGACTGCATCGTGATGGCCCCTTTGTCTCGTGTCATCTCGCCGCACTACCCGTTCAAGCGATGATCAACACCCTTTTTGGTAAAGAGCAGGATGGCCAAATAACCCCAGGGAAATTTGAACTGGCCGGTGGCGGCACCCTCTATATCGCCAATATTGAGCAGCTTACCTTGGCACATCAGGACCGTTTAATTGGCTACCTAAGGAGTGAGGAGTATCTTCGCCAAGGAGGAGAGACCCCGCTGAAAGCCGAATGCCGACTAATCTGCGCTTCGAGCTGCGACCTCCCCTCGCTGATTGATAAAGGTCATTTCCGCAATGACCTTTATCACCTCCTGAAAGGCATCTCACTCCATACACCGACCCTCAGTGAGCACAGTGAAGATATTCCCGAGCTGCTCAGCAGCTTTGTCGACCACTTTGTGGAGAGAGAGAAACTGCCCTACCGCCACTTCGGCCTGCCACTACAAAACCAGCTGCGTAACTACCACTGGCCGGGTAACATCAAAGAGCTGAATAACATCGTGCGCCAACTGCTGATTACCGGCAGCAAGCCAGAAGTGCAACTTGAAGAGCTCAGCGGACTACTCAGTACAAAAAAGAGAAACACAGATCAACCACTCTACGATGAGCTGCTCACCCTGCCGCTACGGGAAGCACGGGAAGCTTTTGAGCGCCGCTACTTGATCCACCAAATGGAACAACAGGATGGCGTCATCGGCAACGTCGCCAAAGCCGCCGGTGTCGAACGCACGCATCTGTATCGTAAACTGCGTGCGTTGGGCATTGAATTTAAATCGGTAAAATGAGCGCTGGCATAGCGTGTCATTCACTGTAAACTAACCGTAATGATTTAATAAAAAAAAATACATCATGAAAATAATCATTCTCGGAGCCGGCCAGGTTGGTTCATCCGTTGCCGAAAACCTGGTTAATGAAGCCAACGACATCACCGTGGTTGATACCGATGCCAACCGCCTTGCACTTTTGCAAGACCGGCTCGACATTCGCACCATAGAGGGCGAAGCCTCTCACCCGCAGGTACTCGAACGGGCGGGTGCCGAAGATGCCGACATGATCCTTGCGGTCACCAACAGTGATGAGATCAATATGGTCGCCTGCCAAGTGGCCTACACCCTGTTTCACACCCCAACCAAAATTGCCCGGGTTCGCTCCGTCGAATACCTCGCCTACCCCAAACTGTTTAACCAGGAAGCGTTACCGGTTGATGTATTGATCAGCCCGGAACAGCTGGTCACCGACCATATCCAGCGCTTGATTGAACTACCCGGCGCACTGCAAGTACTCGATTTTGCCGATGGCAAAGTGCAACTGGTGGCAGTGCGCGCCTACCACGGCGGGCCACTGGTGGGCCATGCACTCAGCACACTGCGTGAACATATGCCCAAAGTGGATACCCGGGTTGCCGCCATCTTCCGTCACGGCACACCGATACCACCCCATGGCGATACCGTGATCGAAGTTAATGATGAAGTCTTTTTTATTGCCGCCCGTAAAGATATTCGTGCGGTGATGGCAGAGCTGCGCAACATTGATGAAAAGGTAAAACGGGTCATCATTGCCGGGGGCGGTAACATTGGCAAACGGCTGGCCAAGGCACTTGAGCAACGCTGTCGGGTTAAGCTGATCGACCACAACCGTGAGCGCACCGAAGCCATCGCCGCCGAACTGAAAAAGACCATGGTGCTATTTGGTGATGCCGCTGATGAAGAGCTGTTGCTGGACGAAAATATCGAAAATACCGGTGTCTTCTGCGCACTCACCAACGATGATGAGGCCAACATCCTCTCCGCTATGCTGGCCAAGCGCCTCGGAGCACGCAAAGTGATGGCGCTGATCAACCGCTCCTCCTATGTCGATCTCATGCAGAGCGGTACCATCGACATCGTCATCTCACCACAGCAAGCGATGATCGGCAGTCTGCTGGCCCATGTGCGCCGGGGTGACGTGGTCGCGGTACACTCACTGCGGCGCGGCGCGGCAGAAGCGATTGAAGCGGTTGCCCATGGTGACCGGGAGTCATCCAAAGTGGTTGGTCACGCCATTGAAGAGATCACCCTGCCCCATGGCACCACCATCGCCGCGATCGTCCGTGATGACACGGTATTGATCGCCCACCACGACACCGTCATCAACTCCGGCGACCATGTTATTCTCTTCCTGGTGGATAAAAAATATGTACCCGACGTGGAAAAACTGTTCCAGGTTGGCATCAACTTCCTGTAAATAAGAGCCGAGCCATGCAACTAGCGATCATCCAGCGCATCATCGGCATATTGTTGATGATTTTCAGTGTCACCACGCTGCCGCCCATGGTTGTCTCGTTAATCTACGACGACGGCACCCTGACGCCCTTCGTTATCACCTTCCTCGCCAGCCTGCTAACCGGCCTAGTGGTCTGGTATCCGGTACGTAACCGCCGTAAAGATCTGCGACTGCGGGATGGATTTGTGGTGGTAGTCACCTTCTGGACCGTACTCGGTTTAACCGGTGCGCTGCCGTTCATGCTCGCAGGTGATCCACAACTGTCATTCACCGATGCGGTTTTTGAATCCATGTCTGGGCTCACCACCACCGGAGCCACGGTTATCTCCGAGAGCATCGACACCCTGCCCAAGTCAATACTCTTCTATCGACAACAACTACAGTGGTTAGGCGGCATGGGAATTATCGTACTGGCGGTGGCAATTCTACCGCTACTGGGTGTCGGTGGCATGCAGCTCTATCGCGCCGAAACACCGGGGCCGATGAAAGACAGCAAACTCACCCCCCGCATCACCGAAACCGCCAAAGCGCTCTGGTATATCTACCTCTCCCTCACCATCATCTGCGCACTGGCCTACTGGGCGGCGGGCATGAGTGGCTTTGATGCCATCGCCCACAGCTTCTCCACCATCGCCATCGGCGGCTTCTCCACCCATGACGCCAGCATGGCCTACTTCAACAGCCCGCTGATTGAGATGGTGGCCGTCTTTTTCATGCTACTGGCGGGGATGAACTTTGCACTGCACTTCCTCGCCTGGCGCTCACTCAGCATTCGCCCCTACTGTTACGACACCGAAGTTAAAGTTTACCTCAGTATACTGGCAACCGTCGCCGCCATCACCGTCAGCTACCTTCACTACAACAATGTGTTTGACAGCTTTGGCGAAGCACTGCACCACGGCATTTTCCAAGCCGTCTCCATCGGCACCACCACCGGATTCAGCACCACCGAATTCTACGCCTGGCCCGGCTTCCTTCCCGTACTGCTGCTACTCACCAGCTTTGTCGGCGGCTGTGCCGGCTCTACTGGCGGTGGTATGAAAGTGATTCGTATCATACTGCTGTTTAAGCAAGGCTCACGGGAGGTGACCCGGCTGGTACACCCCAACGCACAGATCCCAATCAAGATTGGCGGCAAAGTGCTACCCGAGCGGGTAATCGAAGCGGTGTGGGGGTTCTTCTCACTCTACGTCGCCTGCTTTATCATCTTCATGCTGATTATTCTCGCCACCGGCGAAGACCAAACCACCGCTTTCTCCGCCGTCGCCGCCTGCATGAACAACCTTGGGCCAGGACTTGGCAGCGTTGGTGCACACTTCGACGACCTGAGTGATACCGCCAAATGGGTACTCTCCCTCGCCATGTTAATGGGACGGCTCGAAGTCTTCACCCTGTTGATACTCTTCACCCCAGCATTCTGGCGGCATTAACAATCACAACGTTGAGCAGAACACTACGTGATAGGTGGATCAAGCTTCATCATGCCTAAATGAAACACCCTGTGCGGAGCCGCATACAGAGTGGTGGGGGGCTGGAGGTTAGAGACCTCTGGCTACCCGATTATGTTTTTTACACCAAACTATTTTTACTATGCGATTGCACGAAGTTGCGCAATGGTTCTTTCTTTTATTTTTGTGGATGAAGTCAGAGGATGATAGCTAACTTGGTGAATAGACTTGCCATTTGCTCTTAAAAAAGACTCCACTTCAAGATTATGAGCCGCTTTCCCCCAGTCTTCTCCGATAACAAAAATGTCTACATCCAATTCTTTACAAGCAGAGGTGTACTCTAACTCATAGTAGGGACGTACAATATCGACACAGCGCAATGCTTTTAGCATCTCCATCCTTTGCGCAAGTGGAACAACGGGAATATTTTTCTTATAACGCGCAACTACTCCATCTGAAGCAACGCCAACAGCGACGGTATTGCCCAATGATTTGCAATGCTGGAGTAACGTCAAATGCCCAACATGCAATAAATCCCAAGTTCCTACTGTGTATACAATCACTTTATGAATCTACCTCACATTATAAACGTGGTAATATACCACATATCTGCTAGCCAACAGCTTTCTATCTCCAAGCCCACTCTCATTAAATTATTCCTGCTAAAAAGGCAAACTAGTGACCGTCGAAAATACTGATACTCAAAAATTGCAACCCGACTCCATCCTCTCTTACGCCAAAGATTTGCCTAACATTTGCTCTCTATCTGGGTTAGCTTGCACCCTTCTTGCTATTTATTTCAGCATTACAGGGCTTTATGCTGCAGCAATGATAGGAATGATCTGGGCAGTTGCTTTTGACTGGGCAGATGGTCTTATTGCACGAAGGATGAAAGGGCGCACAGGAGATGACCGTGTTTTTGGAGGTCAACTTGATGTGCTGATAGATATCGTTAGCTATGGTGTTACACCGGCTATCCTGCTTTTAAGTTATGGAAATTTTGAGCCTATCTACCTAATCGGGGCGTTTGCGATACTTGCAGCAAGTGCGTTACGACTCAGTTATTTTTCGACCTTCGGTCTTGCAGGCGGAACCCACTACACAGGGTTAGCACTTGATAACAATAGCATCATACTCGTTTTTATATTTTTATTTGAAGGCCTTTTTAGCCAGAGTGATTTTTCTATCATTCTCTATGCGAGTAGCCTAGGCCTCGCTGCCTTAAATGTGTCACGGATTAAAACCCCAAAATTTTCTGGAAATTCAGTCAATGTCCGTATTCTAGCCACCTATACACTGGTAATAACGGCTATCTATGGCTGGATGCTTTTATAGAAAATAAGTGTGATAACCTAGGAGCCTGTCCGAGAACAGACTGACCTACTGCGAGCAAGCCATTTTGGCCAGATTTTCCGATCATTTTCGTTAAATAGGCCCACTATTCGCCTCAAATAATCGAAAAACCTGACTCAAAATCACTTGCTCTCGTTACGG
>JAFLJP010000096.1 GCA_022712945.1 Gammaproteobacteria bacterium | reverse complement strand
ATTCTACCCCAAACGCTGACGAAGTGCAGCTTCTACTTCGCGATTAACAAAATCGGATACATCACCTTTCATGGCCGCGATCTCGCGTACCAGGCTGGATGATATATAGGTATATTGCTCTGAGGGGGTAAGAAAAACAGTTTCAATTTTTGGGTCGAGCTTGCGGTTCATACCGGCGAGTTGAAACTCGTAGTCAAAATCAGAGACCGCCCGTAGACCACGAATAATCACATTGGCCTGGCACTGTTGGGCAAAATGAACCAGTAGATTATCAAATGCCTGAACTTCGATATCTGGATTGCCAGCAAAGGTGTTCTGCACCATGTTAATCCGCTCTTCGATGCTGAATGCCGGCACCTTTTTCGGGTTGTGGGCGATAGCGATGATCACCTTGTCGAACAGTGTTGCGGCACGTTCGGCAATGTCGCGGTGGCCGTGGGTAATGGGGTCGAAGGTGCCCGGATAGACGGCAATGCTCATGTGTGCTCCTGATGGCGTTGCAGCAAGTGAAAACTGACATGCCCGGTTTTTTTGCTGCGCAGGATCTCCCAGTTGCTTGGGATCGGCAGTGTTGTCAGCTCTTTTTCGACCTCCAAGTAGATCATCGCATCGGGAGCAAGCCAACCATTCTCTTCCAATAGACGACAGCTGGGTTCAGCCATCCCCTTTTGGTAGGGCGGGTCGATAAAAGCGATATTAAATGGTTGAGTAGCAGGGCCTGCAAGATAGTCGAGTGCATTCTGGCTGAATATATTTGCCTGTGTGCACTTCAGTGTCTGTGCATTCTCCTGTAGCTGGCGGGTGATGCGGTTTTGCTTGTCGAGCATGGTCACGCTGGCCGCGCCACGGGAGACGGCTTCAAAGCTTAGTGCGCCGCTGCCGCTGTAGAGGTCGATGCAGTGCGCGCCGTGGATGACTGGTTGTAGCCAGTTGAAGAGGGTTTCACGCACGCTATCGGGGGTAGGGCGCAGCCCCTCAAATGTGCCAAAGGGTAGTTTTCGCCCACGCCACTCACCACCGATGATGCGTAACTGGTTTTTCTTTTGATTGTTTCGGTTGCTCATGGTGGTCGATTATACGGTCTTCCGGCGGTTTGTATATGAACAAGTATGATTCGAATATGTTAGAATACCCGGCTTTATTTGGGCTTTTATTTTGTGGTGTTTCATGGCGCGTAAACTGTTTATAAAAACCTTCGGTTGTCAGATGAATGAGTACGACTCCAGCAAGATTGCGGATCTGCTGGATAAGTCCCACGGTATTCAGCTGGTCGAGAGTCCGGAAGAGGCGGATGTTCTGTTGTTGAATACTTGTTCTGTGCGCGAAAAGGCGCAGGAGAAAGTCTTTTCACTGCTGGGCAAGTGGCGCAAGCTGAAGGATAAAAAAACCGATACGATTATTTGTGTGGGTGGCTGTGTGGCGAGCCAAGAGGGTGAGGCGATTCGCAAGCGCGCACCGTATGTCGATATTATTTTTGGCCCGCAAACCTTGCATCGTTTACCTGCCATGCTCACTGAAGTGACGGAAAAACACGCCAAAGTAATCGATGTCTCCTTTCCTGAAATTGAAAAATTTGACCACCTGCCTGCACCACGTGCGGATGGACCGACGGCGTTTGTCTCAATCATGGAAGGGTGTTCCAAGTATTGTACCTTTTGCGTGGTGCCTTTTACCCGGGGTGAAGAGGTCAGTCGTCCGTTTGATGATGTGATTTCAGAGGTGGCGCAGTTGGCAGTGCAGGGGGTGCGTGAAGTGAACCTGCTGGGGCAAAATGTTAATGCCTATCGCGGCCCAATGCACGATGGTGATATGGCTGATCTGGCATTGTTGATCCGCTATGTGGCGGCGATTGATGGTATTGATCGCATTCGTTACACCACCTCGCACCCGATGGAGATGAGCGACAGCCTGATTCAGGTCTATAAAGAGGTGCCTGAGCTGGTGAACCACCTGCATCTACCGGTACAGTCGGGTTCAGACCGTATTCTGGCGCTGATGAAACGCAACCATACGGTGTTGGAGTACAAGGCAATCATTCGCAAGATTCGGGCAATTCGCCCTGAGTTGAGTATGTCTTCTGATTTTATTATCGGTTTTCCGGGTGAGAGCGATGCCGATTTTGAAGCGACCATGAATCTGATCGCCGATATCAATTATGACCTCTCCTATAGCTTCATCTACAGCCCCCGTCCTGGCACACCTGCCGCCAGCTTGCCGGATGATGTGCCGCTGACGGCCAAGAAGCAGCGGTTGAAAATTTTACAGGATCGCATCAATCAGCAGACCGCTGAATTCAGCCGCGCCATGGTCGATACGGTTCAGCGCATTTTGGTGGAAGGTCCTTCACGAAAAAACCCGGCGGAGATGGCCGGGCGCACTGAAAATAACCGGGTGGTTAACTTTCCCGGTACCGCCGATCTGGCAGGCCGCTTTGTGAATGTTAAAATTACGGCCGCATTTGCAAACTCATTGCGAGGCGAGCTGCTCGCGGTAGCGGAAGAAAAAACAGTCATTGCATCGTAACCGTAAAATGCACTAGGAGAGAATTTTGAGCCAATATTATGAGCTAACCCTGACGCCGGTGGATAACCAGCGTCTGGCTGCACTTTCGGGTCAGATGGACGACAACCTGCGCCTGATTGAGCGCCGCATGGGGGTGACCATCAGCAACCACGGTTGGGATTTTCGCATTGCCGGTGAGGGTGAGGCGCTTGAAAGTAGCGCACTACTGCTGCAACGACTCTATATTGAGGCAGAACATGGTGAGATAACCCCGGCACGGGTGCATCTGCTGTTGCAGGAGATCAAAGCGGATGAGATCCCCAGCAGCGTTGAAGGCTCCCCCGATCCGGTGGTGCAGGCGAAACGCAAACAGGTTAAAGGTCGCGGGCCGAATCAGCGCCGTTATCTACAAAATGTTTTGACACACGATGTGAGCTTTGGCGTTGGCCCTGCCGGTACCGGTAAAACCTATCTGGCGGTCGCCTGTGCGGTGGCTGCTCTGGAGCGTGATGAGGTGGCGCGCATTGTATTGACGCGCCCGGCGGTTGAAGCGGGTGAACGCCTCGGCTTTCTGCCGGGTGATCTGGAGCAGAAGATCGATCCTTACCTGCGCCCGCTCTACGATGCACTCTATGAAATGCTGGGCAACGAAACCGTTGCCAAACTGATGGAGCGCAATGTGATCGAGGTGGCCCCGCTGGCTTATATGCGGGGACGCACCTTGAACGACTGTTTCATCATTTTGGATGAAGCGCAAAACACCACCGTCGAACAGATGAAGATGTTTCTGACCCGAATTGGCTTTGGCTCCAAAGCGGTGATTACCGGCGATGTGACGCAGGTTGATCTACCCAACAGAGTGAAATCCGGCTTGCGCCATGCCACCGAAGTACTGGGTGAAGTGGAGGGGATCAGTTTCACCTTCTTCAAATCCAAAGATGTGGTTCGCCATCCGCTGGTACAGCAAATTGTTGAGGCTTATGAAGCAAAACAAGAGCCAGACCATGAGTGATTATGAGTAAAACGGTGCTGGATCTCGAATTGCAACTGGCGCTTGATGAACGTCACCTGCCAACGGTTATGTTACCCAGTGAGGCGCAGATTAATAGCTGGGCACTGGCTGCCCTTGGGGATGAGAAGGGTGCGGTTGAGCTGGTGGTACGCATTGTTGAACCGGCAGAGAGTGCCGCGCTTAATGGCCGTTATCGCAATAAACCGAGCCCAACCAATGTCCTCTCATTTCCGTTTGAAACCCCGGATGGCATGGCACCCTTGCCGCTGCTGGGTGATCTGGTGATCTGTGCCACAGTGGTTGCCCGTGAAGCAGCAGAGCAGCATAAGCTGTGGCATGCCCATTGGGCACATATGATTATTCACGGTGTATTACATCTGCGGGGTTATGATCACATCGAAGATGATGACGCCGAAGCGATGGAAAAGCTTGAAATCGAACTATTAGCCAGTCTAGGCTATAACAATCCTTATATTGAAAATGGAACACAATGAACGACGGGCCACTTATGAACGACCCTGCCGATGATCGGCAGCGGTCATGGACAGAACGACTGGGCGATGCACTACTACGAGAACCCCAAGATAGACACCAACTGATCAATATCCTCCGTGATGCACAAAGCCGCGAACTGCTGGACGCCGATGCCCTTGAGATGATTGAAGGGGTGCTGGCGGTTTCACAGATGCGGGTTCGTGATGTGATGCTCCCCCGCAATCAGATGATTACCGTTGACCGTGACGCCTCCCCCGAGGTCTTTCTGCCGATCATGGTGGAGTCGGCCCACTCCCGCTTCCCGGTGATTGGAGATAACAAAGATGAAGTGGTCGGTATTTTGCTGGCGAAAGATATGTTGAAGTACTTCGTCTGCAAGGAGGAACGTTTCGATATTCGTGAGCTGCTGCGCCCGGTGGTGTTTATTCCCGAAAGCAAACGTTTGAATGTTCTATTGCGAGAGTTCCGCGCCAGTCGCAACCACATGGCGGTGGTGGTGGATGAGTACGGCGGTGTTTCAGGTCTGATCACAATTGAAGATGTGCTTGAGCAAATTGTTGGCGAGATCGAAGATGAACACGATGTGGACGAAGACCTTACTATTTTCAAAAACAACGACGAGAGCTACACCATCAAAGCGATCACCGAAATAGAGGAGTTCAACGACTACTTCGGGGTGGATTTGAATGGTGACGAATTTGATACCATCGGTGGCTTTGTGGTGAAACAACACGGCAGCATGCCAAAGCGTGACGATGTGATTATCGTCGACAATTTCCGCTTTACGGTAATACGTTCTGACAAACGACGGGTGCACCTGCTGCGCATGAGTCTATTGAACGCTGAAAACTCACCGGCCTCCAAAGCGGTAAAAGATAATACAGCCGAGCACTCTGGTGGTATTAGTTAATCACCGGCTGATGGTGTGGATTGCCCCGCTGGTGGCGGGTGCGATTACCCCACTGGCCTTTGCCCCCTTCCAATTTTCCCTGCTTATTCTTCCGGCATTGATGCTGCTCTTTCACCACTGGTTGACCCTGCCTGCCAGACAGGCGCTGCGCAGCGGCTATCTATTTGGCCTCGGCCTGTTTGGTGTCGGCTGCTCGTGGGTATTTGTCAGCATGTATAACTTTGGTGGCCTGGGGCTGTTCGGCAGTTTTTTAGCCACCGCACTCTTTGTGGCGATTCTGGCGCTCTATCCGGCGGGAGCCGGTTGGCTGGCGGCAAAATTACGTGATCACTGCCGGGCACCGTGGCAGCAGCTGTTGCTGCTCGCCTCGCTGTGGGCGGGGTGTGAGCTGTTTCGTGGCTGGTTTTTGACCGGCTTCCCCTGGCTTAACAGCGGCATCAGCCAGCTTGAGATGCCGCTGTCCGGCTTTGCTCCGTTGGTGGGGGTGTATGGTGTCGCCTGGTTGCTGGCGCTGAGTGCCGGTCTGCTGTTGTTGTGGCTCTATCAGCGACAATCGGGATGGCGCTTTGGCGCTGTTTTCATTCTGCTGTGGACAGCAGCGGTTGGTCTGCAGCAGATTGAGTGGACCGAGAGTGAGGGTGAGCCGATCAGAGTGAGCGCCATGCAGGGCAATGTGGGGCTGGATATCAAATGGCTGCCAGAGCAGCGCCACGAAAACTTTGCCCTCTATGCGGGGTTAACCGAACAGTACTGGCAGAGTGACTTGGTGGTGTGGCCAGAGACGGCGATGACGGCATTTTTTCATCAAATGGATGGTCAAATCGACTCATTCGTTGACGTGGTGCGGGAGACCAATACCACCGTGATTACCGGGGTGCCGGTATATGAACAAGATACCGGTGACTACTACAACGCACTGGTTGCCCTGGGCGGTGAACAGCCCGCCTTCTACTTCAAACGCCATCTGGTGCCCTTTGGTGAATATATTCCCTTCGAATCATTGCTGGGGCGGCTGCTCGAATTTATGAGTATTCCGATGTCGAGTTTCTCGGCAGGGGAAGAGGATCAAAATCTCCTCTACGGTGCCGGTATCGCCATTGGAGCCTCGATCTGTTACGAAATCGCCTTTGCAGAAGAGATGATTCAGTCACTGCCGAAAGCTAATTTGCTGGTCAATGTCAGTAACGACGCCTGGTTTGATGGCTCGCTGGCCCCCTACCAACACCTGCAAATGGCACAGATGCGCGCACTGGAGAGTGAGCGCTGGATTGTGCGGGCCACCAATACCGGCATATCAGCGATTATTGATGATAACGGGGTGATCCGTAAGGCCAGTCCACAAAATGAGATCGATGTGGTGAGTGGCGAAGTGCAGCCCCGTCGCAGTGCCACCCCTTATGTGATATGGGGTAACTGGCCAGTATGGTTACTGATTTGTGGCACCCTGTTGTGGTTTGGTGTGCGCTATTACCAAGCACGTCGACAGCGGGTAAAAAAATGAAGGTGGATGTTTTTGCCTGATTAGGCTTATTTAGGAGCGAGCACGGAATAACTTATGCAATTATGACGCAGAAATTTTGCTCCCGTTCAAACCAACTCAAGAGGCGCATAGCTGGCCTATGTAACGATTGAGCTCGCTTGAGCCGGGGTAAAAGAGCAAGTCAGAATGTAGACGTTATTTCGTGATCGTTCCTTATGAATTCAGGTAAGGCTAAATGCACCGTGGTTCGATTTTAGAAAAAGCTGAAAGAATCCACCAGAAAACACACATGACTAAAATCCGCGAGCCAAATTAAAATTAACAAAATCGAATACTTCCTCTGTTACCGCTACCTGCATTTCTCGCCATCCGTAGCGAAGAGCAGGGCTACTGCGACTGCATAGATGCAGGAGGTTCGGCGGCTATTTTTTGCTTTGCTTTGGAATCAGGAGCTTGCGTAGCATACGTGTTTCTTGGGGATTAGGGTCAAGGTGGCAGGTTACTCATAGGGTGCTAAATATGCTTGTTGATAAAATAAGAAATAGAAAAAATGGAGTTTTATTCGGTCAAAAAGGCTTTCGCTGTCAATATCATTCAGCCCTACCTAGCTTGACTGCGCGATGACGTCACAATGGAGACGCTTGGCATTGTCCAAGCAAGGCCTGACATCACAACAGTCGTTTGGCGCAGGCTTGTCTGGAACGCGCAGCGCAATCGAACATCTTGGTTATGTGCAAATTGATACGCTATCGGTGGTTGAACGCGCACATCACCATGTATTGTGGAATCGGGTGCCGGGCTATGATCCAACCCACTTGAACCAGCTGATTAGCGAACAGCGCATTTTTGAGTATTGGTACCATGCCGCTTCGTATCTGCCTATGCGCGACTACCGTTATGCGCTACCGCGCATGGCGTCGATACGCAATGGTGAAAACCGCTATTACACCAATGTCGACGAACACCTGATGAATGAAATTCTGGCTCGTGTGAGCGCAGAAGGGGCGTTACGGTTGCGTGATCTCGACAAGGGGAACAAGGGTAAGGGCAAGTGGTGGAACTTAGGGCCGGGTCGGCGCGCTCTCGACAAACTGTTCATGCAGGGTGATTTGATGGTGTGCGGACGCAATGGCATGGAGAAGGTCTATGACCTCGCCGAACGTTGTTTGCCCGAGGGCATCGATCTGAGCGTGCCGACGCTGAGCGAATATGCGGCCTATTTGTTCGACACCACACTCAGGGCGCACGGTGTATTTACCTGGAAACAGCTATTGCACCTGAAGACGGGTAAACCTTTGCGGGATGCGATGCGTGAAGTTCTCGACGAGCGTATCGACGCTGGCGTGGTGAGAACACTGGATAATGCCGATGCGCCAACTGCCTACGTGGACATCAATGTACTCGAACAAGCACCGACGATTAAGAGTGTACTGAAGGTGCTGTCTCCATTTGATAACGTGGTGATTCATCGCGACCGTTTGAGTACGCTGTTTGGATTCGACTACCGGATTGAATGTTATGTCACGGCACCTAAGCGTGTGTTCGGCTACTTTTGCCTGCCAATTTTGTATGGCGACAAGTTCGTTGGTCGAATTGACTGCAAGGCGCATCGGGCCGACCAGCGCTTCGAAGTTTTAAGCTTGAACCTGGAAGAGGGCACACTCGACTGGGATCAGTTTTTCCCCGCGTTAGGCGATGAGCTGCAAAGGTTCGCCGACTTCAATAAATGCCCGCTGTTCGATGAACAGATCCTGTTGCTATTGATCAAAAGCAGGCACTGAGTGCTTGTTTCTGTTTTCGGGTTTTGCGAAAAATATCACTTTGCCCCACAATAGATAACCTGAGACTTTTACACGTAACAGATGAGAGGTGGAAATGTCTAAAATTGGGAGAGACTTCCACTCATTTTTCTCGCCACTGTGTCATGTAAAAAAGCTCTCACTCCACTGAATGACAATCTGAGTCGCCATGAATTTACATGAATTTCAAGCTAAGCAACTCTTTCGCGCTGCGGGTATTCCGGTGCCGAAGGGTGAGGTGGTGGATACCCCTTCTGGTGCAGTCGATGCGGCGCGTCGCCTGGGTGGGCAGCAGTGGATGGTGAAGGCTCAGGTGCATGCCGGAGCGCGGACCGAAGCGGGTGGCATCCGCGATTTTAATGATCTGGAAAAACTGCACTGTTTTGCACAAGAAATGCTGGGTGAACGTCTGATTACGGCTGAAAACTCCCCTGCCGGACAGCCGGTTAATCAACTTCTGATTGAACGCCCTTGTGGGGTGAAAAACTGCTATCACCTGAGTGTAATGCTTGACCCTCGCAGTGGGCAGGTAGTGTTTCAGGGTGGCCTGTCTGAGTGCCGTGACAGTGCTGAATTAAGTGATCAATCGCCTGGGAATTTTTTTCAGGTTGAGGTTGATCCGGTTGTTGGGTTGCAACCTTTTCAAAGTCGGCAACTGGCGGTTGAACTGCGGCTTGATCGCACCATTTGGCCGCCGTTTTTTGAGATTACTCAAGCGCTGTATCGACTGTTTATTGCGAAAGATCTGTTGTTAATTGAAATTGGCTCATTGGTGGAAAATGATCATGGGCAGATGATGGTGCTGGATGTCAGGGTGCAGGTTGATAACAATGCGCTGGTTCGACAGCCTGAGCTAGCACAGTGGGCAGATTATCGACAGGATGAGAATCAGGTGCTGGGTAATGGTCTCGGTTTTATCGCGATGGAGGGGGATATTGGCTGTATTGTTAATGGCAGCGGATTGGCGTTAGCAACTCTGGATATAATTCAGCTGAATGGCGGCAGCGTGGCCAATATTGTCGAGATCGATAATGGGGCGAGTACGGATGCGCTGGCGAACGCCTGTCAATTGGTCTGGGATAACGGGCGCTGTAGCTGTATTTTGATCAACATTGTGGGGGGCATTGTGCGTTGTGACAAGGTGGCTGCCGGGATCATTGACGGCATTCAAAAATACAATATAACCTGCCCGATCGTTGTACGCATGGAAGGAACCCGGGCTGAAGAGGCAAAAGCGTTGTTTATACAGAGTGATGAAAAAATTGAGATCGTGAAAACGCTGGATGATGCGATTATTTTACTCATTGACACCCCAGAATCGTAATGGCCATTTTAGCGGATAAAACCACACGAGTTGTTTGTCAGGGGATGACCGGTGCCGAGGGTGCCTACCACACCGCACAGTGTATTGCCTATGGCACCCCTGTTGTGGCTGGGGTGACACCGGGCAGGGGAGGCGAGCGGGTACTTGATCGCCCGATCTTCGACACGGTGAAAGAGGCGGTCGATGAAACTGCGGCAAATACCTCGATGATTTTTGTTCCGCCGTTGCAGGCGGCAGATGCGATTCTTGAAGCGGTTGATTCGGGGATTAACACCATCGTCTGCATCACCCGAGGCATCCCTGCGCACGATATGGTTAAAGTGAAATCGATCATTCGTGGGCACGGGGTGAATTTGATCGGTCCGAACAGTCCGGGAATGATCACCTCTGAAGAGTTCAAGCTGGGAGTGATGCCGAGCGGTATCCATAAAAAAGGTACCATTGGCATTGTCTCGCGGGCAGACAGCCTGACCTATGAAGCGGTCATGCAGACCACGCAGATTGGCCTGGGGCAGACCACCACCGTCGGTATCGGCAGTGACTCCGTTATGGGAATGTCATTTGTCGATGTGATCAAACTCTTTGAACAGGACCGGCGTACCAAGGGTATTATTATGGTGGGCGAGATCGGCGGTGACCTTGAAGAGCTTACCGCGCAATATATTGCGGATGAGGTGCGTAAGCCGATATTGAGCTATATCGCGGGTGTCACCGCCCCCCCCGGAAAACGGATGGGTCATGTCGGTGTGATACCAGAGAGTGGCATCGGCAGTGCGGCGTTCAAATGTGCCGTACTGGCTGAGGCAGGTGTTCAGATTGTGCAGAGCCCAACTGAATTGGGGTCGCGTATGCTGGAGTATTTTGAAGGTTAATGGGTACCGCTAAAATGCACTTTTTCCGCGATAGCGGCGCCAGCTCCGTGCTCGAATCCTCATGTACCCCTATACTCTGCGGTTCTGTGCGCGGTGCTGCCTTACTCTCACGAAACAATGACTATTTTTAGAGGCACCCTTTAGTGACAACAGAGAGTCAAAAACTACGCATTGTGATGGGCCAGCTTAATCTGTTAGTGGGCGATATAGAAGGCAATGTTACTCAGTTGATTGATGCAGCAACACGTGCGCGGGATGAGCTGCATGCAGATCTGATTCTGTTCCCGGAGTTGGCGATTACCGGCTACCCACCAGAAGATCTGTTGTTGCGTGCCGGGCTGTATGAGCGTATTGCGGCGGGTATCTCCCGGCTTCAACAGGCGATTGAGGGCATTACCGTTGTGGTGGGGTTGCCGCAACGGATTGATGGTTGTACCTACAATGCCCTTCTGGCTATTTCAGACGGTGTTATTCTGGCCACCAGCCACAAGCGGTTTCTGCCGAACTATGGAGTCTTTGATGAAAAACGTTATTTCAGTTCAGATACCACCCCCCCAGGGATTATCGAGGTTAACGGTTTTAAGCTGGCGCTGCTGATCTGTGAGGATATTTGGCATGCTGAGCCTGCCGCAGAGGCGGCAGTGCAGGGTGCTGAGCTGCTGTTGGTGGCCAATGCATCGCCTTATCATCAGGCCAAGGGAGGGAGCCGGGTGAATGTGGTGAGGCAGCGGGTGCAAGAGGTGGCATTGCCAGTGGTCTATACCAATTTAGTTGGTGGACAGGATGAGCTGGTTTTTGATGGCGGCTCTTTTGTGATGGATGCCCTGGGGGCATTGCAACAGCAGGTTCCCTCTTTTGAAGAGGGGCTGTTTGTGGCGGAGTTCTCCCGCACCAATGAGGGAGTGAAAAGCTTGCGGGGCATCAGTCAACCGACGTTTTGTGACGAGCGTAATGTCTATCGCGCACTGGTGCTCGGGGTGCGTGACTACATTGAAAAAAATGGCTTTAGCGGTGCGGTGCTGGGGCTTTCCGGTGGTATTGATTCTGCGTTGACGCTGGCCATTGCGGTGGATGCGATCGGTGCCGACCGGGTTGAAGCGGTGATGATGCCATCGCGTTATACCGCCGATATGAGCAGCGAAGATGCTGCCCAGGAGGCGAAAATACTCGGTGTCGATTACCGGGTGATTACCATTGAACCGCTTTATGAAGCGTTCATGGCGAGCCTGGCAGACGAATTCGCCGGAATGCAGGCCGATACCACTGAAGAGAATCTTCAGGCCCGTTGCCGGGGAGTGCTGTTGATGGCGATCTCTAATAAAAAGGGAAAAATTGTTCTGACCACCGGTAACAAGAGTGAAATGGCGGTTGGTTATGCCACCCTCTATGGCGATATGGCCGGTGGCTTTGCGGTGTTGAAAGATGTGCCGAAAATGTTGGTCTACCGCTTGTCTAAATATCGTAACTCGATCTCCCCGGTGATTCCCCAACGGGTGATTGATCGCCCCCCCTCAGCAGAATTGGCCCCGGATCAGAAAGACCAGGATAGCTTACCGCCCTATGATGTGCTGGATGCCATTTTAGAGCGCTATGTAGAGCAAGAGCAGTGTGTTGATGAGATTGTTGCGGCGGGGTTTGATGCACAAACGGTGACGCGGGTTATTCGTCTGGTGGATCTGAATGAATACAAACGCCGACAGGCCGCTCCCGGCGTGCGTATCACCCAGCGCGCTTTTGGTCGTGACCGTCGCTATCCGATCACCTCGGCTTATAATCGCTCTTAATACCTCACAGCCTTAGGATGAATGCGCCGGGTGGTTACATCAGCAGAAGGTCACCACCTCACTCATCTGACGACGTGGTGAAAGCTCGGGCAACTCGGCAGGATAGCCGATTGTCAGGATGGCAACGGGTGTTAACCCTGCTGTTATGTTAAGTGCCTCAATCAACCGTTGTTCATCAAACTGCCCGATCCAGGTTGAACCCAGTCCAGCAGCAACCGCAGCCAGTTGGGCGTAGGCAGCGGCGATGGTGGTATCTTGCAGGGCGTAGAGGCTCTCTCCTCTCTCTGCGAACTCATTGGCTGAACGTTGAGGGTCGCTGCAAAAAACCAGGCAGAGTGGTGCATCGTTGATAAAGGTTTGGTCTTGTGTGGTGGCGGCTATTTTGGCCCGTTGTTCAGGGTCTGTTATCGCGTAGATATGGTAGGCTTGCAGGTCGCCGGCACTGGGTGCCGCGCAGGCAGTCTCCAGTATCGCGTGTTGTTTCTCTTGTTCTACCGGCATGTCGGTTTGGTATTTCCGCACGGAATGGCGGTGGCGAACGGTTGCAAAAAGATCCCACATTACGATGACTCCTGTTTAAATGCTACGCCAGTTTATCGAGCAATTTGCGAATGGCTGGATGGTTTGGATAGTTGTATTGCAACACTTTGAGTGTGTCCCGGGCAAGGTCAATATGTTTAAGAAGCAGATAGGCTTCGGCCATTGTTGCCAGTGCATCGCCGGTTGACGGAGTGCCGTTGAATCTCTCCAGTACACTTTTGCTGTGGTTGATGGCAGCGATGTAGGCACCCCGTTCAATGTAGTGCTGTGCAATATGTATTTCACTGCGCGCTAAACTGTTACGCAAAAACTGCATGCGCTGGCGGGCATCGGCCACATAGCGGCTGCTCGGAAAGCGGGTGATCAGTTCGTAGAAGTAGTGAAACGAACGTTGAACCGACTCCGGGTCACGCTTCGCCGGATCGATATTGAAGAAATCATCCATAAAGCTGTCGCGGCTGTGGAAGTGGGCTAATCCACGTAAATAGTAGGCGTAATCAACCTCGGGGTGGGTGGGGTAGAGCTTGATAAAGCGATCGGCGGTGGCAATGGCTGACTCCGGGTCATTCACCTTATAGTAGGCGAAGGCGTTCATCAGCATCGCTTGTTGAGTCAGTGGTTTGAATGGAAAGCGGCTCTCCATCATCTCAAAGTGTTCGATCGCAAAGGTGTAGTCATCATGCTGCAGGGAGTCGACACCCTCGGCGTAGAGCCGGTCTACACTCCAGCTTGAAGGCATGTCTGTTGCCAGCGTTGTGCAGCCGCTTAAATGTAACGGCGCGGTGATGATCAGGATAAAAATTGATTTTTTTATCAACGATAAAAGAGAATTCGGCATAGAATGTTTTAAAATCAGCTTGATGATGTGAGCCCAGTGCATTGTCAGCCCCTTTTTGATGGGTCAGCGAGTCTGAGGCATTTTGCATCAAGGCATAGTCCGAAAGCAATGGTTATTCCCTTGTTAAGGAGTATAACGCAGAGGCAAAATGCCTCAGACTTGCCCAAAGGGTTGGCCTGCCAGCCCCCATAAGGGTATTGCGCTGCTGGTGAAGGGAGCCACCATTCTCTGCGAAGTGCGCCTTGCTATGAGAACGGCAGGCCAACTGGCCCGTTAAAACGGGGTTGATAATGTACTTGTATACAGGATTTATTTGATGTCAGAACGTTTACAGTTAAATGCCACCATCCCCGATGCCTTGGCCGGTCGTCGTCTTGATCAGGCGCTGGCCGAAATTTTCTCGGACTATTCCCGCTCTCGTCTTAAGCAGTGGCTGGAGTCAGGGAATATTTTGGTTGAGGGTAAAAAAAGTCGCCCCAAAGATAAGATTTGGGGCGGCGAGGAAGTGGTGCTGGATGTCGTGCTAACGCCGCCCCGTGAATACGTGGCACAAGCGATTCCGCTCGATGTTGTTTATGAGGATGAGCAGCTGCTGGTGATCAACAAACCCAGCGGGCTGGTGGTGCACCCCGGCAGCGGTAATCCGGATGGAACCCTGTTGAATGCACTGCTGCACCATGCGCCCCAACTCGAAAATATACCGCGTGCCGGCATTGTGCATCGCATTGATAAAGAGACCACCGGTTTACTGGTGGTAGCCAAAACATTATCAGCACAAACGGCATTGGTCACGCAGCTACAAGATCGTGCGTTTGAACGTGAGTATGATGCGATTTCGGTTGGCATGATGACCGCTGGTGGGCGTATTGAGGAGCCGATTGGCCGGCACCCGGTAGACCGTGTACGCATGGCGGTTGTCAGTAGTGGAAAAGAGGCGGTGACACACTACCGTGTTGCAGAGCGTTTTCGTGGGCATGTGCACATTAAAGTGAAACTTGAAACCGGGCGAACGCACCAGATTCGTGTCCACATGGCCTATCGCCAATACCCCTTGGTGGGTGATCCCGTTTACGGTGGCCGTCTACGCTTTCCCCGGGGATGCGGCGAAACGTTGCGTCAGGCATTGCGAGGCTTTAAGCGCCAGGCACTGCACGCGAGTCGGCTGGGGCTGGTTCACCCTGAAAGCGGTGAATATATTGAGTGGAGTGCCGAGCTGCCGGAAGATATGCAGCAACTAATAGCGGTGTTGCATCAGGATGCTAAAGCTGATTGATGAAAACAGAGACACTCATCAAACCCGACTGGCCAGCACCGGCTAATGTGCGGGCATTCAGCACCACCCGCCTGGGGGGCGTTAGCACGTCGCCCTACAACTCCCTGAACCTGGCAACTCATGTGGGGGATGACCCCCGGCAGGTGGCCAAAAATCGCCGCTGTTTACAGCAACAACTCGCTTTGCCATCAGTGCCAGCCTGGTTGAGTCAAGTGCACGGTGTTGATATTCACCCCCTCACCAATCCCTTACCCGCACCGGTTACCGCAGATGGCAGTATCAGTGACAAAAGAGGGCTGGTTTGTGCGGTGCTGACGGCAGACTGCCTGCCGATACTGCTCTGTGACCGTGCAGGTCGCCGTGTTGCCGCCATCCATGCCGGTTGGCGAGGGCTCTGCTCTGGCATTATTGAAAAATGTATCCAACAGATGCAATTACCCGCTGAGCAGTTATTAGCCTGGCTTGGGCCAGCCATTGGCGGCACGGCCTTTCAGGTGGGGGCAGAAGTGCATGATGCCTTTATCATTCACGATATTTCAGCCAGCCACGCCTTTGTGCAGCAGGATCAACAGCACTGGCTGGCTGACCTCTATCAACTGGCCCGGCAGCGGTTGCTCTCCCAGGGAGTTGATGCAATCTATGGCGGTGATTACTGTACCTTTCAGCAGCGTGAGCTGTTCTTCTCCTATCGCCGGGAGGGGGTGACCGGGCGCATGGCCAGTTTAATCTGGTTGCAGTGACGCCATAAAACGTACTAATTTTATCAACAATTATCCCTGACAGTGATCAACCTTTCGCGTATGATTCAGCTCTCAAAATTTTTGGTTTCCGGGTGACTATGACCCTACTCTATATAATTGTATTTTGTCTGCTAGGCGGTTTTTTGAGTGTGCTTGCAGCATCGACATTTTTGCTGATCAATCAAAAAACACGCACCCGGATTTTGCCCCACCTGGTCAGTTTTGCGATTGGCTCACTGCTGGGTGCGGCGTTTTTAGGGCTGCTTCCCCATGCACTGGAATCGCCCTATGTCACTGATGCCCACGATATCACCCTGGCGGTACTGATTGGTCTGTTGAGTTTTTTCATTCTGGAAAAAATGGTGTTATGGCGACACTGTCACTCCCATGAATGTGAAGTTCACGGTGACGATGAACACAGCCATCGCGAACACGCGGCCCCTGCGGCGACACTGGTGATTGTCGGGGACTCCATCCATAATTTTGTCGATGGGGTTCTGATTGCAGCCGCATTTTTGACTGATATTAATCTCGGCATTGTGACCGCACTGGCGGTGGCGGCCCACGAAATTCCCCAGGAAGTCGGGGATTTTGTCATTCTGCTTAACAGCGGTTTCAGCCGTTCAAAGGCGTTGCTGTTTAATCTATTGACCACGCTGGGTACGGTGGTGGGTGGGGTATTGGCTTACTTTACATTGCAACAGATTGAGCCGCTGATTCCCTACGTGCTGGCGGTTGCCGCATCAAGCTTTATCTACATCGCGGTGGCCGACTTGATCCCCAGCCTGCACAAGCGAACGCATTTAATGGCAACCTTCCAGCAGAGTGGATTGATTGTCTCAGGGGTTTTGTTGATCTACCTAGCACACAGTCTATTGCATTAATGAGAGTAACTACTCAGCGTATTCATCTTTTACCTCAACTCTTCGTTATTTTCGTACTCAATCGGTCACATATGTCCTATATGTTCCCTCTTTCCGTGCGAAAATGCCTCGATTTGAGGAAAAATCTAAACACGCTGAGTAGTTACCACTTTTAATGAGATAGAATATTTCCCGCAAGTTCTGCTGCTCTGCTTGTATAGCGCCGACACTGATTATTGAGCTTGTTGTTTTTAAAATGTGCCTGGCCTTCCGGTGTACCAAGGTCACACCCCAATAATTCGTGGCAATTCTTACTGCCGAACTCTTTCTCAAATTGATCAACTAACGTGCTTGTTGCGTCATAAACATCGTTTACGGACTCTTCTGGGCCACTACGACCCAGTACGGCGCTAATACCCAAAACTGCGCCGGTTAACGCACCACAAGTGCTGCATGTTCGAGACATTCCACTGCAAAATGCAGAGGCAATTTTGGGTAATAAATCCGACTCTATTCCGTGTGACTTGGTAATGGATAGCACAACACTTTCAGCACAATACAGACCGTCTGAGTAACTCTTCTCAGCGTATTCCTTGATATTTTTTGTATTCATATACTCTGCTACTTTCACGTAAAAATAATTTTGGGTGATCTTATTAAATGCCAACTACCAGTGAATGACAAGGGTTATTCCATAGGGGCAGCTCCGAATGTAAGGGGTGGGAACGTCTGTGTTCTCGGCTTTTTGTTAAAAAGAGGTTTGCGGACAGCGGTTTGTTGGTATTACTATTACTCGTCAATCCAGATAGCTAATCACACTGAGAAGAGGAAGGGGTTAATGAAAGCGATGGCTTCATTGTGGATGGTGTTCGTTGTTTTTTTGATCAGCTCTTCTGTTCAGGCGGTGGAGCCTGAGGCTGAAATATTTGCGGCGGCAACCGGGGGGAAGCTGGCGCAGATTAAACAGTTGGTCTTGGATGGCGCACCAATTGATAACGCCAATGCCCAGGGCCGGACACCCGTGATGGCGGCAGCTTTTTATGGCAACCGGCGGGTGGTGCAATTTCTGCTGGCAGAGGGGGCTGATGTGATGGCCGTTGATAACCAGGAAATGACGGTGCTGATGCTGGCCGCTCAATCGGGGAATCCTGATTTGATTCAATTGCTGGTTGCTAATGGTGCCGATATTAAGGCTAAAAATAAGTCGGGACAGACCGCAATCGTGGTGGCAGAAATGTTGGGCCACAGTGCCGTCGTGGCGGCTCTTGAGCAATTGAGTAGCATGGGGGCGGCGGCAGAAGATAGTAAAAACAGCAAGAAAAAATGATCAACCAATCAACAATTCTTCGGTGAAGTAACAGCAGTATGTTTTATTTTTTTGCTTTCATTTTTCTCTCTCTGTTGGCGGTACTGTTTTTTATGGCACGCCGTCGTACCCTGATTGATTGGCAGCACCCGGGGTTAAACTGGATAGATGGCCTTAACCGCCTCTACTGTCATCACTTTCACCGCCTACAAGGCAAAATGATTACCCTCCCGGAGCAGGGTGCAGCCATTGTGGTTTCAAACCATATTTCAGGTCTGGACCCGCTGTTATTGCTGGCCATAAGTCCACGGCGGCTGCGTTTTTTGATCGCCTCTGAAGAGTATGAACGCTTTGGTTTTACCTGGCTCTATCGCCGTGCTGGCTGTATTCCGGTGGATCGGCAAGGTCGCCCAGAAGTGGCTTTTCGGCTGGCGTTGCGGGCGCTGGCAGAGGGAGAAGTGGTGGCGCTGTTTCCCCAAGGTCGTATTCAACACCCCAGTGAGACGATGATGCGACTGAAAAGTGGTGCAGTACGCCTAGCTTACCTGAGTGGCGCCCCTATTACACCGCTGCATATTCAAGGGGTGCGCGGGGTAGGCGATGTTTTTTTGCCTCTGTTTTTGCCCGGCAAGGTGCTAATACAGCAATACCCGCCAATTGAAGCGACCAAAGAGCAGAGCAAGGCTGTTTTATATCGCATGGCGGATTGTATAAGTGGTGCCACGCCAAGCTGTTGATTTTACGTGACCACGGCGCATATTAAAGAAGAGGCTTGATCAAAAAAAGCGACAATTACCTTGAAAACACCGCTAACAGTTAATCATGATATGGCCTTATTCTTACTCAGCTAGCCTTCGAGAGGCACATTTTTCACCTCATAAAGATCAAAGTTTTCTGTCACTAATTTTTGATAAATATGTTTATTTTTCTCATAGACCTCGTTGGCTGTCGTGATGCTTAAAGAAACCAACTTCTTGTGTTTAATAAAGGCAATAACGACATATTTACTGACTTTGTCATCTTCGGGGAAAGTGCCGGTATAACTGGAGGCGTAGCCAGTCCAATTAGGGCCGGGAATGGAAAAATAATTTTTATCAAATGTGAGATACGGCATGCGTTCATCGACGGCTTGAAAACGTAGTTTAGCCCACCCTTTAAGCTCATAATCATTACGATTCTCATAAACGGTCGCCGTGATCTGGGTGCCGGTCTCATCCTCAATAACCTGAAAACTTTCTGGTGATGAATGATCAACCCAGTGAGAGGGGGCGGTCAATACGATCCCTGATAAGGGGTTAATAAAGCGCTTTAACTCGGGTTCTGGGTTTTCTGTTGGTGATCTCGTTTCAGCTTCTTCATTCTGTTGGGAGGTTGTGATCTCTGCCCGGTTATTAATGCGCTCTGAATCGGCTTGTGAAGCCAGAGAACGTTGCACACCACGGGCAATCACTTCATCAAAATCGACAAAGTCTGTTCTGAATTTTTTTATAAAACGATCGACCAATGGGTCAGTAATGGAGCTATCTGCGGCAGGTGGGAGCTTATCAAACGGAGCCGTCATCAATAGATGATCAACCGTGACTTCCGACAGCCCTCGCCACTGACGCAACCGTTGTAGCATCAATATCTCCACGGGAAGGTGCGAATAAAGCATGCCCCAATCACGAAACCCATCTTCGTTATTGTAACTGGCCTGGTGGGTATGACGATGACACGCTTGCACAAGCAGTTCTTGGAGCGTGTCACTCTCAGCATCTTGCCAGTGCTCAAGAATACGATTATACAATTCATTAGAATAGGCATGCTCAGGAAGCTTTGTGGGCGCATAACCACAGTAATCCGTTGCTAAACGCAGCATAAACAACTGAGACTGATAGTTGTCATAACCCATGTCATAGTTTTGCTCACACTTGTTCAGATAAAGTGCCGTAAACCTCTTGAAACTAACCTGATCATTTAACAGACAAAGTTGACCGAGATGTTGGGTCATATCCTTATGCTTAAGTGAAGAAAAACGCATGGATTTTTCTACCGTGGTATCGAAGTAATATTCTATTTGATTACGTAGGAGCCTCTTGCAAAACTCTCAGCGATGAACAATCTGAGTTTGTCATTTTTACTTAGAAATGCGTAAAAACCCCAAAACTCGCCAGATGTTACTTAAGGCGGATCCATTTAGCCCCCTTTCGCTATTGAAATAGAAATT
>JAFLJP010000042.1 GCA_022712945.1 Gammaproteobacteria bacterium | reverse complement strand
TCACTTTCTGATCATTTGGTAGTAATTTTAAATCTACACCAATTGACTCTTTCCATTCCTCTATAGCTTCATAACTAATCAACTCTGGCATGCTAACTACGTAACCATTGATTGACTCATCAAATTTTGTCTGGATATTGTGTTGCATTTTGTTGTTTGCCTAACATGTATTGGACCGAAAGTTGATACCGCGTAACGTGTCAATTTGAAACATATCCCGCAACAGGTTTTCTATGCGGTTCGCTAGCAAACTGGGCAGTAATTGATATTTCAGAGTAACTTCCCTTTACCTTATAGAGACTTGTAACGGAACCCAGATTTCCTTTACGGTTTTACTATGCTCTTGAGCATACCACCGCTTTTGTAGAATTACAGCAAGTTACTGCATTAGACATACTTGACATTATTAAGACTCAAAACTACTGTTTATTTATACAGTGTGGAGTTTTTTAATTTATGGATAAATCTCGTCAATCATCGCCTTTTATTTCTAGTGTTCGTGATGCAATCCGTTTGCGCCACTATAGTAAGCGAACCGAGTCTAGCTATGTGGATTGGGTTAAGCGCTTCATTCGCTTTAATGATTATAAACACCCTAAAGATATGGCTGAGGCGGAGGTGGTGCGATTTCTCTCTCATCTTTCACTCAACCGTAATGTGGCACCAAGTACACAGAATCAAGCACTCAATGCGCTTGTTTTTGTATACAAGGCGGTACTGGATAAGCCCCTTCAACAGATTCCTGGTATTGTGCGAGCAAAGAAGAAGCAGAAGCTCCCTGTTGTTTTAACTCAAGATGAAATACGGCGTATTCTAAATCAGTTGGAGGGGCCTTATTGGCTTGCAGCGTGTTTGATGTATGGATCAGGGCTACGTTTGATGGAGTGTCTGCGGCTTAGAGTGATGCACCTGGATTTTGATCATCGTGCGTTATATGTGATTAATGGTAAGGGTGCTAAGGACCGAGTCGTCACACTGCCGGATGATCTTATTTCTCCCCTAAAAACACATCTTGAGCAAGTCAATATCACCCACCAACGAGATCTTGAGATGGGGTTTGGCGCTGTCTACCTACCCTATGCATTAGAACGAAAGTACCCTAATGCTGCGACTGAATGGGGCTGGCAATACATTTTTCCGGCGAACTCAAGAAGCTATGACAAACGTGGGGGTATCGAGCGGCGTCACCATCTGTATGAACAAACCATGCAACGCTTGATGAAACAAGCTGTCCGCGCTGCCAACATCCAAAAACCCGCCTCGTGCCATACCTTACGCCATTCATTTGCCACCCACCTTTTAGAGCGCGGTATGGATATTCGCACGGTGCAGGAGCAGCTGGGCCATAAGGATATTCGCACCACACAGATCTATACCCATGTATTGAATCGTGGTGGCAATGCAGTGGTTAGCCCGCTTAATGGAGTATTAGACAGATGAGATAGCGTCGTCCCACTCGACTTAATCAGAGGCTCCTTGCGATTACCATCGTTGTTTTAATACCCGCCGATAATCTTTGGGGACAGTAACCGTTCCGTTGGCATTACTCTTGATAAGCGCTAGCGGGGCGTAACGATCGCCGTGATCCAGCGCTTCTTGTGCTACGGGTTCATTGTTAGCATCCTGCGGCCATTCCACATCACCGGTCGCGGTACGTACCGGGATCCACCACCAGTCACCGCTTTGGTACCAATAGGGTTCTGATTTCTGCTCTCTCTCGATATTATCAGGCTGTGGTTTGGTAAACTGGATCTGCACACCGTCTTCCAGTTCAAGCCACTCATCTTGTGTTACTGCAACAGCTCCCCCATGAGCCACTTTAGCTGCATGATCCCAGCGTCGTAGCAAAGGTCTCTTCAGCGGGTTCGCTGACAGGTCTCTTCCCAACGAGGGCGTGCCGGATAGCGTAACCTCGAGGGTGTCCGGATCTACAGCGATCACCTTAAGCAGATTTTCTGCTCTGCGCTGTAATGTATAGATATCATCCACTACCTCTACCCAATCCCCGGCTTTAAGCCCAAAGCGATGATCTCTGCCGAGGTGTTCCAACGTAACGGCGCTATCACTCAGCGTTCGAATAGGGAAAACCACCGAACCGTTTTCACGGGACCATTTAAATGTGGCGCAGTCATTCCCGCCACCGTCGCAGGCCTGACCACTGTGGTGAACCTCCACACGATATAGTTGATTTTCAGCCCCTCGGTAGCTATTTTCCGGTGCAGTAATGCAGGGTTCATCGGGTTCGGGCGATGTTTTTGCTTGTGCCTGTAACAGGCCCGTACCCCGTTTTATGGTGCCTGTCTCTTTCAGAAGATTCATAAATTCAGCATAATTTTCTTTGAGATCTAGGCTGAAACTGCTTGGCAGCTCCGTCACCTTAACCTGCCATACCGCTTTGATCCGGGTTGCAGTATCAACCCCCGCCAAAGCAACCTCTCGAATGTCATCATCTTCATCGGCGGTCATGTGACGCCACCAAAGGTGCAGATAGACTAGGTACGTTTTACCATGCGCTATCTTTTCATTCTCATCAGGGAAATAATCGGCCTGTTGCGTAAAAAAACGCTTATCACTGTTTTGGCACATGGCCCCTCGCACATAGTAGCGCCCCTGCTGGATGGTAAAATCATGAGTGATCGCAGAACCATGGGCATCAAACCTTGGTTTAATTTGAAAGCTCTCGCCCGGCCCGCCATGCTCGCCAATCAGGTCTTCGGCCAGATTTTGTAAATTCAACCACTGTGTAATCGCCTGCTCATTCCAGTCGGCATCTAGCTGCACTCTGCCCTGCTGCATCAGCAGCAGGGAATATTGTTTCCGTTCATCATAGGTAATACGTGAAAAATCGCCTTTCATAACGCTCTCCTAACTGGCGTGGATAATACCGGCATCTGCCCCGGCGGGTGTGTACTCTTCAAGACGGGCAGTTAAATTGGCATCTCGTTGCGGCTGAAAAAGATCGTGAAACGAACCCATTTCTGATTCATCATCAGCCCCTGTTTTAATCTCTTCTGCACAACCATCCGATAGCTGGCAATAGCCCGGTGTGCCATAACGTACACGGTTAAACTGCGGACGAACCCGTAACCGTTCAGGTTGTTTTGCACTCGCCAACTCAGCTGCCGTGGGTGAGGGCCGGTTGTTATCCAGCGCCTGTTTGCGGGTGGCAGTTTCAACCACTTGATCAACCAGGTCGGGCTGGCAACGATACCGTCGCGGTGTACGTGACTCCGGGGTAATATAGCTGAATCGCAGACACCCCTGTTGGCGTCTGGCAACGGTGATCCTGCCATGAAAGATGCAGTTTTCAGCCAGCTCAATGGCGTGTGTCTGTATCTGCCCGATAACCGTACTGCGTACAATATTCAGGGTGGCGTGGGCAACCGGACAGCCGGGCATACCCAGCACCTCCCTCTCCGGGTCGGTGGCGTCCAGAATCGAGTCACTGATACAGATTCGTATCGAATCCAGACGAACCTCTCCACCTAGGCTTTGACAGTGGGGCGGCTGCACATTTTCATTGCTACTCTCATCCTCGCCATCTGATTGATAGGGGCTATCCACTGGCACGACAATGGCCGGATCAACCTGAATAGCCCCCAAAATAGAGTGCTCAATTTTCACACAAACATTGGCGGAAAAAATCTCTAGGCTGGGTTCGGTGCTGCGCTGCGGTTTACAACCACCACCCAGAGTCCACCCAGGTACCAGCGTTGAGTGACGCAGGGTCAACTCGGCCAGCTCGCCCGCAACATGCAGACCACGGCCAGTAACCAGTATGCCATCGAGTGTAAAGCGGCTCCCCGCATTGCCGGTGATGGTCATGGAGTCTGGCCGGTCGGTCTGCCAATCCAGCAGTCGAATTACCGGACGTTTGCGGTTGGCGGCCCGCAGCTGCAAGCTCTGCTGCCCATTATTGAATTCGATATTGATCGGCTCGACATAGACGCCACTATCCATGATTTCGATCACTGCATGTTTTTCAGCATCCTGCTGCCACTGCTGTAAAGCGGCATTAATGGTGTTGAATTTTTCCTGCTCACCAACTGGGTAGTGTGTAAATTGAGAGGGCTGTGACACGGTTCGTGCATACTCGCCACCACCCAAATCTGCGCTAAAGCCATAGTGGTAACTGACCCACACGCCATTTTTCGGCCAGAGACGCGGGGGGAAGGCGATCCGCCCCAACACGGGATCAACCGCAACTGTGCCGCGACGCGGAAGGTAGGCCCAATCGCTCAGGTCGGCGGGAATAACCTGCTCCGGCAGCAGCGCTCTGCGTTCTATTTTTTTCCCTTTTTTTAACCCGACCCAGATTTGCAGGCTTCTGTTATCGCCATAGAGACGTTCTTTCTGCTCTGCAAACAGACGCCGCCTGATGGGAACCGGCAGATTGAACTCACTGGCAATATGGGTTGGATCACTCTCTGGCTCAGAGTGTATGTAGAGCGGGGTGTCATTGCCCAATACACTAAAGGTGTAACAGTGTGGCCCCTGCGCTTCAAAACAGTAAGCGGGTGTTTGTGTGACCGCATAGGCGCGCAGCCGCCAGACAAACAGGCCGAGGTTCGGAATGTTGTAGTGGCCTTTGCTACGACCAGAGTTGATACGACGCAGATCGACACTGTGCGCCATGTGATCGAACGGAGTATCAATTAGATCCACTGCCGAGCCACGGCGCAGATCCACTGTTTGACCCCGTTCAAGGCGAAGATGGTTAACGGCTTGAGTGCAGCCTAGCAGCGCGTAATACTCCACCGCCCGGGCAGGCCAGCCAGCGACATCATTGGCCAGCAACTCTAGCAGTGCCAGTGTCCCTTTACGGCGGCGATAACGAATGGTGTTGGCCACCTCCCGGCGTGGAATCAGTATGTTGTTGCGCTGCCGTCCCTGCACAGTACCCACCATCGACGGCTCCCCTGCCTCATGCACTGGTTCATAACCGATGAGATCACCAATATACGGCACCACCCAATCGTCACAGGTTTCAATAAACCAGTTTTCATAAAGCTGGCTAATATCTTCTTCAACCAGATTGACCTGTTCGGAAATAACCCGCAACAACGCCTTTAGCGGTTCACCCTGCTCGGCATCGCGCATCCGGTAGATAACCGGCAACAGTTCATAGAGGCGATCTTGTTTCAGTTCATTCATAACGTATTCTCACTTGATCTGATTCAGAATCAATGTATCGGGCACGTCCGGGGTCAGGAACGCGAGCTGGGCAGGGCGTATCGCGTCACCCTCAACACCCGCCAGATTAACCCTGAGTCGCGGCTCAGGTCGGCTCATTTCCTCGGCAGTATCAATCAACATCTGGGTATGAATGGCGATTTCATCGGGTGTCAACAGCCGACGTTTGTCACGTTCGAATTCATCCACCTGCTTTTCCGGGATGCCGCCAAAGGTATCCACATCCACATAAACAACACCGGGTACCGCCTGCATGGCACTGATCACGTCACTTAACACAACATCCTGCCCAAGCTCACGGCGTTCGAAGCCAAAGGCATCCAACAAGGTGGTGCGAAGGTTTATCACCACTGGCTCCCATTGATAATCAGGTTTAATTTTCACCTTAGCGCTGATAACGATGAACATCAGTTCACGTACGGCAAGCTGAATCGGTTGGTGTGGGTCGCCAAAATCGTGCAGTGCTTGGCGCAGGTTGATAAACAGATCGGAGGTTTCATCGATGGGAATATCATCAGCACCGGCGATGGTGACATGCACCCGCTGACGACGACCATCGCTGATTTCCAGCGCATCGGCCTTGCCGATGCCGGCATAGAGACGAGAAAAGTCTTGGTAATCCCGCACCGATACCAGACGATCCAGCGCCATCACTGCCAGCGGTGCGCTCTTGCGTGCCTGATCGCGGCTTTCCCGGTCGGCACCGCCGGAGGCTCGCAACGGGTTAATCACCTCTTTCACGCCCAGCGGTTTGGTTGCCAGCAGAGAGATCTGTTCGGCATTAACGTTGCCTCCCTTGCCAATGCCGTTGCGATACTGCGCTTTGATGTTTTCAATACCGGTGGGCAGTCGGACACCCTGTTTGCCATTACCAAAGGTCACTGATGTCTTGCTGTCATCATCGGTTCTGGTAATAAAATGGCGCTCAGTCGCGTGCAGCCCGGCCAGTGAATCTGTTTCGCGCCACTCAACATCGTTGACAAACACGCTCAGCGTACTGTCGACACCGCTTGGATTGGATGCCGACACGTGCGTAAGAGGGAACTGTCTCAGGTCAAATGATTGCAACGCCTTACTGCCGTCACCACTGCCCAACACCTCTTGACGCGTCTCACCGTGGGTGGCTTTGACCACGTTGCCGTAGATGGTGACGGTGTCACGTTTAAAGCAGTATTGGAGTTTTTCAGCCAGTTTGATAAAAGTGTGGTTTTCTTCACCCGCCCGGGGGTGTTCGGGGTAGCCGGGACCCATTGATATCTTTTGGACATCTTGGGTCACCGATGCCAACATCGCTAACTCACTAAATCTGACGCCGCTTGTGCCCTCTATTTCACGCTCACCGGAAACGATAACCCAACGGCCGGATGCCAGACCCTTATGAAAACCATCCAGCTCAAGCAATTCGTCAGTACCACCACAAACGGGTGCCTCAATCGGCTCTTCGGACAGTGCTAGCTCTTCGGACAGGCAATATACGCTGGTGTCTCTTAGCAACGATTCACAGCCTATCTGCACTTTGAACTCGTCATCTGAAATATCATCCAGCCATGGCTGCTCAATATTCAGTAAACTGACCTTTGATGACACGCCAAAAGAAGACAAGGTTGCTGGGCGTGCTTCGTTCACTTTATGCACAGAATGCGTCCAGCCGGTCAATATGCAATCATCTAAAGTTGGCCGGTCAATAACTATCCAGCTTTCTGGTGTTACCTGTTCTTCTGGAGGGTCAATAGCGATCTTAGGAAAATTATTTTCACCGAATAAGTGTGATGGCCATACATCAGGCAAAGTGGGTGGGGTATAACTTGAGACTTTAATCATGTCTGTGCCCGTGTCCTGCACATAGTTTGGCGTGCCGGGATGGTTGCTACCAAACAGTGATGCTTTCATGCGCAAGGCATAAACTTTGATGTCAACATCCGGTGTTACCTTTGCATTTGCGGCGGCGGTTGCCAGAGTGTCGCGCAACGACGGTACAAAGGTGCTCACCGTCCTGTAACCGGCCTCGCCTTTTTCTTTAAACTGATCCTTTAACCGTCGCGTTAATCTCAATGAACTGGCGGGTTGCACGGAGGGCGGACGGGTGAGTTGTTTGATTAATTGAACCTGGGGACTCTCATCCTTTGCCGTAGAAAAACCGGTCGCAGATACTGTTCGGCTGCCAGCCATCAAGGCCGTTATTTGCAAGGTGACCCGTGTGCGATCAAGCACTGCATCCGGCATGACCTCTTTGACACGATAAAAAGCCGGCGTAGCGGCTCCGAAGCTGATCAACAACGGATCATTCGATTTTAAATTTGTGCTGATGCCTTTAAGGTAAACACGCGGACCGGCCGGGTTATTGAAGATGCTTTCCACAGTCTGCGGTTGCGTCATGCGCGGCTTGAGATTATTCCATTGTGCCCGTGCTTTAAGATCCTCGTGGGTCTCAAACGACTGCGGCAACTCATCTGGCCCGGGTATACTTTGCACTCTGCTTCCTGCCGGGATGGTGGTCTCTCCCGTGCTGTTTTCATCAATGGTATAGGCCAGGAAGACACTTGAACTGACCCCGGGTCGCAGTGTGTAACCCACCAGTCGGGCCAGCTCCAGAACCGAGCGCCGTTCCGTCGCAGTGCGTAAATAACCCTCATTGGCAATGCGCTCCTGATAGAAGGTCAACACATCTGCCACCGTCGCCCAAGAATCCAGCAGGGCGATGGAGGGGTCATCGGCATCACGTGTCGTTAATCCCGCCAGCGGTGGATAGTCACTGCTGGAGAGTCGTGCGATCATGGTTTCCAGAAAACTTGAGTGGCTACCCATACGGTATCTGAGTTGAGACAAGCCCGGTCGATTGGCGGTTGACAAGGGGGTTAAGGGTTCAACACCGTCACAACAACCACAGGCGTTGCTATCAGCACTCTCTGGCGAGCAACAGTCACAGCATTCGGTTTTCATCTTCCACCTCGCATATCCAGTGTCAGTTTGCCGTTCTCGGGAAAACCGGGATCGTTATCCAGCCGGGCGATCTCAAATGGCCCCAGCGGCAATACCCCGTTCTCTATTTCCCGATTGGGTGACTCATTCAGACGTTGCAGTTGTGTGATTCGCACACTCTCCACTCCGGTTACCGCCTGGGCGATGGCAACCAGCTGGCTCAGATAGAGATCATCACCAAAGGTCAGGTTATCAACATGAAAAAAACCACGCTGGCCAGTAGCCAGTATTCGGTTACTGAAGAGTTCCAACAACTCCCTTTTAACATGCCCACGCAAATAGCCCGGCGATACACAGATACTCATGTCAATATTGAGGGGAACACGGCGAGCTGCTTTAACCGCCAGATCATGGCCGATACGACGGTAACGGTGCAGGCGTTTACTGATGGCATTCAGCAGTTCCGCATCGGCGGCCTCCTCACCGAAGGGATCAACAGCCACCAGCACCTCATACCAACTGCCGGTCCAGCGCAGTTGCGCTGCAGCACGCTGCACTTTATCTCTGAATTCACGCTGCACGATAGCGGCGTAATCATCAGCAATAATGGCGCGTTGCAGTTTTTTTCGAAACGTGTGCGGAGCAAACAGTTTGACTTCATTGATCGGTTCTGGCGCGGTTCCACCCTGTGCAGCCAAAGGATTACGCACCCGTATCGCGACACCATTTAGCTCGGTGTTACGCAATACAAGGTGTGAAATGGTGCCGCTGCCAACATTTCCTGCTACCCCGTCACCAATGCGATACACCGCTTGAAACGCGGCACCAACATTCGGTTGCCGTCCTAATTCACCCTGACCAAAACGGAGTTGGACACGCCCATCGTTATCCGTTTCTGCAATAAAATGCCGGTCACTGGCATCACTACCCAGCAGGTCACCCTGGGGCAGCCAGACAACATCCCCAGTGACCGAGTCACTCGCAGTGAGTGTTATTTGCGGCAAGGCTCGCCGCACATCTTGTTTGAGCAGATGCGAGGCGGGCAGATCATCCATCAACGGCTCACTGAATGTCAGCGGTGCAGAGTTCAGGCGGGGTGAGTAGGGCTTTGGCACGGTGATCGAATCCGCCAAAACCCCAGGGCCTTTACAGCATTCGATGACCTCTCCCGTTGCTACCTCACCCAGCGCCTCATCCACGGTTTTACCATGATCCACAAGAATCACGTTGCCACAGGCGA
Organism: Gammaproteobacteria bacterium; assembly: GCA_022712945.1. Classification (GTDB taxonomy): domain Bacteria; phylum Pseudomonadota; class Gammaproteobacteria; order RBG-16-57-12; family RBG-16-57-12; genus JAFLJP01. Next base: position 10,121 of record JAFLJP010000042.1, on the reverse strand, counting down.
TGCTGATATGGTGCAGAAGCTCACAACCGGGTGGAGGCCCAAGTGCAGAGAGGCAGAGCGGAAAGGGTAGTGCATCTTCTTCTGCCCAGCTGATCTCAACCACCGGCTGCCGGTTAAGCGGATCAACACCCGCTTCAACCGCTGTCAGCCGCACCGCGTGGCGGTGGTTGGGATCGGCATCGCCCGGATGGCCGGTTTTCGGCCCCATAACCTCTTCAAAAATCAGCACATCACCCGCTTTCAGGTGAAGTTTCACGGTGGATTTTGCCGTTGCCAACACCGTCTGTGAGGAATCAGCCGCACCTTCATCAACCGGTTTATCGGCTGATGATTCACAAGGGTCCGCTGATGGCGCAGGCTCAGTTACCCGCTCTCCGACCAGAGTGGCGCGGGTGGTTCCACGCGGCAGACAACACCCATCATCGCCCCAAGTGTAGAAATCGATTCTGCTGTGGTCACGATAGAATTGAATCTCCTCTCCGCTCTGTCGAGCCATGGGTTCAAAGGTTTCATAGGCACTCGATGGTATCTGGCGCAGATCATTAGCGATCAACACACTGCCTCCGTTTGGCAACACACTGTCAAGATTGGTCGTGAAAAACATCTCATTGCTGGGCAGGGAGAAATCACCATCGCTCTCAATACAGAGCCAGGTGCGGGCATTGCATCCCTCATGCATCGGGTAATCCACCAGCCGTGCATGGCGGCGAATGGAGATCCGTTTACGTGCGGTGTCGAGGTAGGCCTCTGTGGCCACCGCATCCTGATAATAGCTGAGGTGATCACCGACATAGGCCAACACCTCCACCAGTGCAATGCCGATATCAGGCACACGGTGTTCACGCCATGGCGGCATCACCAGCGCCAGGCGATCCAGAATCAGTTGACGAAAGCTGGCGTAATCTTTGGCAAGATAGTTAATATTCGGCTCTTCTTTCGGCTCTGGTGAGCAGACAACTGTCTGTTTGCAATCAAGGTCACTGGGGCAATCCACCTTGAAGTTGAACGCTATGCGATCATAGCGCGGATCAAAACCGGAGTGGGGTTGCCACTCCCCTGCCCCATTTTTTTCAATAACCCGTAATGTATAGCGGGAGAAGTCACCCGGCTTATCAACTTCCACCTCCATGTAGTCATCAAATTCAATTTGGCTGAAGGTGTGCAGACGCACCGCCTTGACACCGATACCCCGGATACGCCGCCCGCCCTCGATGCGTATATTCCCGACCCCTAGTTCAAGCGGTGCTTTGCCCAGAAAGTAGACTGTCAGTGTGAGCTGATCTCTGCTGACCTCCAGGTAGTCGATACCATTAAGCTGGCGCTGCTGGCGTACCCGTTCACGCCGTTGCACATGGTGACAAATCAGAGCACTCATTATCCTACCCTCCGAACAAAAGTCGCCGTGTGGGCCTCTCCGCTGCGCCGCACCCGGTAGCTGATCTCAACCCGCAGCTCGGCATCGTCGTTCACCACATCAAGCGCCTGCACTTCGATCACATCGCCCAGCCACTGTTGCAAACCGGCCTGTACAGTGAACTGTAGGGTCGAGGCCAGCTCCGGGCTATTGGGGGCAAAGATCATTTGCAACAGACCACTGCCGAAGTCGGGGCGATTGACCCGTTCACCCGCATTGGTAAATAGGAACTGCTCGATCATGTCACGGATATGATTGTTATCATCCGCGGTGGCGGTGTGGCCTCGGCTATCAAAATGAAAAGGAAAGTCAATATTCATCATCATATCCTCACGTTGCACTCACTCGGGTTTGGGTTGCGACAACCATCAACGGCGTTCCGGTCGGTGCACAAACCGCCTGACTGCTCTGGACTAATAGTGGTTGCCCATTGGAGGTGACCCGGGCTGTGCCACTCAACCACTGCGCGGTCACACAGGGGCCATTCGCCACCGTGGGTGGCGGTAAAGTGCAGCCTGCCACCACATAAGGTGAGCTCATCAATACGGTGGGCTGGCCACTCACGGTGACCCGTGGGTTAGGCACCGAGGCTGTCGCCTGTCCAGCATGAGAACAAAGCACCTGGGCACCGACGTGGAGTAGAAAACCGGGCATCTCTTTTTTCCTTTAGGTGACGACTAACGCGCCGTTGTTGATGGTTACCGTTGGCCCACTCATGATAAGACTGGCCCCCTTGCCGTTTTGGATATAGATACCGGTGTCATTGACGATAATCGATGCCCCGGAAGCGCTCTTCAACATCAAGCCACCGGTTGGCCCCGGCAGGTCGCTGATCACAAAGCTATTCTGCCCTGCGGTCTGCATCACAATATTGGGCGATACCGGCAGACCGGCGTGAGCCAGTGGAGGAACATCAGAAGAGCCGCCCCATCGACAGCCGACCCAGATCGGATAGTCCGGATCACCTTGTTCAAACTCCACCCAGATAGCCGCCCCTATCGGCGGCACCATATAGACCCCCATCGGCGGCCCAGTGGGACCGGCAAGCGGTACACACGGCTCAGCCCAGGTGGAGGGGATCAACCCCAGCACATCGGGGATAGTCAGCATCAGTCGCCCCCGTGTTTCGGGGTCGACATTATTCAACACGGTGGCGCGATATTTACCAAAAAAACGCCCTGCTTCATTCGATTCACTCATGGCAAAACAACCGGTGTATTGGAGATCAACCCATCGCGGGAGAGTGTGAAATTCTGTTTGTATTCACCCCTTTTGATGTTATGGGTCACGCTGTCGACATAGTAGAGCCCGTCGTAGGAGAGGCCTGCACCCCGCACACCAACCACTGTTCGGGCACTCAACAGCTGGCCATACTGCATAATATCAAGCGAACCACTGCCACTGATGGCGGTGGCATTGTTCATCATAAAGCTCAGGATATCCCTTGCCGCCTCTTCCGGCTGAAGCCGCGCTCCGTTGTTGTGCATTCCAATTTTTGCTGGTGGGGTGGGTCGTAAACCCAACGGCGGCTTGGTTACATTGATATTGGGCACCGGTATTGGAATAGGAACCCTTCGGGTGATGGGGTCAAGAATGGTGAAAATGCTGATTTTTTTGGCCATGCCATCCAGTGAAAAACTCAGCGACTCAACATTGGTATGTGCATCCATATTGATACTTAACGCACGTTGCGGAACGGGCACACTGATATCTGGCCCAAAGTAGGCGATACTTTGACCCGGCAACGGGCCGGGCTGTATATAAAATAGGTAGCCGTTGCGGCTCGCCAAGCTTTTTATATACGCTAAATCAGTGATACTGGCCTGGCTTTCCGTTTTATGTGTAGGGGTCTGAACAGTCGAAATAATGGGGGGAATAATAACCGGAACAACACCCAGTGCGGCGTAGGGTGCTAAAGCGACTGCCACCTTGGCCACATCAGGCATCGCCGGATAAGGAACCACTTTTTCTACCAGATCCATGGCAATACTCAGATCCTCCCCGGTAATCGTCAATTTTGATTGCCCGGACTCATTACTCGGTTGCAGCTCCTGACGGGTGATAAAACCGTCCATAATCACATTCGGGATGCCATTGACTGTCACCATAATAATGACCCGCGTCACGATGGGATCAAAATAGCCCGCAGGGAGCAGTGCCAGCTGTATCGCTGAAGTTTTACCCACACTAAAGGTCAATTGAAAACCACTACGCGCCCGGGAAGAGCTGGTGACCTGCACACTCTGCAACGCCTCGACAACTGGCAGCGGTGCCGGTACCGGCACCGCCGGCCCGATCATCAACGTCAAAAGGGCATTACCCAGCAACATGGGGAATCTCCGGAATACCTTCGGGTAGAGTGATCCGCAACCGGCGGCCGATTTCAGCCGTCAACTCGGCTGGAAACATCGCGCCATTTGCATCACAAATTCGCCAGAACTGCAGTGGGTCGCCCAGATAGAGTGCAGTGATGTTATCCAGCCGGTCGCCTTCGGTGACAAGGTGCTCCTGTAATAGCGAAAAGTGCTCCGGCGCGGCGATAAAACGACGTTTGAGATGGATAACTTCCTCGCCATCCACTGTGTTAAGGCGCGTCGTTTCCGTGTTGCAGTAACGACTGGTGGGGGGAAATAACAAATTACGCATAGCTTATAGTCCTGTCACAATATTTTCGGCGCTATTGACCACATTCAAGGTAGCCATCACCTCCTTGGCCATCTGATGCGCCATAAACAGACTGTGCCCTGGGTGAAGCACACCAAAATCCTGATAGCTCAACACCGTCAATGACAACTCCACTTTGGCTTGAATTGGGTTTAGTGAGGGGTCGTAGGCATCCTCAGTGATACTGAAACTGCTGATCCGTACTGGTAACACCCGCTTCGCTCCCCAGGCAAAGAGTATAAATGGCGCTTCTGTGGGCAGGATTTCGATAGAGCCAATCGCGGAGAGAATGGTATTGGCAATCACTGCCGCCGACTTTGGGTAGAGCATCATCTCCAACGCTGAAAGGGCGGGGTAGATGCCCATGGTAGTTGCCAGTGAATTCGCCTCGGCCAACTGATCAGCCGCATCAATTTCGATACTGAGAGTAATGGTTTCCTTGGGTGGGCCAGTGAGCCGCTGTGCCTCACCCGGGTCACCATCCCCCCCTGCGGCACGAGCCTCCAGGCGACGCGTCATGGTATTTGGGTTGTACTGAAACACCACCACGCTAGCCAGTGGATTAAAAATATCCACACCCACCAATGCGCCTTTAATCAGGCGGGGAGAACGGGAGAGTCCAGTCATTGTGGCAACCTTGTCATTTTCAGTGCCCAGCGGTTCAACTTGCCCTGATCAGCACCGGCATGATCCGAGACCCTCAATCGCCCGTCAGCCTTGATTGACTCACCCTGTAAATTTTGTAACGCACTCACGCTCGTCAGGGTGTAGGTTTTGTTTGATTGGTTCATGGTTTGTCCTTCATCATTTCCCTTCGTCGCACGCTTCAATCGAGTTTTGGCCCATTGGCTTTAAAAATAAACATTAATTATGTAGGGTGCGTTTTACGCACCGTGGGTGATTGAAAAATGTTTTCGAAATTTCATCATTCGTTTTCATTTTGACCTTTATTTGCTACGTGGAATGCACTCTACCTAGCGGTCAGGCTGTCTATGTAAACGCTATTTAAATCCGTTGATTCATATCTTACAGAACAGCCATCCCACTAACGCACCCACTACCGTGAACGTGACAACAATGGCGACTATGTGAATCAAAATCGACGACTCTGCCTGTAGTGGTTGCCTGGTGATAGCCACAATGACAATAGCCACGGGATGAGCCACCCATGCAAGGAATTCGCCCCAAGCCTTACGACCCGCATCGGGAAGCAGGTATGCGACCGCTATCGCCATAACAGCTGCCACCGCCCCACCCCCTGCGCCAAGTATTATTACCATCAGATCACGCATAATCACCCTACGTGCGGTTGATATCCCAAGCTCCTTTGTTCGTTCTGGAGCTTCCTTGACCCCAGCGACCAGTCAAATGTTGTTCGTCTATGGACTCGAGGTAACCCTTTCCAGAATCAGCACCTAGGGTCCAATCAAACTCAAAGCGAATCCCCGAAATAGGTGTAGAGCTCGTGTTCGTACCAAGCATACTGGTGCCACGCACCCTCGTCGTGTTATAGGAAATGACACCATTACTGATCCTACCGGTCGATCCAATGCCAAATGAAAGTGTGCCGGTAACTGAACCGGATGCAGTAGCACGCAACGTAAGAGAGATACCCGAAGTACCTGCCCAGTTTCCTGTCAACACGTTTGCCCACACTTGGTGGCCAACACTGCTCTCGTAGAAGTTGGGATTGGTCACTTCGCTCCATTGGGATGATATATAGCGCGAGATTGAAAATGTCATCGTTGGGCCAACAATGAGATCTCGATAAAACTTCCCACCTTGCCGGTTGGCTTCCTGGTCAGCGTTCGAGAACACACCTGTTGATACCAATCCGAATCCCCCCCCTTCGGAACGTTCACTTTCCTCTTCAGCCGCCGCACGACCAGAGGCCGCTTCAGTTCGCAAATAAGTTGCGCCCTGCTGGAAAAAATGCCCCAGCTTGTCACTGCCAATGCAAATGCCATTTACCTTCATCGTCGGGTTGAGAATAGGGAACAGGGGTTGTGCCCAGAGGCGAAAGCCAACACCCGAATATTTAGTTGCACTCTGCGTGGGCAAGGATGCCTTCGTCGATGGGAGGGTGCTTGCCCACACCTCAATCGCACTACGTCCAGTCTGTACGTTCCTGCCCAGGTCGTGTTCGACTCCCTGGGCCACTACCCCTCCTGCTGGAGGTGTACCGGCACCCACCCGAGCCGCAGCCAATGAGGCATTGACTCGTGTATTAACATCCTGTTCGGTGTCGATCAGAGAGGCACAACCTGGCACCGTATCGGTCTCTGCCCGCTGAATCGACCGGGTCACTTGATTTGCACAAGCACCCTGCTGCACGACATGGGTTAATTCATGAGCGATTAACCGCCGCCCCTCGTGGGTTCTTGGCGCAAGCCGACCCGCACCGAACACAATGTCGTTTCCTGCGGTATACGCATTCGCACTCACATCCTGTGCCGATTGTTCAGCCGCCGCTCCAGAATGCACCCGTACCTGTGAAAAATCATGGCCAAAACGCTGTTCCATATCATGCCGTAACGCGGTATCCAAGGGCCTACCTGAGCTAGACAGTACACGCTCTACACTAGCAGGTGCCGTACCAGCACCCTCAGTTTGTCCCGCGTAGCGCTGAATGCGCAGTGATGCACCGCTAGCAGAAGAATTTATCGGTGCTGCCATCACCTGATCAGCCACCCGATCCGCTTCCCGTTCCAATGGGTCATTACTTGCCCCAATAGAGAGCTTGCGTTGCAAGCGGTGTTGTTTCTTTCCACATTCTGCACACTTGCCACCGCCAGCCGTTTGGTTTCCACAGGCACATTTACGCTGAAGCACACCTTGAGAGGGCGATAAAAAGCGTGTTGTATCTGTTTTCTGAGCAACGGCTGTTTTACTCACGAGCAATACCTCCATACAGACAAGGTGATTGAAAAATACTTTCTAAATTTCATCATTCATTTTCATTTTGGCCTTTATTTGGTGCATGGAATGCACCCTACCTACCGGGCTCATTCATGCGCACCATGATCAATATATATCTGCCATTTGTTATTATCTTTTACGAGTCGACCACTTCCAATCGTAGTGCTACCAACAAACCAAGAACCAATAACGTGGTCAATTTTAGTATTCGTCAAAGGACTCTGTGGCCGCATGGGTGTCGGAAATCTTCCGGGGGGAGTGCCACGACTTATGTGATCTACAGCGTTGTTTGGTGGAACTGCCCAGCCACTTTCCGGGCCCCAACCCCAATTTTCTCTAGCGTCAGAATAATCACGTATGCCAGTCACAGCGCGTAGGCCGTCTTTATTAAAGTCTTCATTCCAGGGGATATTACGGGGAAGAACGGATCGGAATTGATCCAAAATATGGTATTTAACTTGTGTGTGGAACGATGCACCGCGTGGCGCATGAGTAGTGCTTTGATGATCCAAGCTGTTAGGGGCTAGTACGGTAACGCCATAACTAGCAGAGGTTCTGACTCCACTACCATCCACATGCCTAACACGGATCCAAGCATCGTCTCTTGCGCTACTGGGAGCTGCGGTAGTTACGGTCGGGGTAGCATTTGTCGAGGATGACAGCGATAGATGGGGTGAGACACTCCAACTGAAAGCACCACTAGAGCGATTGGTACTTAAAACCGAGGAAACTGTATAACTGGGTGGGGTTTCTCCGTCGAAGTACCAATATTCTGTAGGGGTAACACGGGGATAGTCCCCTCTGATAACAATTCCTGCAGCGCTATCGAGTGGTGTTTCAATATTGGCCTCGTCCGGCACTAATTCATCGTTTCTAGGCGTAGTTTCTGTTTTTTCAGCAAGCATAGTCGATGACATGTGCTCGGGAGCATACTGATCGGTGTTCGCTGTACCTTGTGCTTCTCCATTCACCTGCGACGCCAGCGCGTCTTTCACTTCTGCATTCCCTCCCATTCCAGATGCATTACGTTGACTTGCTCTCTGTTCCAGAGAAACCCGTGACCGGTCAACATCTACCGGCACTCGACTAAAGTCATGCTCGAAGTGTGATGCTTTTGATATACTTGTAGACACTGATAATTGCTTTGTTTTTTCGGGAATGGAATGAATTGCCGTGCGTGGAGGCAACCCAGCTCCCTTGGTTTTAAAAGTGTTTTTTGAGGTATGACGTGCTATTTGTCTGTTCATTTTTTAACTCCTTCATAAACAGCAACACCAATTTGCTGCCCGAGATTTTCTGGCTTTTGGTTATTTTCGATAGAAACGAAACCACCCGAAATCGCACGAAAACTATTGTTGGATTGCACACCTGAGCCGACCCCATTCAAAACCAGCAAATGACCTAACTCTATTTCCACTGCCGCCTTCAATTCAGCGCGTTGGTGAGGTTCTACTGAAATGCCATCCAACACCAACCGCTCAATATGCAAATTAATATTCATGCCACCACCCCCGTCGCTATTTGCCACCTGAAATCCGACTCCTTTGTAGGCCGTTCCAGTTTTTTAAACTCTGTGCGCGTCGCATCCAATAACAACGGCATGGTAATCACCCCACCCTCTTGCGCCGCCAGAAAAGCAGCATTCAACGCCACGTTATGGATATTGCCACCGGTGAGGTTAAATTTGGCCAGGCGTGAATAATCCACCCGCTCATCAACCGGGGTATTGGCAGTGAACACTTTTGACCAGATCTCTTTGCGCTGCTCCACACCCGGAAAAGGGAAATCCACGATAAAACGCAAGCGCCGCATAAAGGCTTTATCCAGCGCACTTTTCATATTGGTGGCGAGTATCGCGAGGCCACGGTAGCTCTCCATTCGTTGCAACAGATAGTTAATCTCGATATTGGCGAAGCGGTCATGGCTCTCTTTCACTTCACTGCGTTTACCGAACAGCGCATCGGCTTCATCGAAGAACAAGATAGCGCCACTCTCTTCAGCGGTGTCGAACAGCTTGCGCAGGTTTTTTTCTGTCTCTCCGATGTATTTACTGACCACTGATGAGAGGTCAATCCGGTAAAGATCGAGTGCCAGTGCATTGGCAATCACCTCTGCTGCCATGGTTTTTCCCGTGCCACTTTCACCAGCAAACAGCGCATTGATTCCCAGCCCCCGGTTCATCTGCTCACGAAAGCCCCACTCTTCATATACCCGGTTACGCTGGGCCACCTGATCGGTGATTTGATGTAGCAGGATGGTCTGCTCCGATGGCAGTACCAACTGCTCCCAACCTGCCTTAATGTCGATACGCTGCGCCAGTTGCTCCATTCCGGCACGGGCGGCAATGCGACAGCCCTGCCACAACATTTTATCTATCGAGGGTGTTATTCCTGATTCATCTTTGGATATGCCATCAAGTGCAGCTCTGGCTAAACGCTGGATATCGTTTTGGCTGAAGGAGAACTGTTCGGCCAGACGCTGTGGCTGTTTGCTGGCCTGACCTTGTAAAGCCTCTTTCCAGAGCTGCTCCTGCTCTTTAGGGGTTGGTTTGTTGATCTCAATCGAAAACCGCTCACGCACGGTTTTAGTTTTGTTATCTTCCAGGTCGACAAACACAACCCCGTTGCTGCGTTCCAGAAACCGTTTAAGTTGCGTTTTTTCAGTATCAGTGGCCCCATCAAGCTGGATATACAGGGCCAGTGGCATCAGTAGGGATTCACGCTGCCAGAGCCGGGTGAAGCTTTCAAAATCTCCCGTTTGAGTGGGCAACATGTTGATATTCAGGGTTTGCAGGCTCAGGCCCAGAAGCGATGCGACGCGCCCGGCTATCAGCCGCTTGCTGATGGTGTCGTGTCCCAGCAATTCGATAACCGGTACCATTGCCTCTCCGTTCGAACGCTCTAAATAGTCGAGCATGTTGTCGACTAGCTGCTGCTGGGAAGGGGGCAGGGTTTCACCGCCGTGATCACTGGTCTGAAGTGGATCGAGCAACGGGGTAAGCCGGTCATCCAGATAATTCAGCCCCTTGAGGTAGTTGACGATGCGTTCGTCAGCACCCAGTGCGGCAGCGGTTAACGGCTGCACACCGGGCTGGTTGATCTCCAGCAGTCGCCAATGTCTTAAC
>JAFLJP010000092.1 GCA_022712945.1 Gammaproteobacteria bacterium | reverse complement strand
TGGCTTGCTTGAGGAATGAAGCATCGAGCGGAGAAGCGTCAAGGGCGGCACGTTGTTTGTGCCGTGTATTTACCCTTGATGCTTTGAGCACGGTGCTAGAATGACGAGACAAGCTGAGTGTGCGTTGTGTCCGGTTACGGTAGGGCTGAACGAAGCCACCTTTGATCGATTAGCACTGGGCCAAACAACGCAACAAGCCCTTCTTTTAGCTGTGCTTTTGATCTGCTTTTTAGTACCACCAACGTGAAGTAAACCAACCCAAGTCGCTTTGGCACCGTGATGGCGGGCGGCCGCTGGCGGTACGTCTCGTGACGTAGGAGCGACGTACCTACGGGGGACGGGCGACAGTGCGGAGACATGCGGGGTGTACCACTGCACCCGCTTTTCATTTTGCTTGTCTTATTCTGGGGTGGCGATGGGCCGCTAAAAGGGGAACGGAGGAAAAGCGGGGTTTGCTTTCCGTAGCCCCTTTTAGCGGACCATTGCCGGGGGGCGGGCATAGGCTATATAAACGGCAAAGCCACCTTATAAACCAATGCCTTTAACGCGTAGCACTACGGCACCCCCAGCGGGGGATGGGGGGATGCCTTCAGGGACATTTACACATAATGTGCGTGTTATGCGTTGTGGACGCTTTATCAGGGAGGAACGACCGGGCGGCCATTTTGCATAATGCCGCATTATGTTACTTGGCCCTGCCCTTAGCCCCCTTGAGGGGGGAATGGGGGTGATAGCTACTGACATTAAGGCGGTGTTGTTTGCCGCCTTTATGTTGGTGGCGGTTAGAATAACTTGGGTGTAGCTTGCGGAGTTTGCAGGCTGCACACCGTTAACTACCCACTATCAAAGCCTCAAATTCAGTAGCCCGGCGGGTGACTTGCTTTCCCTATCTGATTAACTGGCACTGCAAGGCACATGACGGGCGGCAACAGCGCGGTTAAGTGTCTGGAGCAGGTTCTGAGTTCACTCTCTTTTTCACGCTAGGATGGGTGGCAGCATGCACCGCTCTCAGTTTCTCCACCGAGACTTGGGTATAGATCTGGGTGGTGCTCAGGTCGCGATGTCCCAGCATCACTTGGATAAAACGGATGTCTGCGCCGTTTTCTAACATGTGGGTGGCCATGGCGTGGCGGAACAGATGACAAGACCCTTTGATGGTAATACCAGCTTGCACGATATGCCGTTTGACCATCGCTCCTATGTTGTAGCGGCTGTAAGGTTCGCCGTAATCGGTTAGGAAAAGCGCATCGTCACTCAATGGGCCTATCAGTTCATCACGTATATCGTTGATGTACTTTTCTAACCAGGCTTGGAGGTTTTCACTCAGTGGCAAGTAGCGATCTTGGCCGCCTTTCCCTTCCCGTACAATCAAGACCCCACGGGGCAGATGAATATCACTCAGCTTAAGGTTGATCAGTTCTGCGCGCCTTAATCCACAGTCATAAAACAGCTCCATGATAGTGCGGTCTCGAATCCCATCTGGCGTATTAATGTCGGGCTGGCTGAGTATCTCGCTGACTTGTTCCGGTGTGAGGATCTCCCGAGGAAGCTTTCTCGGGATCTTGGGGAACTGGATCTCTGACGCGGGGTTGTAGAGCATGTGGTTTTTCTGGGCCATCCATTTGAAGTAGCTTTTCAGGGCTTGCAAGGCAATGGATTGTGCTCGAAACGATAAGGGGTCACCGTTTTTTTGTCGGTGGTGAAAGAGGTGTTTTTGATAGCGCTCAAGTATCGGTTTGGTGATTTGCAGGGGTTCCAGTGTTCGATCTTCACACCACAACGCAAAGTAACGCACGCGGCTATCATAACTCTCTATCGTTCTCTCTGAATAACCCAACATGCCCAAGTGATCCACATAATGCTGTAAATACCCGTGAAAGGCGGTATGGCTAATATTGCGCTTTTTGCTTTGGCGGTGACTGTGTAACTTTTTACGTAAGGCCATTGCTTAACCCCCTTGAGCCGCTAAAGAGGAAGTACGACACGACGCGGGGGAATTAACCTCTATATACCTTTCTGAGGTGTTTTCTGGCTTGGTGCCGTTTAAAGCCCTATCAGGGCTGGGCTGAGGGCTACTTTCCTCACCCCAACACCCCCCCGTTTTATGGCCGTTAATGGGCCGTGAACACCCCGCCAGGTTAGCATCTCTACCCCGCGAAGTTTCCGTCATACCTTCATTTTTTTCCAAACGACCCACATCGATAAGGCCCATAAGATGCTTTCGGTTAGCCAAGTCACCGTCATATAACAGCTCGTAAACAAAGGATTGCCCCTGCCTTCCTCGATAGGCCAACAGATATTCCATTTCCATTAAGCGATCCAAGTGAACACGGATTTGTGTGTTTCCCCATTGGCTGTATTCGCGGATATCACGACGACTAAAACGATAATCTGATTGATCCACGCCCTGAGCTTTACAAGCTTCTGTGACCATCTGCTTGATGTGTTTTAGCAACGTGTGAGTCTGAGGCGGCAGCTCATCCAACGTCCGGCCCAGCACATCATGAGCCAGTTGGTTGGCCACTTCTATATCACTTAGTGCTACCTCGATATATTCCAGCTGCTGGCCATTATGCTCTACCGTTTTCACTTCCCGCTGATACTGGTGAAGTAAGGTAACTGTTTTGATCAGGGTTAAGTACTTCATATGATCACGTCTTGTTCGAGTTTTATCGTCAATAAAGGTGAGTTGTTCAGCAAAAGGATTCGCGACTAAAAGAGGACGTAACATCCTTTGGGCATTTCGATGTAGCTGGATGATCTGCTTTTTATCTTCGGACTGAAGCAAGCCTTCCAAGGTCTGTTGCTTGCGTTGCATGACGTGGATCGCTTGGGTTTGTTCTCTGCTTTCATTCACCGTTAGCACCACACAACGATTCATTAGCTCTTCATCGATATCAATAGCCGTGGTGGTGAGAAACAACATCACAGGGCCTTCCACGTGGTATTCCTTAGTCACCAGGGTGCCGGTGTTATCGTCTTTGCCAGTACTGGCAATGGTCAGTTCACCTTCACTCTGTAACAGCTTTAAGGCATAACTGGCATTCGCTGCGCCCTCTTCCTCTGCGATGGCCAGTATCTTGTTTTTAAGATTGGTTTCACCCATGTAAAACAAAGATTGGCCGGTCATGGCAGAGTATTGCACTCGTTCTTCTTCGGGCATCATATTGAGCACGGCATCCATAAGACTGCTTTTGCCTGCGGCACTGGTTGATTGAACAATGATGGCGAGGGGTTTATCCAATTTGCGACTCACTGCCGCCAGATAACCCACTAGCTTGTTGGTCTCTTCGCCCACCACACCAGCGGTGTGGAAGTCATCCAGGATACGACCAAGTAGGTTTTTATCCTTTAGCAGCTCAAGGGCTGCCTCCCTTTCCGAGTCACCCAGGGCCTTGATTTTGTCCTTTGTCTCCAGGGTCTTTTCGATACTCTCCTCTTGCAGGGCTTCACACTTCAGCAGGACTTTACCGAGATCTTTTTTAATCACTTCTTCCGCCACACTCAGTTCAATCGAGGTTTGTTTGATAAAACTGTATCTGGCTTTGGCTGAATAGAGGTCAAAGGTATCAACATGAATCAAGTCACCCTGGTTAGCCAGGATGTTTACCTTGAGTTGGTTGGGTGAGGTGTTGTGTTTTAGCCCTCGGATTCGATAACGGCGCTGGCCAAGATTGATAATAATTTCTTCAGATTTTATCTCTGCGGCTATCTCAGGGCTTGGTGCTTCCGGCATCACGCTGGCGGGTAAAGGTTCTGCTCTCCCTTTCTGCTGAACGCTCTTTTCTTTTGGCTGGGGTGCGACACCTGCGGCGGGTTTTTCATCTGGTACAGGAATATCTATTTTTGTTTCTGGTGGTTTGCCACTACCAAGCCATACCGAGCCACGTATGGCGGTACCTAAAGACTTATTGGCCGGTGTCACTTGCAAGGCATACTCGTTAGCATCCATGCCTTTGGGGAAGTGGATTCTGTATGCATCAATCCCTGATTCAAGAAGCCTTGCCGCTAAAAGAAAAGATGCCTTTTCTCCCGCTTCATCTCGATCATAAGCAATCAGTACCCTTTCTACTTGGTGTTGTTTTAGGGCGTTGAACAGTTCATCAGTGAAACCTTCAATGCCATAGCTACACGTCACATTTTGGAAACCCGCACACCAGAAAGTTAAGGCATCTATCAATGATTCACATAGGATGATTTCTTTACTATCAGCCAAGGCTTCTAGATTAAACACACCCTGGTGAGGCCCTGGAAGGTAAAGGTGTTTGGGGGTGCCTTTGCGCAATCGATCCCCCACCTTACGGCCATAAATCTCTAATACTTGCCCCTGATTCACCATGGGGATGACCACTGATCCGTTAAAATGCTCATGACCACTTTCTCGCAAGATGCCGGTCTTTTGTAATTGGCTACGAATTTCAGCACCGGCTTTACGGTTCTTTTCGGGTAGGCGATACCCCAAGGTACGGTTGGCAAAGCCCAGCTTGAAGTGGTCTATCGCTTCGTTATTGATACCTCTATTTTCCAAGTAGCTTAGAGCTTCGGGGGTTTGCTTAAGGGTGTTGTGGTAGAAATCCACTACCCGATTGAGTAGGGCTTGGTCTTCGGTGTTTGGTTCTAGCGTGACCGGTAGTTTGGTGGTGGATGAGCGTTTAACGGGTTGAGTATTCACCACCGCATCAGGGATAACACCGTCTTTCAACAACTCCACCGCATGTTTAAAACTGATGCCCTCTTTCTTCATTACCCAATCAATTACGCTGCCACCGGTTTGGCAGGCACCCAAGCAATGCCACAGGTTCTTTGATGGCGTGACCACTAAAGAAGGGGTTTTATCGTGATGGAAGGGACAGGTACCTACTAGATCTTTGCCGGTGCGCTTGAGTTTGATGCCTTGGGACTCAAGCAGCCGTTCTAGGGAAATATCCTGTTTCAGGCGTTCGATTTCTTGCTCTGCTATGCGTGCCATTTCTTTTTCCCCTCAAAACTCGTCAAGTATCTTGAACTGTTTATATTAAGACACTATACTGTCCATTCGTCAACAACCAAAGATACGGGGGTTATAGTCATGGAATCAGCAATCACATGGTTACTACCTATGGACTTCCCAAAGCGGCTTTTACAACTTCGTAAATTACGCGGCCTTACCCAACAGGGGTTATCTGACCAAATTACACTTCATGTAAATCAGATTAAGCGGTATGAGGCAGGTACAGCACAGCCTACCCTGGAAACATTGGTCAGATTAGTGAAAGCACTACATGTTACGCTGGACGAGCTAGTTTTTGATGATGACGAGCGTGGCCCTTGCGAGGACTTTAAAATGCAGTTTGAAGCATTACGTCAGTTCAATGATAAAGAAAGGATGATTGCAAAAGAGTTATTGGATAGCTTGATACTTAAGCATGCTGCCAATCAACTTTCGACTGGAGGCGCATAGGGTTGTTACTTAATAATAAGCGCTGGTTACAGGTGTTCGAGCACTTGTAACCAGCTAATCACCACCGATACTGGGAGTATCAGTAATGACTAGCACACATGATAAGTCAGGGGCACGTCTGACTCAAAATAAAACCTGCCATGAACGCAAATTAAAGGTGAACCACACCTACTACGTGAACAAGCTTAAAGACGACCCCATGGGCGCTGGCCGACCTATTCCGTGGATTCAGCTTAAGGGCTATTGGCTGCAACAGGCAGGCTTTGAGATTGATACACCGCTTAAGGTGCGGGTCATGCAGGGGTGTTTGGTGGTGACGGTGGAGGGATAAAGCTAAGGGGCCGATTTCGGCCCCTTCATGCTATAAAGAGTCAATATTAGACTTGACCCGTTTTTTTTCATTATACTGATATGAATTTCTTCAGTCTAAGCTTCTTAATATTGTCAGCTTTGTTTTTCTCTAATAACTCTTTGTATGTCCCATCTTCAAAGGCGGCCAT
>JAFLJP010000082.1 GCA_022712945.1 Gammaproteobacteria bacterium | reverse complement strand
GCTTGTGTGTGATCAAACTCGCGTTTACCGCCCCGTTTAACCACCAGATAGCGGTAGCCTTGTTCAATCAGCCAATCGATATTAGCTTGTGAGGCAATACCCGTATCCATGACCACTAAGGCGCCAACTTGTGCCTTTAAGCCGGTGAGCATCTGCTCCAAGGTAGCAAATTCTGAGGCGTTGCCAGCAAAGGTCTGTGAACGATGGACAAAACCACTGCCATCTAACACCAGCCCCAGTGTGACTAGGGGACAATCTTTACGTTTCTCTTTCGATCGCCCATATTGTGCCTTTTCGTTGCTCTCAGCGCTCCCTTCAAAGTAGGTATTGGTCAAATCATACAGTGTGATGGTTTGGTTTAAACCAAAGAGATCTTTTACCGCACCAAAAATATGCGTCTCTATTTCACTGCGTATCCTTAATACCCAATTCATTGAGTTTATTTGGGAAATCCAGTTGTTTCATGGCCTGTAGCGCTACATGCTCAATGCCGACCGTGCGAGGAAGGCTCAGTGTTAATGAATTAATATCAACCGAGTCGTATGCGGGACTCTCCGTGGCTGGCGGCAAGACTGGTTGCTGCTCTTTAGAGTCATCCACGGCTTTAGTAACCGGTGCGCGTTTAACCAGTTGCCCGACAATGCGTTGTGCCACCCGTTCAAGCTCAACCGGACACTCAATAGGCAACAGATCAACCACACCCTCGATGAGCTGCTCAATGCGTGCGCATAACAAAGGCCCGTCATCTCGCTTGTGGGGAAAGTGACGCCCCAGGTTAAGCAAAGTGACTTGGCGTACTTTGCCATTTATGCGCTGACTGCGGACTAAGGCGGTGAGAAAAATACGCCTCACCGGTCGCGCTGTTATTAGTTTTTGTTTGGCGCATATACATTCAGGAATTTTAGGTGGAATGCAAGGGAAATACTACAGGTAGTTAGTTTATTATGGCACTACAAAATGAATTGATAATAATCAATTGGTTATGATTTTAGATTCGTGAAAAATAGATGTTTTTAGGGGGGCGGCTGTTAAACATGGGTTAAGCCAGTGCTAACCTTTACAGCTTGATCGAAACGGCAAAAACTAACGAGCTGGAACCTTATGCCTATTTACGTCACGTTTTTACGCAGCTCCCCC
Source organism: Gammaproteobacteria bacterium (assembly GCA_022712945.1). Lineage (GTDB taxonomy): Bacteria > Pseudomonadota > Gammaproteobacteria > RBG-16-57-12 > RBG-16-57-12 > JAFLJP01. The sequence goes on along the minus strand of JAFLJP010000082.1, from coordinate 14,959 downwards.
GCGCACTAAGCGTTGACGACATTGAGGCATTGCTACCACTGGAATGTGGGAGCGTTAAAGGTTTGATGCTTGGCCTAGGTGGGGTTTACCGAGCGCTTACCAATGATAAGCAGCTGGGCGGCACTCTGTGCCGTTGTATTGAGGTGGGGTTAACCCTGCCATCGCGCAAGGCACTCAATCTTATCGCGACCGAACATACGGGGTAACTTTAGCTCCTGGAGTCTCAATTTTACTGTCCTGGAAGATAGAGGTTTGGTATTCTCTGTTGTTGATATGCTCCCTTGGATTGGTTTCAATTTATTCGGCATTTTGAGATTTAATGAGACATAAAAAACATAGAGCATATTCTGCAAACCAATAGCTAAAGCGATATAACAGCATGAGTTCCAAAGAAAAAAACAACAACCACACCCCAATGATGCAGCAATACCTGCGAATCAAAGGAGAGCACCCTGACATTCTGCTGTTCTATCGCATGGGGGACTTTTATGAACTGTTTTTTGATGACGCTCGTAAGGCATCCAAATTACTAGACATAACCCTCACTGCGCGCGGCCAATCCGCTGGGGAGCCCATCCCGATGGCGGGCATCCCCTACCATGCAGCAGAGGGGTATCTTGCCAAGCTGGTACGTCGGGGTGAATCTATTGCCATTTGCGAACAGGTGGGTGATCCTGCTACCAGCAAGGGGCCAGTGGAGCGCAAGGTAGTACGTATCCTGACCCCGGGCACCATTACGGATGAAGCACTGCTGGATGAGCGTCGCGACAACCTCTTGGCAGCTGTTCACCAATTGAATGACCAACTGGGTCTGGTCACGCTGGATGTGACCAGTGGTCGTTTTTACGCCATGCAACTTGATAATATGCAGACGTTAATTGATGAGCTGGATCGCCTGCAACCGGTAGAGCTGCTGCTGAGTGAAGAGTTTCCCCGTGCAGAGTTAAGCGAACGCAAAGGCCTGCGTAGTCAGGCCCCATGGCACTTTGAGATAGAGACCGCCACCCGCTTACTCACCCATCAGTTCGGCACCAAAGATCTGGCAGGTTTTGGCTGTGAAGATATGCCCGCCGCTATTGCCGCCGCTGGTTGCCTGCTCAACTACATAAAAGAGACCCAGCGTACCGCACTGCCACACATTCATGCGCTACGAGTAGAGTCACAGGATGATGCTATCCAGTTGGATAGCGCCACACGCCGTAACCTTGAATTGGAGTATAACCTCTCCGGTGGCCAAGAAAATACCCTCGCCTCAGTAATGGACCGTACCGCCACGGCGATGGGTAGCCGTGCACTGCGTCGCTGGATTAACCGCCCACTACGTGATCAGTTTCTGTTGCAACAGCGCCATCAGGTGATCGATGCCCTGTTGGAACAAGCCCGTTTCTCCGAGCTATCAACAACACTACGCAAAGTGGGTGACATGGAGCGCATTCTTGCCCGTGTCGCACTACGCAGTGCACGACCACGGGATCTCACCCAGCTCGGTTCCGCCCTGCAACAACTGCCACTCATTCAGCAACAGTTAGCCGCAGTTGATGCCAGCCTATTACGTGAGCTTTTAAGCGAAATAGGTGAACACCCGGAGACAACCCAGCTATTACAGCACGCCATCATAGAAAACCCACCGATGCTAATTCGTGATGGCGGTGTGATTGCCTCTGGCTATAATGCAGAGTTGGATGAGTTACGTACCCTGAAAGAAAATGCCGGACAGTACCTTATCGATCTGGAACAGCGCGAAAAAGCACGCACCGGCATTGCCACTCTTAAAGTGAGCTACAACCGGGTACACGGTTATTACATCGAAGTCAGCAAAGGCCAGTCCGGTAACGTGCCTGCCGATTACCAACGCCGTCAAACTCTGAAAAATGCCGAACGCTACATCACCCCGGAACTAAAAACCTTCGAAGACCAAGTATTAAGTGCCAAAGATCGTGCACTCAGCAAAGAAAAAGCACTGTATGAAGAGTTACTGGAAATACTCAACCAGAAGCTAGGCGACTTACAACTCTGTGCCAGTGCATTGGCACAATTGGATGCACTCAACAATCTGGCGGAGCGTGCGGAAACACTCAACTTCAGCTGCCCACAACTCACCAGCCAGCCCGGTATCAAAATCACTGCCGGTCGCCACCCGGTGGTTGAGCAAGTACTGGACAGCCCTTTTATTCCCAACGATACCGAGCTGAATGATAAGCGACGCATATTGCTGATCACTGGCCCTAATATGGGAGGTAAGTCCACCTATATGCGTCAGGTGGCATTGATTTCGCTACTGGCTTACATCGGCAGCTATGTACCCGCCGAAGCAGCCACCCTGGGGCCAATTGATCGTATTTTCACCCGTATTGGTGCCTCAGATGATCTGGCCAGCGGCCGCTCCACCTTTATGGTCGAAATGACTGAAACTGCCAATATTCTGCATAACGCCACGCAACAAAGCTTGGTGTTAATGGACGAAGTCGGGCGCGGCACCAGTACCTTTGATGGCCTGTCGCTGGCCTGGGCCTGTGCCGAAAAGTTAGCCGAAAATGTGCAAGCCTTCACCCTATTCTCTACCCACTATTTTGAACTCACTACCCTCCCCGACCATCATGACAGCGTCGTTAATGTACATCTGGATGCGATAGAACACGGCAATAACATCGTCTTCATGCATTCGGTCAAAGAGGGGCCAGCGAATCAGAGCTATGGCTTGCAGGTCGCCGCCCTAGCGGGTGTGCCTGAAGATGTCATTCGTAATGCCAAACAAAAACTACGCCAACTAGAAGAACAAACTGCGCAGGAGACCGTGCGTGAGCAGCAACAAATCTCACTCTTCCCTCCAGAGCAACCTCACCCCGTCATTGAACGTTTAAGTGAAGTAAAAGTGGATGAAATATCCCCCCGTGATGCCCTTAATTTTCTCTACGAACTAAAGAAGCAGCTCTAAAGCTCTGAACAAATCATGATGGCTTTGTGCTGGCTAGCAGACTTAGGGATGTAGAAGAAGCTACTGCAAAAAACCCATTTTGGCCCATTTCTCTTGCTACGACTCCCTAAGTCCGACAACCTGCTAGCATCACCCCTATCGATGATGCCAAAATAGGATTAATCTGCAGTTTGTTAAATAAACATTAAAATATACCTTGCACAGATGAGATGCTATTGCTATCTTTTATTTCATGAACGATAACGACATCCCTAAAGAACCACTCAAACGCCGCGCCTGGATCAAATATAGACTGATGATCGCCGGTTACACGTTAAGCTCACTTGCAAGAGAGATTGGTGTCAGTCGCCATGCACCAAAGCTGGCACTGGATCGACCCTATCCGCGAATGGAGCGTGTGATTGCCGAAAAAATCGGCCTGCCTGCCCACGAAATATGGACAGAGCGCTATAACGAAGACGGACTACCCAACCGCACTATCGGTCGTCCGCGGAAAGTGAAGAAGGTAGAAGAATGCGCTCAAGGGTAAATGACTACCCTTAGCACAACACTTCGCCCCCGATCGACTATCGTTATGACAAGCCCGCTATTCGGTGACCACTGATGGTACAATTCGCCTTGTCCTGGGGTTCTCCTGCCCGCTAAAATGTACTTCCAAGGCGCTCCCTACCGTGCAGAAAAACCAAGATAGAGCCATTTTAATTACCGGCTGCTCCAGCGGAATAGGCCTTGCAGCCGCCCGACGGTTGCACCAGAGAGGCTACAGAGTTTTTGCTAGCGTCCGCCAAAAAAAAGACATTACGCGGCTTGAAAACGATGGAATCCGCTGCCTGCAGCTCGATCTTGATGACTCAGAATCAATCAAACAGGCATTAAAACAGCTCCTTGAAGAGAGCGGCGGAACCCTTTATGCACTTTTTAGCAATGGGGCTTACGGACAACCCGGTGCGGTTGAAGATCTGAGTCGAAATACCCTGCGTAAACAATTTGAAACCAATCTTTTTGGCACCCATGAACTCACCTGTCGAGTGGTTAAAATCATGCGTCAACAGGGGTATGGGCGGATAGTACAGAACAGCTCTATTCTCGGTTTCTCCTCACTCCCTTTTCGAGGAGCCTACAACGCCAGCAAGCACGCATTGGAAGGGTTAACTGATACCTTGCGTATGGAATTAAAAGGGAGTGGCATTCAGGTCTCATTAATTGAACCTGGGCCAATTAAAAGCCAGTTCAGAAAAAATTCTTTTGCCGCTTTCCAAAAGAACATTGTGACCGAGAACAGTCACTTTAAGTCGTACTACCAAGCCGTTGCACGCCGCCTGGCCAACCAGCAGAGTGACGGCCTGTTCACACAACCTGAAGAGGCGGTAATCGCAAAACTATTACACGCTCTGGAGAGCAAGCGGGCGAAACCCCGCTATTACGTCACCACACCAACCTATCTGTTTGGCTATCTCAAACGCCTGCTCTCCACCCGTATGATGGATCGCATTATGTTGGCCGTTTCAAAAAGTGAAAATAGATAAGCAATCACTCGACCAACTTCGTCACCATTAAAGTATCAATCATCCGGGCCGATCATCAGCCTGCCAAATCACAATTCTGATTGATATTTTTTCAAGGAGTACCCCCGACAATGAGCAACAATCCGCTAGTACAACTGGCCAGTTTTGATCAAAGCCCATGGTATGACAACATCCAACGTGCAATGATCCAGCATGGTGAGCTCACACGTCTGATAGACAACGATGGTTTGAAGGGGATGACCTCCAACCCGGCGATTTTCCAAAAAGCGATGACTGGCAGCAGCGACTACGATGAGAGCCTGAAACAACACCTTACTAAAAACCCAGATCAAGATGCAAAAACACTCTTTTACCACCTTGCAATTGAAGATATTCAGATGGCAGCGGATGCCTTTCTGGGGGTATACCAGCAATCAAAGGGAAAAGATGGCTACGTCAGTATTGAAGTATCCCCCGACCTTGCGGCAGATACCAAAGCCTCCATTGCCGAAGGGCTGGATCTGGCAAAGCGCATTGACCGCCCCAATCTGATGATTAAAGTGCCTGCCACCCTTGAAGGACTACCGGTAATCGAGGCACTCACCGCCGAAGGTATTAATGTTAACGCTACCCTGCTCTTCTCTGTTGCACGTTATCTTGCGGTTAATGAAGCTTACATTAAAGGGCTGGAGACGCGCCTTGCTGAAGGGAAAACGATCGACAACATTGCATCCGTTGCCAGCTTTTTTGTTAGTCGGGTCGATAGCGCCGTTGACGCTGTGCTGGAAGATATATCAAAAAACACAGATCACCTGAAAAGCAAAACCGCCGTTGCCAACGCCAAAGTGGCTTATCAGGGGTTTAAAACATTCTACGCTTCAGACCGTTTCGCGCCACTGCAAGCCGCAGGTGCACAGCCACAGCGTCTGCTTTGGGCATCTACCGGCATTAAAAATCCAGCACTAAAAGAGACCTTTTATGTTGACGAGCTGATCGGTGCTAAAACGGTATCAACCATTCCACCGGCTACTTTCGATGCATTTCGTTCAGAAGGGGTTGTGGCTGCAACACTGGAAAAAGGCCTTACTCAGGCCGAGGAGACATTATCCCAACTCACAGCACTCAATATCGATCTTACAGCGATTACCGATGAGCTTGAAACCCAGGGGGTAAAACTGTTTGCAGATGCATTCGACCAGTTACTCACTGCTATTCAAGATAAAAAGCAGAGTCTGTTGTAAGCACTACCCCAACCTAAAAAAGCCACGGTGAAACCACTTAAAGGTTTCACCATGGCTTTCTCAGTCCTTTACTAATCGGCAATTCGCTTATCAACAGTGCCTTTGCTTGAGAGCATATCCATTACCGAGGTCAGTGCACGCTCCATAATCGGTACGGTATTTAAAATACGTACATCCCAGCTACGCAACATCGCCGCCAATTCACTTTCATCGCAACGTCTTATAATCTCATGACGCCAGTTCTCAAAAATCAGCTGTTTATCAACTTCACCACGCCAAATCAGTCTCGCCTTAAGTAGATTTTCACCGTCATCACTAAACTCAACCCAGTCACCCACATTCATTGCAGCAACCCGTTCATCATAATAATCCTCCGTGCTGGCTATCTCAGTGGTGATATCATTAAACACAGGAGGGTTATCTTCTAGGCCATCAAACTCAGGGGTACTATTTTCGGTAGAGGCATTCTTCATTTGGCTGTAGATTCCGCTCTCATCAAGAATAATCTCTTCATGTTCAATCTGTTGCAGTTCGCGCAATATTTTTCGATGCAATGGATCTGTAATTTCTTCTTCAGGCTCTGCTGGTTTGGAAACAGCCTCTGCCTCAGAGCTTTCTCCACGTAGCGCACCAATATGGTAGTTACCAAGTTCATCAAACAGCGCATCAATTTTACTTTTGTCCCAACAGGTCTTCTCTAAACTTTCACCCAACATTCTCACTAAATGCGGAATCATGCTTGCCAGGTAATTTCGTTCTTCCTTGGAAACTTTTGGTGTCACTGACCACAACAGATCTTCCGTAAGTTGTAGGTGTATCTTCCATCCATGGCTATCGACACCCTCTTCTAGGTAGGTATTAATCATCAAATCACGCCAAACTTCATCCATAAAGTTTTGAAGCAGATCAGGCAGAGCGTGTTCAGGCATACAGGAGGCGATTATTTCATCGACAACTTTAATATCCCGAGCACGTTGCTCCTGAAGCTCAGCCTCACGTAGCTCTTCATGCTGCGGCTCAATGTAGGCTTTCTGTTCATCAAGCATAAAGTGACGAAATTCATCCAAGACATTAGTGAGTAATGACAAGTCATCACTGAACTCATTCACAATACGGCTAACCAGAGACTCAATTTTTCCTTCAACCTTTTCACTATCACCGACAAACGAGGCCTGAGTAAACTCATTCAACAGCTCTCTCGCCGGATGCTGCTTGTCACTAAAGATTTTCTTATCGAGAATAGCCACCTTTAGCATCGGAATTTGTAACCGAGCGATAATCGACTTCAAATGATCGGAGAGCTCCTTGTCCTCATAAATGAAATCAAAGATCATTTCAATCAGTTCAATCGCATTCCTCTCCTGCTCACCAATCGCACTACCCGGCAGCATATCAGGCAGACGTTGAAGAGCAGCTAGCAATGAATCATCCAGCGGCAAGCTCTGTCCACCCTCAGGTTGCAACTGACTCAAAGCTGTAATGATGTCGCCAGAGAGATAGGTAACCGGCCCAGTAGGAAAACTTCCTACGCGGCTACCCGCACCATGAGATACGCCACCCTCAACATTCACTTCCTCACGGTTAAGCAGACCGCACAACTGGTCAAACGAAGTCTCTTCAGTCATCGTGATTTGAGGCGAATTCTCTTCTTTTTTCAACCCATTTAAGGTTGGAATAGTGTCAGGAAATACCCCTCGTTTAACCAGTAGCTGATTAACCTGATCATACACTCCCTGCAAGCTACCCATCACATGTTTATCCAGTAGCTTATACAAAATCAGTTTTACTTCAAGGGGGATTTCAAAGACACTGCACGCCGCCTGAAAGGCTTCCGTGATAACACGGGGGGAGAGCGGTTGCTGCTCTGGCTCCAGCGTCTCACCACCCAGCAAATAAGCATAGCGATACGCCAGCTCAGCCAGTGAACGGGAGAAGTGGTGTTGCGCCTTATTTATCAGAGCTGAAATGGCAATTTGCTCTTCCAAATCATCTGTTTCAACCAGAGAGAGAGTTGACTCAGAGTCCAGAGCCGATTTAATCGATACCACATCATCATGCTGAATGCAGTCGCAACAGGATTGATAACCGTTAACAAAATTTTCGGTATAGGCACCGACAAATGCCTCGCGGCGAAGGCGTACTTCACGCATTGCATCGAAATAAAGAGATTGAACCGTATTATTTTCTGCCTTTTGAGCAAGCTCAAACAGAGCATCATCCAGCTGGTCATACAGCTTGCGAATCAGTTCCAATAGTGGTGGCTGTGCCGTAGTACGGCACTGAACCAACAGCTCTGCGCGTAACTTTGAATCCTCGCTTTGCCCAACTGCCAAGTGCAATGGCTGTTTCGATGTATTCATCACCATATACCCAACTCCAAATACTTCTATTAGTTGTCGGATCACAAGCTCAAGCCATTAACTATCCATTACAAAAAATGCCAAACACTTCACATAATTTTAAAGGGGTTTTTTGGTAGCCGAAGGAAGCTATTGGATTAATCACGCCGCCAGGTGGTACCTTCTACACTATCTTCCAAAATAATGCCCTGTGCCTTTAACTCATCACGAATGCGGTCACTCTCTGCCCACTCCTTATTTTTTCGCACATCCAGACGCTGCTGAATCAGTTGTTCAATCTGCTCATTACTGATGCCTTCGCCACCCAAACCACTTTGAAGGAATACCTCTGGCTCGCGTTGCAGAATGCCCAACATGTCGGCCAACTGCTTAAGCTGTGATGCGCTCACAATTGCCGCCGCCATATCACTGTTGCGAGCTTTATTCACTTCGCTGGCCAATTCAAACAACACCGCCATTGCCGCTGGGGTATTAAAATCGTCATTCATCGCGGCAAAAAATTTATCAACCCACTCACCGGTCAGTTCAACATCAGGGTTGACATCAATGCCACGCAACGCGGTATAGAGTGTGGTCAGTACATTTTTGGCTTCGTCCAAATTACCATCCGAATAATTCAGCGGACTGCGGTAGTGGCTGTTGATAATGAAGCCACGCACCACTTCAGCGTCGTAAACCTTGAGCACTTCACGGATCGTGAAAAAATTATCCAATGATTTCGACATCTTCTCTTCGTTGATTCGCACAAAACCATTGTGCATCCAGACATTGACAAATTTCTCACCAGTTGCCGCTTCTGCTTGTGCAATTTCATTTTCATGGTGTGGAAATTGAAGATCCAGACCACCGCCATGAATATCAAAGTGATTACCCAGGCAACAGGTGGACATGGCTGAACACTCAATGTGCCAACCAGGGCGACCCTCACCCCAGGGTGATTGCCAACTAGGCTCTCCGGGTTTTGCTGACTTCCAGAGCACGAAATCCACCGGGTCATCTTTGGCCTCATCCACCGCCACACGTTCACCGGCGCGCAGATCCTCCAAGTGCTTACCCGAGAGCTGACCATAACGTTCAAACTTTGAGACATCGTAGTAAACATCACCATTATCTGCCACATAGGCCATACCACTATCCACAAGAGTCTGGATCATATCCAAAATCTCTTGCATGTAATGGGTTGCACGGGGCTCCTGATCGGGTGGCAGAATACTCAACGCCGCTTCATCAACCTTCATCTCAGCAATAAAACGCTCTGTGAGTGTGACAAAAGATTCTCCATTTTCATTGGCGCGCTTGATAATTTTGTCATCAATATCAGTCACATTGCGAATATAGGTAACAGCTTCTTTACCGTAGAGATGGCACAGGTAGCGATAGACCACATCAAACACCACCATCACCCGCGCATGCCCGATATGGCAGTAGTCATAGACGGTCATACCACAAACATAGAGCCTAACGTTTTTGGGATCAATCGGTTGAAAGGTCTCTTTTTGACGGCTCAGATTATTGTGTATTTGCAGCATCTGGGAGAAATTCCTTAAAACTTGAGACTCGGCTTTTGTATCGAGCCTAAAAGCTTTATATTATGCCCTACTTATTAATTAGGATGTAGCGATGAAACGATTAATTTCAGCCATTCTGGCATCAAGCCTGTTCATTTTTGGTTCGGCGATGGCCACAGAGAACCCCAGGGTTAAAATGGAGACCAATCTGGGCGATATCGTTCTAGAGTTAAATGCACAGAAGGCACCTAAAACAGTTGAAAATTTCTTACGTTACGTTGAAGAGGGGCACTACCAGGGCACCATCTTTCACCGGGTGATTGCCAACTTTATGATCCAGGGTGGTGGTTACACCACCGACTACAGCAAAAAACCGACCCACGATGCAGTCGAAAATGAAGCATTTAATGGCCTGCGCAATGAGCGTGGTTCAATTGCCATGGCTCGCACCGGTGAACCTCACTCAGCAACCACACAATTTTTCATCAATGTTCTCGATAATGGCTCACTCAACTACCGAAGCAAAACACCACGTGGTTGGGGTTATACGGTATTCGGCAAAGTGGTTGAAGGGATGGATACGGTGGACAAAATCCGTGATGTTCCCACCGGCCGTGGCGGCCCCTTCCCTAGCGATGCACCACAAAGCAAAGTGATTATCGAAAACGTCACCCTAATCAAATAGAACAGGTAGAGACCATGATCAAAATCAATACAAACAAAGGCACCTTCACATTAGAGCTGGATGCCGAAAAAGCCCCAAAAACAGTCGAAAACTTTATTGAATATGCTAAAAACGGCTTCTACGATGGCACCATTTTTCACCGTGTCATCAAGGGTTTTATGGTACAAGGTGGTGGCATGGAGCCTGGCATGACTCAGAAGCAAGGCAATGCCACCATTGAAAACGAAGCAGATAATGGCCTGACAAATGAGATTGGCACTGTCGCCATGGCACGCACCCCGGATCCACACTCCGCCAGCTCACAGTTTTTCATCAACGTGGCAAATAACAGCTTCCTCAATTTCAGTTCAGCCACCGCAGAGGGTTTTGGCTACTGTGTATTTGGTAAGGTTGTTGATGGCATGGAGATCATTTCTGAAATTGAGGGTGTTGAAACAAGCACAATATCGGGTCACCAGAATGTACCGGTTGATGACGTAATCATTGAAAGTGTCGACGTTATTGAGTAGTCCGACTTAATGGGTGACTATTTCATCGCAGACCTGCATTTGGGGCCACAACGGCCCCATCTGACTGATATATTCCTTGGTTTCCTCAACAACCGGGCACGTCACGCCGGTCGACTCTTTATTCTGGGTGATCTTTTTGAATATTGGCTGGGTGATGATGCCATTCACCCCCATTACCAACCGGTCATTGACGCACTGAACAAGCTCGGCTCGCATGGTGTAACGATCTTTTTTATGCGGGGTAATCGCGACTTTTTGCTGGGGGAGCAATTTGCCAGACTAGCAGGAGTCACCCTTCTGGATGACCCTTGCGTGGTCAACGTGGCGGGGGAAACCACACTACTCAGCCACGGCGATATTTTTTGCAGTGATGATATCGGCTATCAACAGTTCCGTGAACTTTCCAGAACCCCTCAATGGCAGACTGAGTTTCTCGCAAAGTCGATTGAAGAACGGAAAATATTTGCAGAGCAAGCACGCAGCGCCAGCCGTGATGCCACTCGCAACAAGAGTGACTCGATCATGGATGTGAACCTGCAAACAGTAGTTAAAAGTATGCAAACACACCACGCCAGCCGCTTGATTCACGGCCACACCCATCGACCCGGACAACACACGTTGAAGGTAGATAACCGCAGCTGCCAGCGAATCGTATTAGCCGATTGGAGAGAGAATGGCCACCTGCTCATTTGTAATGACCATCACTGCACCCCAGAAGCATTTAAATGACTTCAGGCTCATTGTCTAAACTGGTTACTCAATACCGCTTAGGGACGAGCACGGAATAACTTATGCAATAATGACGCAGAAATTTTGCTCCAGTTTCAAACGATCTCGAGAGGCGCATAGCTGGCCTACGTAACGATTGAGATCGTTTGAACTCGGGTAAAAGAGCAAGTCAGAATGTAGACGTTATTTCGTGATCGTTCCTTAAAGAAAACAGCAACAATTTTCTCGATTGCAAGACCCAAATTGCCTACATGCTTGTGGGAGAGCAGTATCAATGAAACACCAGCTCCCGAGCATCGCTGATCACCTCTTCTAACAGTGACTCTGGCAATTCGCTCGCATCAATGAGAGCAAGGGCACGTAGCAGAGCATTCGCTTGATCTGATACTAACAAACCTTGTGGTAGTGCCTGTGAGTAGATCCAGACTGCGGCATCTTCTCGACCGGGTGCTCGTTTAAGGTCCGCTCTGGCCGCCGCCGCCAGCAACATGGCTGAAGCCAGCAGTTCTATGGCACGGCTAAAGCAGCACTGCTCTACCAGTAGTTCCGCCGCTTTCAGTTTTTCTTCTGCCTGTACTTGAAGCGGGGAGGTTTTCGGTTGCTCTCCCTCTGCGTCGTAAAGCGGTGTCGCGCCTGCGATGGGAGAGGCAGCACCAAGGCGTTGTAACCCGATAAGGGTACGCGGGTCAATGAGGGCAACACCAACGCTGTGCCGTGATAGATCGTTAGCACGTTCGGCATCCTTATCGTCAAACTGCTCCATCACGACCAGTAATCCACCTCCCGTGCCGAGAATGCGCTCAACACGATGGCTCCAGCACTCTTGAATCGCTTCAATGGTGTGGCGAACCGCTATATTTTCTTCGGACTCCTCTTGTTCGTCGACGGTTTTCGCTGACGCTCGTTCATCGGTCTCCGTTGCAACGGCTTCGGGTGCCTCGTCCGAGACGGTACCGCAGCCCTTGGCGGGTTCCTTTTCATTGAGCTCTTCAATCACTGTCTCTAGCATCCGTTTGGAGACACCGACTACATCCTGCTCGGCCTGCGAGCTGACCACATTGTCGAACAGGTCGCGTTGCCCTGCACCAGTTGCAATACCCGCTCTTCATAGGAGTCAGAAGCGATAATGAGGATGATCTGCACCTTCTTTTTTTGCCCCAGACGATGGATGCGGGCGATGCGTTGATCAAGAATGGCGGGGTTCCATGGGATATCGAGATTGATCAACACTGAGCCCGACTGCAAGTTGAACCCTACACCTCCCGTATCGGTGGAGATAAACAGCTGGGTCGCGTCATCTTCGAGAAAGCGATCCATCAGCTCACCCCGTTTTGCGGTGGGCACTCCGCCATGCAGACGTACACTGCCAATGTGCAGCTTCTTCGCTATCTCTTCTACCATCAAAGTCATGCGCTCCCATTGGGAAAAGAACACCACTTTCAGTCCATCTTGCAGGCAAAGAGCCTATCCGAGAATAGCGGTCGTAACGAGAGCAAGTGATTTCGAGTCAGGTTTTTCGATTATTTGAGGTGAATAGTGGGCCTATTTAACGAAAATGATCGGAAAAACGGGCCAAAATGGCTTGCTCGCAGTAGGTCAGTCTGTTCTCGGACAGGCTCCTAGTACAGCATTCACCCGGACATTATCGATCAAACGCGCCTTCCCCAGCCAGGCGGCAGCGATAACAACCAGCTCCTGATCATCACGATTCGGCTTGGCTAAATCTGCGGAGCGACGTATTTCAAAATAATCAGTTATAAAACCCGTGTTGTTTAGGGTGTTCGCCGCCTGCTGTGTCAATTGTGAAAAATCGGCAGATGGATTTGATTCAATCATTTTTTTTACGTTGCGAAGTTCACGCATCAATGCCGGTGCCAGTTCACGCTGTGTATCGGAGAGGTAGTTATTGCGAGAGCTCATGGCGAGCCCATCGACTTCCCGGCAGGTGGGCACACCAATAATGTCACTGGAAAAACAGAGATCAGCGGCCATTTTTTTGATGATCAGCAGCTGCTGAAAATCCTTTTCACCAAACAGGCTGCTGTCCGGCTGTACGATATTCAATAGTTTACTGACCACGGTCGCCACGCCACTAAAATGGCCAGGGCGAGAGACGCCACAGAGCGTGTCACCCATAATGGGCACCACCACTCGGGTCACGTTCTGTTCTCCATTGGGGTAGAGCTCTGAAACAGTAGGTGAAAAGAGCAGATCAACCCCGGCACTGTTGAGCTTTTCACTGTCACTATCGAGCACTCGGGGGTAGTGATCAAAATCTTCATTTTCGCCGAATTGTAACGGGTTGACAAAAATAGAGACCACCACCCGCTCTGCCCTTTTTCTGGCCTCTTGCACCAAACTAAGGTGCCCGGCATGGAGATCACCCATGGTCGGTACAAAGGCAATACGATCACCCGCTTGACGCCACGACGCCAGCAGCAGCCGCGCCGCCTTAATCTTATCAATTCGTTGCATTAACCTAGATTCCGCCCTTTAAAAGCTCTGCTGCTCGGTTGGAAAAGTGGCGGATTTTACCGCCTGAGCATAATTGTGCAAGGCTTCCGGTATATCGTTGGCGTCGAGCAGAAAATTTTTGGAGAATTTTGGCCGTTTACCCGGTGTAATACCCAGCATGTCATAGACAACCAACACCTGAGCATCACAATCAACACCTGCACCAATACCGATAACGGGAATCGCTACGGCTGCTGTGACTCTTTTCGCCAATGTGGCAGGCACACACTCCAGCAGCAGCACATCAGCCCCCACCGCTTCCAGCGCCTTTGCATCGGCTAAAATAGCATCGGCAGCCTCATGATCACGCCCCTGTACTTTGTAGCCACCCAGCTTGTGTACCGACTGGGGCAATAAACCCAGGTGGCTGCACACCGGCACCCCGTGGATAGATAGCAGGCGAACAGCTTCTAACATGCTCTGACCACCTTCCAACTTCACCATGTGCGCGCCCCCTTCTTTCATCAGGCGACCAGCATTTTCCAGCGCCTGCGCCGGGTTGGTACAACTCATGAAGGGCATATCAACCATCACCAGGCTGTGGCCTGAAGCGCGACGAACTGAGCGACAATGATAGATCATATCGTCCACCGAGACCGGTAGTGTGCTCTCCTCCCCCTGAATCACCATGCCCAGTGAATCACCCACCAGCTGCACCTCAACCCCCGCTTCGGCAATGCGCTGTGCAAAACTGGCATCATAAGCGGTCAGGCAGCTGAAACGCTCACCCTGGGCCTTCATCTGCTTTAATGTTTGCGCGGTAATCGCTGAATTCATAACCATTTCACCATTGGAAAACTATCGAAGAAAGAGGGCCACTATACCAAGAGACCTTTATATGGGCACCTCTATTAATTCACGAGCGCACATCTTGAATCCCAAATCCACCGCCTCTGCGTTACAAACCTGGACAATAAAGTGACTATTACCTGCGATTTGTGCCTTGATGCGATGAATTTGGGCTCACAATCTG
>JAFLJP010000008.1 GCA_022712945.1 Gammaproteobacteria bacterium | reverse complement strand
CATGGCGATTAAGTTTTTCCGTGAATAAAATAGCCAAACCATTCCATGGCCGCGCATCGTCAGGATCGAGTTCTATCGCTTTGCGGTAGGCCGCTTCGGCTTTAGTCACATCACCATCGACCTCAGACAACAAAGCACCTCGCTCAAACCAAGCACATGAAGACACCTCTCTATCAAATGCCTGCTCCAGCGCCTGCTGTGCTTGAGCGTGAAATTTTGAGCGACGCATCACCCCAGCAACGTTGGCCCACGCTGTTGACGTGGCACTACGGGCATATTGCAACCCCCATTCAAGCCACTCCTGTGCCATTTGTTCGCTAGCAAACTTAATGTGCTCCCGCGCACCCACCAAGCGCCATATCATCGCTTTAAATGCTGTTTTGTTTTTAGCTGTCAGCTCGGCAGACTCAACATCTTGCGGGGTCAAATAGGGCAGTAGCAGCAGGCCTTGCGCCCGCTTGTGGAACAAGAGGTTTAAGTCCTCTTCGGTTAGTCCATCCCGTAGCAGGCGTTGTCGTTCAGCCTTGAGCAGTAGCTGTATTCGTGCCCGCTCTTCCTTTGCGCCGTGCTCTTGGCACAAGGCTGCTACGCTGTGCTGTTTTTGTTCTAAATTCATTTGCGGCGAACCAAGCAAGGCTTCTTGCTCCTCTGAGTTCAAACCGCCACCGCCGTGCCGCTGTAACCACTCGCGTAGTTGCGAAAATACAGTCAAATTTTCTGGCAGATCACCGGGGTGAATATAATCGTTAAACGTACCACCCTGTTCTTTAACATGCGTCAAAATGCAATCTGCACTGCGGGCTTCAAGCCCTTTGCGCAGCGGTGTTGCACCGCTGATCTCCGCAACGGCCAGGGAAAACTTGGCATCACTCAATGGACTAGCATTATTAGCATCGTCCAGTTGCTGTTGAATCTCTTCGAGATCAAACATCGCTTCGAGAAATTCGGTGAGCCCGATAACGTTTTGCCGCACCCGGCGTGTGCTGCGCATCTGCAGCCAGAGGCGAAAGAGTTGCTCGGAGATGCGGTATTGCATGCGCCCGTGGGCGGCGGTTTTTTCTACCAAGCCCTCGCGCTCCAATATATCCAGTTGTGCTGATACGGTACTGGTGGGCAAGCCAGCATGGCGGGCAAGTTCTGCTGCGGTATAGCCAAAATGCAAGCTACTACTAGTGCGGCATACCGCCAGGGCGTGCATTACCACCTGAGCCTGTTCTGAAAGATCTTCAAAACGTGCCTTGTAATAAGGGGTGGTGATATCCATCAACCGTTCAAAATCGGCAACCGCACGGCTGCTTGGCCCTTGGCGCAACAACTCAAAAATCAGCCCTAAAGCACGAAGGTTACCGCCGGTGAGTTGGTATAACGACGCCACGCGAGCCGGACGCTGTTGCAGGCGCTGTTTTACTTCGGGGGCGTTTTGTTTTTCGGCAAGGTGATTTAATACTTTTTGCACTTGGTCGAGTGACAATTTACCCAAGTATTTGGGGATAAAAAAATCGTAAAAAGCCTTGTCATAATCGGTAAAAGGTTCGGATAGCCGTACAGAACCACCGATAACGATGGGTGAATACGTGGTAGAGAGTGCTTCGCGTAATGCCCAATAAGCGGCGGCATTAGGGTCTTTGGGTTTGCGACCTGTTTTTTCAATTCGCCGAAAGACAAGGTCAAGATTATCAACCAGCAATACCGGTCGCCGACGCAGTTCTGCGCACGTTTGCTGTAGCAGCTTCAAACCAGCATCGCTGGCGGGTTTATTTACTCGAATCTGTTCGACACGGCTGATTAGTTGATCCGCCTGTTTACTCTTTTTAAGGCGGTCAAGTTCATCGGCCAAAGCATCACAACTGGCCCACCAAAAATCAGTGAGGTCTTTGACCTGGTAAAGCTCTTCGGGAAAAGAGAGGGCGATGAGGTGATTCTGCAAATCGGTATCACTGCGAATGGCGACCGCCAGACGTTTTAACAGAGTCGTTTTTCCCGAGCCGCGCAGACCGACCAGCAGGTAGTGCTGAACATTACCCTCAAGCGGGGCTCGCGCCAGTTCGTCGCGTAAAAAAGTAAACTCATCCATACGCGCAACAAAGTTATTTACCAGCGCTTCATCACTGAGCCAGTCTGGGTTGTATAGATGTTGACCCGTGGTGGTGCTCATAATGTGTTTCTCCTAACCCACCAGAGCCGTAGCGGCCGAAGGCAAAACTGGTATCGCTTTGTTCCGTCAGCTTCGTTGGCTTGCCAATAGGCATCTCTCAATAAAATATCTCGCAAGCGAACGAATGTACGTTTGGCATCGTCAGCCGTGTGATTGCTCATACGTTCCTGTAGTTTGCTCAAAAGCATTTCAGGGCGTATGCCATCAGGATTATCTGCTGAGAGATTGAGTAGTGCCAGTGCGTGATCTGCATCAGCTTTGCTCAGCTGTTGCTCAAGACGAATTTCCCAATGATGGAAATCGTTATCAGCCCCTGGTTGCACCATTTTATCCAGGGCTGTTGGTATTAAATCTGATAGATTGTTTGTGCCGTCGGCATCAATCAACCGGCGAAGGTGATTAAAAGCCATTTGTAAATAATAGGGTTGTGGCCACTGAACAGCCGTAAGAATATTTTGCCCATCCTGCTCTGAAAGTGTGATGCCGTATCGATTCGCCAGTTTATCCAGCATCTTCAACGCCGTTTCATCACTAAACGGTTCCAGTCCCTCGTGAGAGAGACTGTTAATGGTATCGGCCATGCCGTGCTCCTGAACCAAGGTATCAAGGCCGATTGAGCCCGATACTAACCAACGAACGTTGTTGGCCTTGGATAGCGCACACACATCATTGCGAAACCAGTCGAGAAAGCGACGCACACGTTGAATACCGGTTTGAGGGTCGTTGCGGATGATGTTGTAGAGCATGATCGGCAGCTCATCCATGTAGATTAACCAATGATTCTTTGCTTGTGCGACGAGCTGTAACACGTCACAGCCAACCTGAGTCCACTCTTCGGATCTCTTTTCTCCTAATGAAACACCCAATTCACCCATCTTGATGGATTGAATACGTTCGATGCTTTCAGCAAGCGGCTTGATGGCGGCACGTTTAATTTTTTTGGGGAATGAGCTTAATTCTGAGTTGAGGGTGTCACCCAGTTTTTCCAGAAAATCGCGCTCACTGATGCAAGATGCAACATTGATTTCAATTGTTTGCCATTTCTGCTTACGCACTTCGAGCATGACAGCTCGGGCAGTTGATGTTTTGCCAATGCGTCGAGGCCCTAATAGCAAAATGTTGCGATTGTGTAACTGTTCGCACAAGTGCTTAACAACGGCTTCGCGACCAAAAAAGTTCTCTCCCTCTACGGGTGGGCCTGCAATATTATCCATAATTATTTCCCATCAAAATAAACACTAAGAATATTTAGCACTATAAAATCATAGTACTAATAAAACTTAGTGTCAATCGCTCTTCCCAATTACGCACAAAGCTCAGCCACACCATCAAGCCTGATACTATTTTTAAACTCAGTCGATACAACACATTGAATTCAATCGAACGATTGCAGGAACCACCTTTAGATGGCGATAAGCCCTTACGGAAACCCTTGATATCTTAAGGAACCTCCAAATAAGTCATGATCATTTTATGCTGGCTGTTTCATCTGCTGGAGAGAGACTGGGGGTTTTCTTTTTGTCACAAGGCTTCTCACTGTCATGCCCTTTTTTCTTAGAATCGCACGGCTCATCACCTGAATATTCTTTACCTTTTTTACTGTCACACGGTTCTTTACCGTGATGCTCACCATCATGTTGATGGCCACCTGACTCGTCAAGGTTATGGTGACAGGGCTTTTCGCCCGGCTCTGCCATACTCAGCAGAGGCCAACCAGAGAAGCCCACGATGACCGACAATGTCACTATTTTCATTGAAATACGCATTTAAACTTACCCTATCAAATTTAGAACAGACACAAGCCAATTGACCCGCCAATATAAAGTGGTTGATGTACTGGCACAATAGCCACACTATGGAATAATAGTTAGCATCAACCAACGCCGCCAAAACAACGGGAGTTCGACCGCAACATGTTTGCTCTGTTCAAAACAAAAAATATACTGGACGAAGGCACCACCCAGTGGCTGTTCGATTGCTTCCGCTGGGCGTTGGAAAACTTTGATGCCCATCTATTCCAGCAGCATACACAACTGATATTGGCGAACGATCACTTTTTTCCCGACAAAGCCATCTCACCCGATGAGACGGCTAATCTGCTGTTACAACGAATGCTGGAATACAGCGCAATGCAGCAGTGGCCTTGCCGGGCACACCCGGTTCAAAGCCAGGCTGATACCCCTCCGGCACCCCACATTCACATCGAAAATGCACTGCGCGGCCCCTTGGCAGAGATTCGCCTTGAAGGGAGTGAGTGGATTGAGATCCCCTACGATCCAAACACGCTGCGCCAGCCAGATGCGCTGATTGCGGCACTGGCACAAAACCTTGCCATTTTGCTTGGGCGTGCCATTCCGGCATCACCGCCCGGGGGTGAGGAGCTGCGCGGCGCGGCTACGGATCTCCTCGCAATCTTTCTCGGCTTTGGGTTGTTCATTACCAACAACGCCTTCAACATCAAACGTGGCTGTGGCGGTTGCGGCACCACCCCGTCGGTACAGATGATGGGCGAATTGACCGAGGAGCAAATGTGTTATGCCTTGGCGATCTTTTGCCACCTGAAGGGAATTGATAACCAAGCGGTGCTCCCCCAGCTTAAAAAAACCCTGCACAAACTGTTCAAGCGGGCGCGTAAAGAGATTCACCGCCAGCCACAGGAGCTTTCCCGTTTAGACGCGGCAATCCGGCTGCAAATCACTAAAGATCAGACCATCAATTGATACTGCCCCCTTCAATCACAGTGACCAGCAGAAACGCCGCAAAATAGCGCTAAACGACTCATCCAACCCCGCCTCCAATACCACTTGCTGTTGAGAACGGGGGTGAATAAAGCGCAAGCACTGTGCATGCAGCAGCAGGCGATGGCAATCAAACTGCTCACGAAACAGGGTGTTGTGTTTACCATCACCGTGACTGGTATCACCGACAATCGGGTGGAAGATATGTTTCAGATGGCGGCGTAGCTGGTGTTTGCGCCCGGTTTGAGGAGAGAGTCGTAGCAGTGAATAGCGCGCGCTGACATAACGCCCCACCGGATAGGGCAGCTCCACTTGCTGTAGTCGTTGATAGGCAGTGATAGCAGGCTGTGCCGGTTTCTCTTGATCGGCCTTAGCATCGGTCATTTTATCCCGCTGCTCTTTGAGCGGATAATCGATTACCCCCGCCTCTGCACTATAGCCCCGCACCACCGCCAGATACTGTTTTTCCGTCTCACGCTGAGTAAAAAGCTCACCCATTAATCGCGCTGTATCCGAGTCGAGTGCAAACAGCAGCACACCGGAGGTTGGCTTGTCGAGACGGTGTACCGGGTAGACACGCTGCCCAATCTGATCACGCAAAATCTGTATTGCAAACTGGGTCTCATGGCGATCAATCATCGAGCGATGCACCAGCAACCCGGCCGGTTTATTAATCGCCACCAGACAATCATCCTGATAGAGAATTTCCAATTTCATACGGGCTTCAACACCACAGCATTCCGGCACATTTTACAGTGATAACGGGCCTCTCCCCGCTGCACCCTGTTGTGGCGAATAGTGCTGAGCTGATGAGCACGACAACCGCAATGGTATTCAATGCGCCGCTGGCGGCGCTGGGGAATATCACTCATATCGTAACGACAGGTCACGGTGGGTTCGACACCCAGCGTCAACATCAACGCCTGCCACTCTGCCCCGTGCGGCCGAACATTCTTGAAACCGTGACAACAATCAATCACATAGTGCGCCACTTCATGGGGCACTGTATTGGCTAAATTATCATCAAAATATTTAAAAAACAGGTACGGGTTATAACGAATTTCGCGTTCATGCTGCTTTACACGGTACATACCCGCAGCGCGACCACTCAGATTGAAGTGCACCGGGATCGGCGCAAATGATCTGCCCAGCAACTCAGAGGCTTGTTGAAGCGTTGCCGTGGTAGCACCTATCACCTGTTGCTGCTGCACCGGGGTGATGACCTGGGCGCTCATATGCGATCACCCAGCATCGCCAGTTTGGCACTGCGTGTTAACTGTTTAATTGCATATTCACGCTGGCAGGCATGAGTGCGGTTTTCACAGGGTTCTTGATAAACCAGCGTCACTGGGCGGCGTGCGCGGGTGTAGCGTGCGCCACGCAAATCACTACCGTTATGTTCACTTACCCGCCGCCCCACATCCGTGGCCACTCCGGTGTAAAGGGTATTGTCTGCACAGCGCACCATGTAAACAAGCCACTCAGACATCAGCAGCGCTGCTCATATCGCTGTTGCAACTGCTCATATTCAAGCTGTAATGTTGCCAATGCTTTTTCCAGTTCATCAATTCGGGCACGCAGCAAGTCGCTCTCATCTTCCGTCGCCACCGCCTCGGTGGTTATCGCCATCTCAGCACAAAAAAGCTGACCATACCGACAATCTCGCCGCCCCGCCTCACGGGGTAACTTCATGACTAGCGGCTCATCCCGCGCCATCAAGGCATCCAACACACTCTGCACTTCATTCACATCAGAGAATTCACACAGGCGATTGGTCCGGCTACGCAGCTCACCCGGCATTTGCAGGCCGCGCAGCAACATCACAATCAACACCGCCAGCGACTGCGGATCAAGCATCAGCGTGCCAAACTCGGTATTGCAAAAACGGTGTTTATATTTGGTCACACGGCTGGCACTGGCCTCGGCCAGAAAGTGGCGTTTTTGCAAACTATCCACCGCTGCCTGCACCTCACTCTCGGCCAACGCCATCACCGGATCACGGTTACTCTTTTGATTACAGGCGTTGATTAAACTGTTCAGCGAGAGTGGATACTGGTCGGGCGTAGTCAGCTCTTTTTCCAACAGGCAGCCAATCACCCTTGCTTCATTTATTGTTAACTCAATATCCATACACACCTCATTTTCAGTGCCGCTATTGTTACGTTAAAGCCTGCCAGAGGCAAGCCGCCATAAACAGCAATCAACCCAATGAACACACCGAAACCTTTGCACCAAAGAGCACTTTCGTGAAACGATCTCACGCTATTTGAGACCTTTGCACCAAAAATAGTTTCTGTCCCAGTAAGGCGAAAACAATCGGAAAACCGGGCCCCGACACGGATGTCGGTTATGAAGGCATTGCAGGAGCACCTTGCCAGTTTACTGGAGTACGGGAAATATGAATCGTGCAAAGGTCTCCGTTTACACTTTCACCAAGGAGCAAGTGTGAATCTTAGCTTTCTCAACACCGTGATTCGATCTGTCGATATCGTGTTATCAACCATGGCACGTTTAAATTTGAAGTCAGGCAAGGCAACAATACGCCCACCAATGCAGGAGTCACCCGGTATTGTTACCGGCTTAATCTCCATGTCGGGACGACAAGCGCAAGCCTCTGTTGCCCTCTCATTCGACAAAGAGGCCATCCTCTTCATTGCCAATAAAATGCTACCCGATGAACACACCACCATTGACCACATGCTCATTGATCTCGCCGGTGAACTGGCCAATATGGTTATCGGGGATGCCAAGCGCCAATTGGAAGACAAAGGGCTGCGCTTCGAAGTCTCACTGCCGGTCATGATTGTGGGTGAAAAACACCTGATTGCCCACAAATCGATAGCACCGGTGGTGACCGTGCCATTCACAATCGATAAAGGTACCTTTATCGTTGAAGCTGTTTATGAAGAGCGCACTTAATCAGCAGACCGCCGCTGGATTTTTAAGGAAGCCCTGAACAAGTCATGATTATTTGTAACTTAATTCAGCGTGTTGAGATTTTCCCTCAAATCGAGGCGTTTTTACACGGAAAGAGGGAGCATATAGGCATATGTGACCGATTGAGTACGAAAATAACCAAGAGTTGAGGCAAAAGATGAATACGCTGAAGTAGTTACGATTATTTTATGCTGGCTGAAATCACCCTCACTTGTCCCGAAAGTCGCACCAATAGAGCGACTATATACTGCGCATGTCGAAACAGATGAGCACAATTCCCGCTCAACCTAAATTTAACCCGACTTATTCAGAGCTTCCTGACCAAAAACTCGCTAAAATACCGTCCCGCACTTGAATCAAGGTTTTTACGTGAACGATTACACCCCCGGTCAACGCTGGATTTGCGATGCTGACCTTACGCTCGGCCTTGGTACCGTCATCAGCGGTGACACCCGCAGCGTTACCCTCTTGTTTCTCTCCTGCGGTGAGACCCGCACTTACAGCAGAGAGAGCGCACCGCTGAGTCGCATCACCTACATTGCCGGTGATCTCATCCCCAGCCACCAAGGGTGGAAGCTAACCGTTGAGTCACAACGAACCGACGCGGGTCTAATCACCTATATTGGACACAATGAAGCGGGCCAGCCCACCGAACTGGCTGAGGGAGAGCTCGATAATTTCATTCAGCTTAACCGCCCGGCTGATCGCCTCTTTAACGGCAATCTGGATGCCAGCAAGCTGTTTGAACTGCGTTATGAAACCTTAAAACACCAATACAATCAGGCACGCTCGCCGCTACAGGGTTTGATCGGTGCGCGCACCAGCCCAATCCCCCACCAGCTCTACATCGCCCACGAGGTGGCCAGCCGCTATGCACCACGGGTGCTACTGGCTGATGAAGTGGGGCTGGGCAAAACCATTGAAGCGGGTTTGATACTGCATCAACAACTGCTCACCGAACGCGCCCAGCGGGTGCTGATTATTGTGCCAGAAAGCCTCACTCACCAGTGGTTGGTGGAGATGCTGCGCCGCTTCAACCTCAGCTTTAGTCTGTTCGATGAAGAGCGTTGCCAAGCCATCGAAGAGAGCAGCGGCCTCGACAACCCATTCAGCAGTGAACAGCAGGTGCTTTGCAGCCTCAACTTCTTGATCGAAAACCCCAAACGGGCACTACAGGCACTCTCCGAGCAGTGGGATCTATTGGTGGTTGATGAAGCCCATCATCTCCAGTGGTCACCAGGCCAGGCCAGTGTTGAGTATCAACTCATCGAACAACTGGCAATAAAAACAGCCGGGGTACTGCTGCTCACCGCCACCCCGGAACAGCTGGGAAAATTGAGCCACTTTGCCCGCCTGCGCCTGCTAGACCCCGACCGATTTCCCGATTATGAAAAATTCATTGAAGAAGAGCAGAGCTATCAACCCATTGCCACCGCGATTCAGCCGCTCCTAAATGAGCCACAACTCTCCACCGAAGCGTTCGACAATCTGAGAAACGTGCTCGGTGAAGGGGAAGACCAACAGATGCTGCACGCCCTGCAACAACACCCCAAGGGCAGCGAAGCCCACGACAGCGCCCGAGACACCCTGATCAACCACCTGCTGGATCGCCACGGCACCGGGCGCGTGTTGTTCCGCAACACCCGCGCCGCCATCAAAGGCTTTCCCGCCCGGCAAAGCCACCTCTACCCGCTGCCACTGCCTGCGGCCTATCGTGAAGTGCTCATCGAATTTGAAAACAGCAGCCTCAACGACCCCCAACAACTGCTCTGCCCCGAACTGCTCTACCAGAGCACCGACAACCCAACACCGTGGTACCAGTTCGACCCCCGGGTCAGCTGGCTGCAAGAAATTCTAAAAACCGTGCGTCCCGCCAAAATGGTGGTGATTGCAGCCAGTGCAGAGACCGTGCTGGATCTGGCGGCCGCACTGCGTATTCAATCCGGCATTCACGCGGCACTCTTCCATGAAGGGATGAGCATTATCGAACGCGACCGCGCTGCCGCCTACTTCGCAGACGACGAAAGTGGCAGCCCGCTGTTAATCTGCTCAGAGATCGGTTCTGAAGGGCGAAACTTCCAGTTTGCCCACCACCTAGTACTGTTTGATCTCCCCTTCAACCCCGACCTGCTGGAGCAGCGCATCGGCCGCCTTGATCGCATTGGCCAAACACACACCATCCAAATCCACCTCCCCTACCTGGAAAACAGCCCCCAGGCGGTCATGGTCAACTGGTATCAACAGGGGCTGAACGCCTTCAACCACACCTGCCCCGCCGCGCAAGGGGTATTCAGCACATTACAACCACTGTTAATTGAAGCACTGCACCAAGTAGAGCATGAAGAGAGTGACATCAGTGACTTGATTGCCACCACCCAAAAACAGCACCAACAACTCAATCAAGCACTACAACAAGGCCGAGATCAGCTGCTGGAACTCAACGCCTGCCGCCCAAAAATAGCACAAGCGCTGATCCAACAAATACAGGAACAAGACGCACCCGAAGCCCTCCCCCACTACCTGGAACAGATTTTCGACTACTACGGTGTGAACTATGAAGAACACAGTGCTGCCAGCTACCTCATCTCCCCCAGCGATCACATGCAAGGCCACTTTCCCGGCCTGCTGGAAGATGGCATGGTCATCACCTACCAGCGTGACATCGCACTAGCCAACGAAGATAGGCACTTCTTCACCTGGGAACACCCCATGGTACGTGGTGCAATGGAGATGATCAGCAGCAGCGAACTGGGCAACAGCGCGCTGATTGTGATCAAACACCCAACCCAACGCCCTGGAAAACTACTACTGGAAGTACAATTTTTACTGGAAGGAAACCCAGGAATCGTCAGCAACAGCAGCCGCTACCTGCCGCCAACCCCGATTCGTCTACTGATAGATAGCGACGGTGAAGAGATCAGCAACACCCTCTCACACCCGCAACTCAACCAAGCTCAAGAAGCCATTGACAAAGAGACTGCCGCCCAAGTAATCAAAGCCTACAGCAACGAAATAAAAGAGATGATCAAAAGCGCCACCACCCTCGCCGAAAAACGCCTGCCAGCACTTCTAGCCCAAGCAAACCAGCAAAGCAGAGCAACCCTGAAAAATGAACTGGAACGCCTAGAAGCACTGCAACAGCACAACCCCAACATCCGCTCAGAAGAGCTCGACTTCTTTCGGAATCAATTAGCACAACTGGAAAAACTGTTTAACACCGCACGGCTAAGGCTGGATAGCTTACGGGTGGTTATCAGTACTTAGAAAAACTCTGAATTTAACCCGACTTATTCAGAGCGCCCTTGCGATAAGCAAGCAACAAAAAGAGCACACCCATGGCCGCCGCAATATGCTTAAGGGAGTGCCCACTGATCACAACCAGCACCTCAAATATCTCTTGATCAAAATACTCACACACCTTGGCTATCGCATACCAGAGCAACAGCAACCAATAACCCGCGCCGGTTGTTGACCGCCCCCTGCACAAGAGAAGAAACAGAGGAATCAGCAGCATGGGCAGAAATTGAACCAAAATATAGAGCCGTAAATCACCGACTCCGTTCAGCTCGGTAACATACCAATAAATAACGGAAAACACGCCGAAAAAGAGCAAAAAACCAAGAACATACTGAGAATGCTTTGTTGATATTCGTTCGCTGATAACAATCGAAAAGAGCGACATAAAAGCCACCGTCATCGGCAATCGATCCCACAACAGCGAACTATTACTTGGCCATAAATGGTAATAACCAGAACCGATGGCCACCCACAACACCCCAGAAAAAAACAGAATGTATGCCTGTTTTTGATGTTTAACCAGCGGAATCTCTTTAGAGATCACCACCCCATAAAGCCCAGCCAGACCAATAAACAGAAATGGAATATTGGATAAAACGTTCCAAAAATTGGGTATCGAAAAAATATTTCGCGTATCTGCGAACAGATGATACCCAACATCCTGCGCAATAGGAGGCAAACTCCACACCACCGTGATAACCGCAATAGAAACAACCGCCACAAACAAACGCCCTAATTTTGTCATCTGGAATTTCACGCCTCCTTGAGGTTTTTTAAACCCACCGCACTGGCGGTAAGTGTGCGGTTGTTTGTGCGCTTACCCACAAATGAGACAATCACGAACAACGCCAGGAGCCTGTCTGAGAATAGAGGTCGTAGCGAGAGAGTGGATTTTGAGTCAGGTTTTTCGCGGTAGATTCTTCCTAAGTCCGACAGCCTCCCAGACAGTATGAAGCATGTTGGGGTTAGTGTAAAACACGTTAAAAAACAGCTGGATACGTAGCTTACGAGTGAAAGGTTTCATCTATTTTAGGGTGTCTTCGGCGCGTCAGACGAAATGTTAGGCAGTATCGAATCCGGTGTCGACTTTGAAAAGCGAATCCAGCTGATTTACCAAACCTGCCGCAGCCCAGAGGAGATCGGCAGTGCATTCGATGCGCTGCAAAAAGAGCTTGGGCACGACATCGATAAAAAGATGCCGCACACTCGCCAACTGTTGTTAGAAAACGTTGATGAAGATATTCACGACCTACTGAAACTTCAGCTCAATGCTGCAGAGCAACGGCTAGATAAAGTCGGGCGCTTGGTTCTGGGCGCTAACCCAACACCAGTTTAATGGAGCTGAAGTAGTCGCCCCCAGTACTGCACTACAAGCCGCGTTAGAACAAGCACAAAACAATATCAGCAAAAGCGTCAATGAACGTAACCTCAGTTACTTTGAACAAGAGGTGAACAAACTTGATCATTGGGCGGATAACATCAAAGAAGGCCTAGAACAGGCCATCAAAGAGCTGGATAAAGAGATCAAACAGGTCAGGCGAGAGGCCAAAGTGTCCCCAACACTGGATGAAAAACTCGCCAAGCAAAAACAGCAACGCAAGCTAGAATTACAACGAAACAAACAGCGTCGTGACTTATATGATAAACAAGATGAA
>JAFLJP010000022.1 GCA_022712945.1 Gammaproteobacteria bacterium | reverse complement strand
GGCTGTTGTTGACGGTGAGTGAGGTGAGCCAGAAGTTGTTGTCATAGCCCCGGGTGACGCTGCCATTGATGGTGCCTGCCCAGGTGGTGGCGAGCGGTAAAAAGCCATCGTAGCTGAAGTCGAGTGTGCCGTTGTCCGGTGTGGTGATCGTGGTCAGCTGCCCGCGCCCAGCGAAGGTGAGGGAATGGATCTCAGGGAGCCTAATAGGGGAAATATCATATTGGATTATTTATCATGTTTTTCAACTGTTTGCCAGCTTGATGCGCGCTCTTTACCGATCCTGCCAATAAAAAAAATATAACGTGATATTGTACTTGATCCCTCTTTTTACTAGCCCCTTTTTTGTTTGGGTGGCGGTATGTGTTACCACGCAAGAGCATGGGAACGAGAACATTTCATTCGGTAGATTACGCTTCGCTAATCTTCCCTACGTGTTACGTGATCCGGGTTACGTGTTGAATTATACCGACAAAGAGTCAATATTGTATTTGACCCCTTTCTTTCTTTCTTTTAAAGGGTGTATGTCCCGATAACTTGCGGCTACCCGATTATGAATTTATTTTAGAAGATGACCGCTTGGATTAACGTAAAACACTTTTTTATAACCTCAAGTAGAATTATCTATTTCCCACAAAAGAGGGAAAAGACTAACCATCAAATAATGCAGGTGTGGCTGGCTGGTAACGATCCAAAGTGGGCTATCCATTAGGTGAAGTAACCTGGTCTATCATCACTATTCCCCGGCTCTAGCAGCTGTAGTACCATAAAACCATGAAGACTAGCATCGATCACTTACCGGAAGAGAAGCAAGAAGAGATAGCGACTATCGTCAGCCGACTGCGTGACGGTATGGATGCCTATCTCGATAGCACAAACCGCATTTTTGATGACAAGCCGATCGTTAAAATCATTCTCTTTGGTAGTCATGCCAAAGGCACTTGGGTGAGCGACCCTGAGAATGGGTATATCAGTGACTATGATATTTTAGTCTTACTCGATAGCGGAACGTTGGTTGAAGAGTATCAGCTTTGGAACAAAATCGAGGATGATATTCAACGACGGATTAAAGCCCCGCTTAGCCTTATTATGCATAGCATCGAAGATGTCAGTAACCGACTAATGCAAGGCCACTACTTTTTCTGCGATATCCGACAACAAGGGATAGAGCTCTACAGCAGGAATAAAAAGCCATTACGCCAACCCGGCAACTTAAGTGTGGCAGAACAAAAAACGTTAGCAGAGAAACACTATAAACAGTGGTTTACTAGCGCCTCTGAATTCCTGGACACCTATGGTTACGATAGAAGCAAAGGGCGTTTAAAGAAATCGGCATTTGAACTGCATCAAGCCACAGAGCGTTATTATGGCTGTATTCTACTCGTCTTCACCAACTACAAGCCAGCCACCCATAACCTCAAACAACTTCGCTCATTCTGTGTAGAACAAGATGAGCGCTTTAGAGAAACCTTCCCCGGAAACAGCAAATTCAATCGCCGTAGTTTTCAACGCTTAAAGCGGGCCTACATAGAGGCACGTTATTCAGAGCATTTTGAAATTACAGAGGCGGAACTCGACTGGTTAGCGGAACAGGTAGAAGCGTTAAAAACATTAACCGAAGAGTGCTGTCTTGCAAGGATAGCCTCATTAGATGAGTGAGGCCGCAGATTAAGGTAATCACCCCCTATCATTTTAGCGCTTGATGTTGAATTTCAATTTATTACAGTGGCGGAGGGCAGGATGCGAGCATTGCGAGGAGGAACGAAGAAGCAATCTCCTGAGCCAAGGAATCAGCTTAGTCCGAAGGCCCATAAAGAGTCAATATGATACTCGACCCCTTTTTCTTTCTCGACCCCTTTTTCTTTTTGCCTAACGTTGCCTATAAGCTGCCGGCCTATCACCGAAGCTCAAAAGCAGGCTTGATTTAAATTCATCACCTCAGAAAAATAACACCGCGGTAGGCCGGTCTGCTTGATGGGCTTGGTTATGCAACGGCTTGAGTTAACTTTGTTTTTAATGTGGATACTTCTGTATTTTCAGTTAGAAAGCTACATAAGTCAGACTTAAAGCGCTCTCTTGTATAGCCTTGATCTTCTGCGCAAGCCATTAGCACACGAAATAAACCCTTACCTGAATTATCAGCTCCTGTTTTAGGATTTGTGGAATAATCGTTAATTATATCTTCGATACTTCTGGCTATAAAAAATCTATCTCCGATTCTTTTAGCGAAAGCAACACATGGCTCATCAACTAATTTCTTTTTAAGAAATTTCTCAACACTGTGGATAGGAAGGAATAGCTTTTTCAATGTTGACTCTCTGGTGCCTTGGCCATATTTATGGCTACATTGTTCTTCTATATCACCATCAAGAATTGATATTAAATCACAGCCTTGCCCAAGCATTAGCGATGTCTTCATTTCAAGTTGTAATTCAAGGGTTTTTTCCCATCCGCCACACTGTAATACTTTGATCATTCTGCTTCTGGAAAGGTTTTCTTCTCTTATGACTTTTTCAATAACGAATTTTGCTAAATCATCCTCTACTAACATGATCAAATCGTATCCGTCATTATTATATAGCGATCTCGTGGCATAAGCAGGATAACAAGGATTAACAACATCAATACTATTGTCGATGGCCCTATTGATATAGAAAATATTATCTGGCTTTAATGTGTTTATTATTTGAACACTGTGAGTTGCAAAATAGATACAAAAATTACTGACACTTGCAATACTATCTAAAAAGACAGCTAATCTATGTTGAGCCGAGGGATGGAGGGCTAGCTCTATTTCGTCAATAAGAATTAGACTCAACTGATCTGTAATAGACCTTTTCTTTTTTAACTCTATTCTTTCGTTGATAAAATGAAGAAGACCGATAAGTAATAGCTCGCCTGAACTCATAAAAAGCTGAGATACCCACTTTCCATTTCTTTCTATAAAATAAGGATTCCCGTTAAACCCTAACTCCTCTGCCTTCTTTTTCGTTTTTATCTTCATTAAGTTAGAGTAATGGTTTTCATTATTACGTAAGACTTTACCTAAGTTTCTTACTATGAATTCATCAGCTTTAACTAAGTCTATTTCCTTAATATTGTTGCTTTTCCCAAGCTTAGAAAAGTGGGTATCAGCAAATCTGCTGCCAAAAATTAAGCTTCCTTCATAGAATCCATCAATCAAAATCTCAGGATCACCCTCATCATCGCGTTTCCAATTTGGCTGTTTAATCCAAGAGTTTTCTTGTCCATCTTTTATGAAGGTAATCCGACTTGTAGAGTTACCATCGGATCGAAAATAGCTTCTCAAAGCCCCACGATATACAAATTTTGACAAACAAGAAAATATTGTGCTTTTTCCAATACCGTTCTCACCAGCAATAGCATGGAGCCCACTCTGAAACGGTAACTCTAAGGTAAAATCATCCAAGCTTCTGACATTTTTTACTTCAATCTGTATCATTATATTCCTTTATTTATTGGACTTGGTATTTACTGGGTTGCATAACGAGGCTGTAGGAAAACCTCGATTAATAAAAAATAGCTCGTTTTCAGGGGTATCAAAACCCCTCCTAGCTATGAGATCTCCTCTTAGAGGGCAATACAAGAGGTCGATTTCAGACCATTTTTTTTGGCTTAGGTTTTCCTACAGCTTGAACGTTTGAGTTAACGGGACGGCCAGCCAAGTAGGGTGCGTTTTACGCACCAAAAACACCCAGCAAAACCAAGCCGTCGCAGCATCAATCATGTTTAGTTTCCATTTCCAGCAGTGTTGTTGTGCATTGAACGCACCCTACCAGGCTGTTTAGCTAAAAAATTCACTCGGTTCCGGAGTTTTACAATTACCTCGAGTGGCAGCTAGAAAGGCGGAATGGCCAAAAAAGAGCATTGGCCAGTAGCGGGATTTAATGCTACTCCGACCCCAATTATTACTGATCACTCACGCTTTGGCATGTTGATTGTGGTGCGGGATTACACTCCCCCGATTGAAGAGACAGAAGTAGCGATTGAGCCAGTGGCAGAGTTGCCGCAATAACAACTGCGTGCTTTTCGTACTGTATGAGGGGACATCCTTAGAGCTATCCCTTTCCTCTGGATTAACCTCCCCCCTAATGGGTCGTTCCCTTCATTTTTTCAGCTCTTCTTCAGCGTATTTAACTATTTTTGTATCATTTACAACTTTCACTCGTGTCCTTTTCATAAATAAAGCTACGAAAACATTCAGAGCTACTTTTTAAGCGGAGCCTAAGTGCATCGCTTACGCTCGGGTCACCTACAGCGATTTCTAGTGCCGCGCGAATCATAACGAGCGACTCTTGTGCGCGCTGCATTCGAACCGCTTCTTTGGAAGGCTGAGGATTAGACATGTAACCCACCGCCTCGAAACGAAGCCGTGCGCATTCGGCGAGATTGTCGGAATTAGGTGCAATTATTGCTGCTTCACACCACAATTTCACTAATGGGCCTAAGTTAGTATTATGGAAACCTCCAACATCCGAGACACGTTTGCGCGCTTGTTTAGCCAACGATTGTGCCAAGTCTTGATCCTCGGAATTGGCCTTCAAAGAAGCATCAACTATTGCCTTTTGATCTCCAAGATCGAATGACAGTGCCTTATTTGAGTAAAGAAGCACAAAAACAAAAACGGTAGTTAGCCACAGCCACAAAGTGAATCCTTTACTCTTGCACAGTGATTGTTCCAACATTTTTTCCTCCCGACGCTCTTGATATCATTAACACAGCATACAGCAAGTCCCATTTTGAAATATCAGTTACGGTCACACACCCAGCGCTTATACGCCCAGGATGTAAATAGCGATCATTTTCCCCTGATATAGCGTTCCCTGTTCCGAGATAAAACCACGTCATTGCCTTGGAAGCGCGAGCAGTATAACTCCTTCCCAAGTCGTGCGGAAAATCAGGTAACTGTATTGGATGCCGCCCGTTAGCAATGGGGTTACTAGAGTCCGTAGTAACAGCCAATAAGCCAATTGGTGTTACTAGCTTTCTTTCACCCTTCTTAAATACTAAGTTAACGGGACCTCGATAAGTTGGCAACGGCTTATCGAGCCACGATGAGCTCTCAGATTTCTGAGATACAGATGCACTCTTACCCTTGTACACTCCTTCTTCGATATTAAAATAGTCCCGTCCGTTACGTCGCTCATCGAAAGAGACCTTAATATATTTAGGTAAAGGCACAACTGTACCTGCAGGTTCAATTTTTACACGCAACCAACCGGTATTATCCGTAGAGACATAACGCATTTCCATTATACTTTTCCTCTAAGCAAAGTATTGAGGCCCTTGCAAAGCAATTTCGCAGCAACCAAAAATCAATGGCTTACGACAAATGGCGTACCGTAACTCATTGATTTTCATTTCGAGCTTCGTGGTTAAAAATCAAAACTAACCTGAAGCCTGCATGAATAATGACACGAAGACCCGCCTATTTCCAAGTTTGATTGACAAGGCAAACCGGGTTTTGCTTATGATAAGAGGCAACTTCTGCTATAGAGACTTTAGTAGAATAGATAAAAAAGTAGACCAGCCACCTGTGTGGGTACGCCTGAATTCAGGAAATGGCTTAGAAAACAGTCCGCCAAAGATGTTAACCCATGTTTAACTGCTGCGTGGAATTGTCTCTGCAACGATTCATCCCGATTTTTTGTGGTGGAAAGTATCGCTAATCGACCTTGTGGCTGTCAAGTGGTAACAGGGTGGCCGAGTTTAAACATGGATGGTTTTGTTCGTTTTATGATCAGTTATGAATGATAATGTCGGATTTTGTATAGAGTTTATTAGTCTCGGGCAGTCTTCGAATTCTCATTGAGGCTTTAGCCGGTATTGACGATAAGGAGGTTGGTTCGATATTTGTCAGTTCAGTTGCAATGAGCATTAAACCAGCACCACTACCCGCTCTAAAAGAAGCCGCACCCGCTGCATTCCCAGCTCAAGTGTCTGCTCTATTTCTGCCATGGTGATAATGCCTTCGGTGCACCCTGCGGCCCAGTTGGCGACTACCGCGCAGCAGGTATATTCCAGTTCCAACTCCCGCGCTAACACCGCTTCCGGCATTCCGGTCATACCCACTAGATCGCAACCATCCTGTTTCATGCGGGTGATCTCTGCGGCGCTCTCTAGGCGTGGCCCTTGGGTGGCCCCATAGGTGCCGTTTGCTTCTACAGAAAAGTCTAAACCTTGCGCGGCTTCCAGCAGTTTTTGACGCAACGTTTGGCTGTAGGGGTAGCTAAAATCCACATGGATAACCGGTTGATCACCGCCATCATGGAAGGTCGCTTCACGGCTGTGGGTGTAGTCGATAATCTGATCGGGAATGGCGAGCTGGGCTGGCCCCATCGCTGCGCTAATGCCACCCACGGCGGCCACGGCGATAATCTGCTCAACACCCACGGAGTGAAGCGCCCAGAGATTGGCACGATAGTTCACCCGGTGAGGTGGAATGGTGTGGTTATCGCCGTGTCGCGAAAGAAAGACCACGTCATGTCCTGCAAGGTGACCAAACGTCAGCTCACTGGATGGCATGCCGTAGGGCGTCTCTATCGACTGGCGACGGAT
The DNA here is from genome assembly GCA_022712945.1 of Gammaproteobacteria bacterium. Lineage (GTDB taxonomy): Bacteria > Pseudomonadota > Gammaproteobacteria > RBG-16-57-12 > RBG-16-57-12 > JAFLJP01. Next base: position 8,971 of record JAFLJP010000022.1, on the reverse strand, counting down.
AATCTCCAGATTGGCCATTGAGGTCAGTCCGGTGCCACCGATAAATGCAATTTTCCTCATAAAAGCCTACTCCTCTTTCATTGCGTAGAGGGCAGGCAGGTTGCGCAAATAGCCGTTGTAGTCCATGCCACAGCCAAAGATGTAGCGATCTTCTACATTCAGGCCGACAAAATCGGCACGCATTTCAACTTTCCTATCATGTACTTTATTCACCAAAACCGCGCAGTAAACCGCCGCTGCCCCCGCCTGCTGACACGCCTCGACTATCGCCTGCAGCGTCGCTCCCACATCGTGAATATCATCGACAATCAGCACCGTGCGCCCGCTCAAATCACACGGCGGTTTTACCAGCCACTCTAGCTCACCGCCCTCAGTGCTGTTGTTGTAACGGGTGGCGTGCAGGTAGCCCATCTCCAGCGGAAACGGGCAGCGCGGCAGTAACTGCCCCGCAGTGATCAAGCCGCCATTCATGACACTGAGCACCAGCGGATTTTTATCCGCCAGTTTTCCAGTAATCTCTGCGGCCATGTTATCCAGTGCCTGCTGGATCTGCTGTTCGTTGTACAGGCAATCAGCATCCTGATAGGCCTGCCAGGCATGTTGAGCTTTATCATTCATGGTCATTTTTTCAGTTCATTACTATTTTGAGGATGATGCAGTGCCTCACCGGAAAATTGAGGAGAGCCTGCCAAATGAAGTGTTGAGGTGGGAAAGGCGATCTCGGCACCGTGCCGGGTAATAATATCGCTGATTTTCAGTAACACATCCTGTTTGATGGTGTGGAACTCCACCCAGTTGGTGGTGTGGGTAAAGGTGTAGATAAAAAAGTCGACCGACGAGTCAGCAAAACGGTTGAAGTTCACCATCAGGGTCTGGCTATCATCAATATCAGCGTGCGAACGCAGCATCGCTTCAACATCAGCCACAATCTGTGGCATTTTCGCTACATCATCGTAACGAATTCCGATCGTTTCATAGATACGCCGGTGGCTCATACGCGAAGGATTCTCCACCGAGATGGTGGTGAAGGTGGCGTTGGGTACGTACAACGGGCGTTTGTCGAAGGTGCGAATGCGGGTTAAGCGCCAGCCAATGTCTTCTACCGTGCCTTCAATATTTTTATCCGGTGAGCGCACCCAGTCGCCGATGGAGAAGGGGCGATCGAGGTGAAGCATCAAACCACCAAAGAAGTTTGCCAACAGATCTTTTGCTGCCAGGCCGACGGCTAGACCACCAATTCCGCCAAAGGCCAACACCCCCGAAACGCTGAAGCCCAAAGTCTGTAAAGCCACCAATACCGAGGTGATGATGACCGAAATACGCAGCAGTTTAGCAACGGCAGTGGCCGTGGTGACATCCACCCGTTGCAGCGAGATCAGGTTATTCTCCGCCTCACGAATAAAACGGATCAAAAACCAGGCCAGGGCAACAATCACCCCCACATAGCGGATTGAATCAACCACGGCAAAGATCGGTTGTTCACTCACCCCGCGAACAATTTCGGCGGCAAAGGTGAGCCCCATCACCCAGATCAACAGTGACAACGGCTTGATCACCGCCATGATCAGGGCATCATCCCACGGGTTAGCGGTTTTTGATGCCTGTTTGGCGATACGCAAAAAAATCCGTTTTTGTATAAAGCTCAGCAGCAGCACTAAAAAGACCACCACAAATACCTGGATAATCCAACTGTTTCCTTCCATTGGCAGGCCAAGGGTTGTCATCAACTTTTCAAGCATTATTTCAACCTATATATCCAGTAACAGTTCATCATCATCGTGAAGCTCGGCCATCAGTGCAACCGCCCGTTTCCACTCAGGGTCGTGTAACAGTTTGCTTCGGGTGATATCGTGGCGTCCGTGCATGCGTGCCAGCCGACTGTGGGAGACGGCATCGTGACGATCCTTGAGGCCGTGCAGTATCTCCAGTGCGGCGGGGCGATTATTACACACCAGCAGCATGTCGCAACCGGCATCCAGCGCCTTGTTGGCCCGATCTACAAAACCACCGGCAATACCTGCGGCCGCCATACTGAGGTCATCACTGAAAATCACTCCCTGGAATTGCAGCCGTTTGCGTAGCACTTCCTGCAACCAGAAACGGGAGAAACCGGCAGGCTGGTCATCACATTGGCGGTAGACCACATGGGCTGGCATGATCGCGGCCATACCGTATTCAATCATCCGTTCAAAAGGCAGAATATCATCGGGGTAAATATCATCATAGCGACGTTCATCCACCGGCATTGCGGTGTGAGAATCTGCACTGACCCAGCCGTGGCCAGGAAAGTGTTTACCGGTCGCTGCCATACCCGCTGACTGCATACCCCTCATGTAAGCGTGGGCAAGATCCGCCACCGCTTGCGGATTGCGGTGCCATGCGCGGTCACCCACCACCTCGCTTTTACCGTAATCGAGATCGAGTACCGGCGCAAAGCTGAAGTCGACCCCCACCGCACGCAGTTCAGCCGCCATCAACCAGCCAGCGGTTTTTGCCAATGTTTGTGCATGACGTGGGTTTTTTTTATAGTGCGCCCCCATTTGAGCCACTGCCGGTAGACGGCTAAAGCCTGAGCGGAAACGCTGCACCCGCCCCCCTTCATGATCAACCGCCACCAGTAATTTTGGCTGGCGCAGTTGATGGATTTCATTAATCAGCGCGGTTAGTTGTTCAGGGCTTTCATAGTTGCGACTGAACAGGATCACTCCGCCCACCAACGGTTTTTTCAGGATTTCACGATCCTCAGCGGTGAGTGCCACCCCTTCCAGATCCAGCATGACAGGGCCAAGCGACATAGAGACTTCCATTAACGATTATTTTTCAAGCGAACATCCAGGCGATCACGCAACTGATCGCCCAACAAATTAGCCGCGAGCACCACCAGCATCAGCGCGATCCCCGGCACCAGAATCATATGCGGTGCCACCAGTAGATAGCGGGTACCATCACGAATCATACTACCCCAGGAGGCATCTGGAGCCTGCACCCCTAGGCCGAGGAAGGAGAGCCCCGCTTCGGCAATCACCACCGAGGCGACGCCAAAGGTCGCCTCGATAATCAGCGGCGCCATAATCAACGGCAGCAAGTGGCGCAGCACAATCAATACGGGTGAGACACCCAGCGCAATCGCCGCCTGCACATGCTCCCGATGTTTAACCGATAACACTTGGGCACGACTCAAGCGGGCAAAACCGACCCAGCTCACCACCGCCAGTGCAATCACCACATTCTCCACCCCCGGCCCCAGAATGCCCGCCATGGCAATCGCCAGCAGAATACCGGGGAACGCCAGGAATATATCGATAATACGGGTCACCAGATGGTCAAACCAGCCACCCAGATAACCACTCACCGCGCCGATCAAGGTACCGACAATCAATGAGATAGTGACCACACCGATGGCCACCATAAATGAGGTTTGCGCCCCCATCACCAGCCGATCCCACAGCGGGCGGCCCAAATCGTCATACCCCAGTAGCGCGTTGCTATCATGGTTCAGCAAAATCTTTGACAGCTCAATCTGGTTCGGCTCCAGCGCCATCAACGGCCCCAACAGCGCCATTAACAACCACAACAGGATAATACCGAGAGGAAACCACACACGTAGCGACATCACCCCTCCCCCAATCGAATGCGCGGGTCAAGCCAGCCGTAGGCTAAATCAGTCAGGGTATTGACCACCACATAGACCAGGCTGATCAACAATACACACGCCTGTAATACCGGGTAATCCCGACGCTGAATCGCCTCGATGGTGAGCTGACCGATACCGGGCCAGGAGAAGATGGTTTCGGTAATCACCGCACCACCCAACAACACACCCAGTTGCAGTCCCAGCAGCGTAACCACCGGCAACAGCGCATTGCGCACCCCATGACCCCAAACCACCCGCCACTCACTCAACCCTTTTGCTCGGGCGGTGCGCACATAATCTTCCGATAACACCTCAAGCAGCGAGGCACGCACCATACGGGACAAAACCGCAGCCAGTGCGCTGCCCAGTGTCATGGCCGGTAGCAGCAGTGAAGCAAAACCCTCCCGCCCAGAGACTGGCAACCAGGCCAGCGTGACCGAAAAGAGCAGGATAAGCAGCGGCCCCATCACGAAATTAGGGATAGAGACACCGATCAAGGCAAAGCCCATCGCCCCTTGATCCCACAGGGTGTGCTGGCGAACCGCAGCAATGGTGCCCAGCGGGAAGGCGATGATAACGGCAACAATCAGCGATGCCAGCGCCAGCTCAACGGTGGCAGGAATACGTTCAATTAGTAGATCAAGCACTGGGCGGGAGGAGTGCAGCGAATGACCCAGATCAAGTTGAATCAAACCGGCGTAATAGTGTTGTAGCTGTTGGAGAACCGGCAGGTTGAGACCCAGCGCTTCACGTAGCGCTTCACGGTCTGCGGGGCGGGCACTTTCCCCCAGCATCACCTCAACCGGGTCACCGGGAATCATGTGAATAAAAAGGAAGACGATACAACTGACACCCAGCACCACAACAAGGGCACTGAGCAGGCGTGAGGCGATAAAATTAACCATTCAAAGAGACCGTTTCACCATGTTTCAATGGAATGAAAAAGGCTGGGAAACAGCTGTTTTGCATAGAGAGCTTCCAGAATATCAATACCCCATCGCATGAACACGATCAACAACCTTTCGAGACGAAACATCCAGAATCACCACATTCCAGCCCACCATAGCCCGGGCTAACCCTTTATCAAGTGGTGAGAGTGAACGCTCCAGTTTTTTCGGCAGTGGAAACCCCGAGCCTATCGCTAGTTTCTTGTTCATAATAGTGGGTCGTTCTGTTGTATTCTTTTGTGCTGGTTTCGTCCGGTAGGTGCCGGGGCCAGGTGTCGGTGGCGGGGCCAAGTGGCTATAATAGGCCATAATAATGTCACGATCTTTGTCACTAAAGTCACTACGGGTACCCATCATGACGGTACCACAAGCCGAAACCAAAAATAGAACGGTGAAAACAATCCAGACTATTGTCACTTGCCTACGCATTTAACAAACTCCTTCCAACAGGGTATCACTCACAAATCAGCACTCTCACCTTCCCTTGCAACAGTGAAAACAGCTCCACTATATCGTGGTTTCTCATTCTGATACAGCCATGTGATAGTGGTACTCCCATGGGCAGTTCATCCGGGCAAGCATGAAGATAGATATAACGGCGCAGAGTATCCACTCTTCCCATGCGGTTTTTTCCTTTTTCTAACCCAGATAACCACATAATGCGTGTCAACACCCAGTCTCGCTGCGGATTTTTTTGCGCCAGCTCGGGCGTGTAAATCTCCCCCGTGGCCCGTCGCCCGACAAAGACACTGTTTTCAGCGGCTCCATCACCAATCATCGCTCTAATAATATGCAACCCCCGGGGCGTGCAATCGCTTCCTGCCATCTCACCGGCGCCGTTTTTAGCGGTCGAAACAGAGTAACGCTTCAGGCAACGCTCACCGTCAAACAACTGAAGCTGTTGATCTGCAATTGAAATAACAATATGTCGAGAAAAATCAGTGTCGTTGTACATAAATCAACCCATCATAATTACCATCACTGGAGAGAAGATAGCCGCTAATCTCCGGGCGCGCCACAGACAGGTGATCTTCATACCAAAGAGGCACATAGGGCAGACTGTTGAATACCTGCTCCTGTAGTGCGCGATAGGCGGCAATCCGCGCCTGCTGACTCGCTGCTGACTCCGCCTGTTCGATCAATCGATCCACCACTGGATCGACATATCGACCCCGGTTGGCCCCGTTAGGGGGAACGGCATCACTGTGAAACACATAACGGTAAATATCCGGGGTTTTAATCCCCACCCAGGCGAGGCTGTACATCTGGAACCCCCCTTTTTTGATGTCACCATAAAAAGTGCCCCAGTCATAGCTCTGAATATTAACCTTGATCCCGACCTCACCCAATTGCTGTTGGATCACCGTAGCCAGACGAATCCGAAAGGGGTCATTTGATGTTTTATAGGAGAGGGTGAGAGGGTGCTCTCTATCCACCCCGATGGAGGCCAGCCGCTCTCGCGCCCGATCGGGATCATAAGGGTAGGGGGTTAAATCGGGGTGTCCCGCCCAGTGGGAAGGCGGTAACAGCGAAGTGGCAAGGCGCGCACCACCGGCAAACACGTAGTGGATGATTGACTCCCGATCCAGTGCATAGGCGATCGCCTCGCGCACCACCTGCTGCCCTGTCACCGGATCCTCAAAGTTAAAACCAAGATAACTAAAATTAGACCCGGCACGCCGCTCAACCTGCATACCTTGTTCGGCCAGGTGTTGAACAATCTCTGCGGGCAGATTATTTTGTAACAGATCCACCTCGCCATTCAGCAGCTTTAACGCCCGCACCGTGGGATCTTTTACCCGCAAAAATGTGATTGGGCGTTGGTCAGATAGCCGCTTAAGTTGCAAGCGCCCCTCTTCCGGCCAGGCGATAAACTGAAAGGGACCACTGCCCAGCGGTTGGGTGTTAAACGGATGTTGTGCCGCTAATAGCTCACCGGGAACAATACCGATCACCAGATAGTCAGGAAACAGCGGGTCTACTCTATTGAGATGAAAGTCGATTGTGCGCGAATCAATCACCGCCATCGACTCAATCAGTTTCAGCGCCGCCCGGTGGGGCGAGGCGGTGGCCGGATTAAGAACTGACTGGTAGGTCGCCAGCACGTCGCTGGCCTGTAGTGGTTCACCGTTATGAAATACCGGTTCACCCAGCAACTGAAAGCGGTAGTGCCGTTCGTCCAGCTGTTGCCAGTTAGCCAAGGCTGGAATCGCACGGTTAGCGCTATCAAAGTCAATCAGACGTTGGTAGATCAGGCGATTAATCCGTGCCGATGTAGCATCCGTGGCAAAACGGGGATCCAGCGTTACCGGCGCACTGGCGATGGCAAAACGTAAGCCCTCCGGCGGCGGCGAACCACAGGCCGACAGGCCGAACAGCCAAGGTAGCAAAACCAGCCAAAGTAGATGTTTAGCAATCATCCCAATCCTTGTAGGGGTGGTTTACCAGACAGACATTGTAATAACGCGCATCATCAGAGACCTCATCACCAGCCCAGGCAGGCTTTTCAAAGGGTTGATCTTCACTCGCCAGCTCGACTTCAGCCACCACCAGCCCAGCGTTATCCCCCGCGAACAGATCCACTTCCCAGATGTGATCACTCACCTTGACCCGGTAACGGCTCTTTTCGATCAGCGGTTTCAGGCAGAGGTTTTTCAACATTTCCAGCGCCTCATCTTTGGGGATCGAATACTCATATTCGCTACGGCTAATCCCCAGGGTCGCCCCCTTGATGTTGATATTTGCTCGCTCTCCCTCAACCCTTACTCGCACCGAGGCATTTTTAGCATCCCCCAGATAGCCCTGGCTGATATAGGCTCCCGGCCCGGCATCTTCACGCCAGCTGTCGTTCAACACTAAAAATTTCCGTTCAATCTCTTGTGCCATAACCGTGCTTCCTTCCTGATCACTGGCGCTCAAACAGCGCAATCGACTCCACATGAGTGGTGTGCGGGAACATATCCATCACCCCCGCCTGTTTCAGCCGATAGCCGTATTCATTCACCAACACCCCGGCATCACGAGCCAGCGTGGCCGGGTTACAGGAGACGTAAACCAGCTTTTCCGGGGTGAATTTGGCCAATTGGTGCAGCACCTCCAATGCGCCACTGCGGGCCGGATCAATCAAGATTTTGTCGTAGTGTTGCGCCATCCACTCCAGTTTTGAGACATCTTCCGCCAGATTGGCTACATGATACTCCACATTGTTGATGCCGTTGCGTTCAGCATTCTCAATCGCACGCTGCACCAGCCCCTCATCACCCTCGACACCCACCACCTGTTTGGCTTTACGCGCCAGCGGCAGGGTAAAGTTACCCAGCCCACAAAAGAGATCCAGCACCGTTTCATGGGGTTGAATATCCAACAGCTCCAGCGCTTTGGGAATCATCTTGCGGTTAATATCGGTATTCACCTGGGTGAAGTCGCCGGGGCGAAACTTCATCTCGATATCGTACTCCGGCAGACGATAAAACAGCTCACTCACTGCGGGCCACAACAGTGCCACCGTGGTTGGGCCTTTGGGCTGCTCATACAGATGAATCCCGGTTTTTTCACCGTAGGCAATCAGCTTTTCACGGTCTCCCTCGCTCAGTGGTACCAAATTGCGGAATACCATGGCGGTGGTATCATCACTCACTGCCACTTCAATTTGTGCGATCTCACTGTGGGCATCCAGTGAACCGATCAACTCAGAGAGTTCGTCCAGACGCTCGCCGACGTTGGGGTGCAACACCTCACAGCGGTGCATATCGGCCAGATAGGGGCTGTAGCGTTCACGAAAACCGACCAGCACCCGCCCCTTGCCACGTACGTTACGCACCCCAAGCCGCGCCTTGCGGCGATAACCCCACAGCGGCCCGGTCAGCGGTGGCAACAGCTCGTCAGGAGTCACCTTACCCGTATGCTCAAAGTGCTCCAACAACTGCGCCTGCTTTAGCTCAATCTGTTTATCGCTGCTCATATGCTGCAAACTGCAGGCACCACAGAGCGAAAAATGCGGGCACTTTGGCTCGATCCGCTCGGGTGAAGCACTCAACACCTCATCAACACGCCCCTCATCAAACGAGCTGGCACTGCGCACATAACTGAACACCACCTCTTCACCCGGCAGCGCACCATTCACAAACACCACCTTGTCATTTACCCGGGCAACCCCGCGCCCTTCATGACTGAGCGACTCAATGGTCACCGTCACGGGTTCGGTTGGTACCTTTTTAAAACGTCTTCTTCTTGTTCTGCGTGCCATATTTTAATTTCTTATTCGTTATTATCCAGGGAAGCTCTGAATAAGTGGAGTGAGAATTAGGCTGAGCGGAAATTGCTCTCATTTGTTTCGAAATGCGCAGTAATAGTGGCTCTATTGGTGCAATTTTCGGGATAAATGAGGGCG
>JAFLJP010000118.1 GCA_022712945.1 Gammaproteobacteria bacterium | reverse complement strand
TGATGCGCGGGTCTTCTAGGCTTGAGAAATGGTGAATAATTGATGCGGTGAGTTCGTTTGTCATTATTTAGGCCAAAAGGGTAGACCTATTACCTTATCAGCCTCTGTTTTTCAAGGCATTTTAAGCCCGATTGCCCTGGTCTGTTCCCATCGTCTTATTGCACCCGTTTCAATTCACGAGTATAGGGCAACGCACCAAAGCGCCCGGCCAGATAGGCCATCTCCAGATTTTCCCGGGTTCTGTAGTTAAAGTCTGTGAGAGAAAACAGCTGTGTTGCTTGTGTTTGATCTTTTTCACAAAACCAGATCTGATCACGACGAAACATCTCGCTGCTGAGAATCGACGTTTCATGGGTAGTGAATAGCAGCTGTGCATTATTGGGGTTCGTTTTATCGTCATGAAAAATCTGCACTAAAAAACGCACCAGTTTCGGATGTAAATTATCGTGTAGCTCATCAACGATCAGTACATAGCCCTTTTCCAACGCATCCAGCCATGGGCCAGCAAAAGAGAACAACTTACGGGTACCATCGGATTCGTCATCAAAATCGAAAATCACCGCTTTGCCCTCATTGTCGAAGTGAACCGTATTCAACCCTGACAGTATTTCTTGACCCTCAAGTGTTTTGCAAACCTCGGAACGAACTTCATCTGGCATTTCATCCGGCAAATCCTTGCTGTCGAATGTCTTTTTTTCGACAACCACATCATCGATACCAACATCCGCTGCTTTCAGAAAATCGATCACTTTCGCCTTGTATTCTCTCTTGTCACAGAGTGTAGCGGTAAAGACAGGACTCCAGTCGGAAACACTGGCCATGCGCAAGGTATTATTAAACCAGTCGTATACCGGTTGCAGCTGCTGGCTATTGAGTTGAACGGCGGTGGAAAGGAACAGTGCATTGACGCGGGTAGATTCCATCCAAAGCTGTTTTTGTCCTTGCAGACTGTTTCCCATTTGCCACTGGTCTTGTTCTTCTTTTTCATCCCATTGGCGGGCAAACCAGTGCTGAGCTCTGCCTTTAGGAAAGGCAATTAACCACTCCTCAGTAATCCTCTCCTTCGTTGCCGCAAAGCCATATTGATAACGCACTCCCTGGCTGATAAAAATCACTTCAAATTCAGTTGGTGTATGGCGGCTGGTACTATTTAGACGAAAGGGTGTCACTGGCAACTCATCCCCACGACGCATTTTGGTGGCTGATTTATCAACCATCTTCACCATCTCTCGCAAGGCTAAAAGCAAATTACTTTTACCTGCAGCATTTGGACCATAAATTGCAAATGAACGAAGCAGCTCGACTCCTACCATCCCGCTGCTTGGAAAGCTATTTTCCTTTAAGGTATCCGACTCTTTGAGCTTAGACTTGACCATACTAAGGGTCTGCCGCTCACGGATTGACCTGAAATTGGTCACACTGAATTCAACCAACATCTCTTTATCTCCAGCTTATAGACTATTCCTTCCTACTTTATAGCTACATTGGCCATTGAAGGCAAATTATAAGCAGATATTTGTCATATATAGTCAAATTAAAGAAGATATTTCACATGGGGGTTTCATCTAGGATTTTTTCACCACTAAAAACTGAGAATAGATTGTTGCTGTAATACCCATCGCAATAATCGCAGCACCTGCCCAGATTAAAAAACCATATTGTTCGTTTAGTAGCACGGTTGCGGTCAGCATGCCGACGACCGCGGCAACATAACCGACCTGACTTAACATTACTGGCCCACCATAACGTTGCAGTCTGAAATAGAGTGGGAAGGTGAGTCCGGCTAACAGCGCTTGGGTCATGGTAAGTGCCGCCTCATCATAAAGCAGGTAAAGCGCTTCTGCACCGTCGATGGAAAGTAGCAAAATAACCAGTACGACGATTGAAACGAGGTGACTCCAAAAGGCCAGGCTGTCGGGGCAGGCACCCTCCGGCCAGTCGATAGTTCTGTAGACATTGGCAGAGGCCAGCACCAGTGGAATCAGCAGTGCAGCGCCAAGCCAAAAAACGGTCGTGGCATCGGCACTCAAGCCGCGTCCATAGGCGGTGATCACCGCACCAATGCAACCCAGCGCAATACCGATGACACCGATCAGGTTTGGCCCCTTTAGTCTAAATATCAGCGCCACCGCCAATGTAAATACGGGTGATAATGCAAACATCAATCCGGTATAACCGGCACCGACATAGGGGATCACTGAAAACAGCAGAATATTGGGTACAACAAATGAAATCACCCCGGCGATACTCACGTAGCGTAATGTTGCACCACGTGGCAGCTTGAAACTGCGTTTAACGATGAGGATTGGCAGCAGCACCAGACAGGCACCTACCGATACCACCAGCGCCCATGCTATGGCTGAAATCCCTATCTCACCCGCGACCTTGCCCAGTGGGAAATAGAGACCGAACAGAGTGCCAGTGGCGATCAGCAGGAACGCCGGGCTATTGAATACCGCTTTCAAGCGGGAAAGCCACCACGGTAACTGATGTCAGACAGCAGTCGACGCGAGAAGAGTTGATTCAGTGCATAGTGGGTGTAACCGGGGTATTTTTCTACCACATCCATCAACACGTTACGCGCCCCATGGTCATCGTTTGCGCCATCAAGCAAATTAAGCGTTATTCCGGATGGATGCTGTAGCTCAATGACCCTTTCATCAAGATTTTGTCGCTTAGTGGTAAAACCAAACTGCCGGTAGAAATCGATTGAACGTTCAAAATCAGCAACCCGTATGCCGATGTGATCCAGTTTTTTAATCTTCATTTTCATCCCCTCTGTTATTACTTATTCACCTTATCGAGCAGTATAAAAATCATAACGTGTTTCTGATTGACTGATAATCCATCTAAATGGAGAATAACTGTTGAAATATTCTCAACAATGGAGATGAAAATGGAAGGGTTCAGTGCAATTCCGCTCTTTGTTGCCGTGGTCGAAAGTGGCGGCTTTTCATCTGCTGCCAAGCGGCTGGGAATATCCAGGTCAGCGGTCAGTAAACGGATCAGCCAACTGGAAAAAAACTCGGGGCACAGCTACTTTATCGCACCACCCGGCAAATAAGCCTCACCGAAGCCGGGGAATATTACTTCGAAAATGCAGTACAGGCACTCTCGTTTGCCAGCGAAGCAGAAGAAGCAGTGACACAACTGCAAGCAAACCCCCAGGGGCGGCTGCGCATCAACATTCCAATGTCATTCGGGCGGCTGCACATCATCCCACTGATTCCGGGCTTTCTGGCAAAGTACCCCGGCGTGGAGATTGAAATGGTGATGGATGACCGAATGGTGGACCTGGTCGATGAAGGGATTGATGTGGCAATTCGTGGCGGTGATCTGCCCGACTCAACCTTGATTGCCCGCAAACTGGCGACCATGCGCTATGCGGTGTGTGCCTCGCAGCAATACATTGAACAACACGGCGCACCACAAACACCGGAAGAGCTGGTTAACCACAACTGTCTCGTGTTTTCGTATGCCGCGAATGAGTGGCATTTTATCCGCGATGGTGAGGAACAGCAGATTTCAGTCTCTGGCAACTACCGGGTGAATAATGGCGAAGCGGTGTGTGAAGCACTACGTCAAGGGGTGGGAGTGTCAAGAATACCCACCTTTATTGTCGGGCCAGATATTGCTACAGGTCGACTGGTGCCGTTGTTGAGGGACTACCAAATCCCCCAGAAAACACTCTATGCGCTGTTCCCAAAACGAGAGCACCTGCCCGCTAAAACACGGGTATTTATCGATTACGTGGTGGACTGTTTTGGTGAAGAGTTGCCTTATTGGGACAAGGGATTGGTTTAACCTAAAGTCATCAGTTGAGCACGACTATAGGTAACTTCTCAATCACCTGTGGCAGCAATAGCCCACTATGTTAAGAGTTGAGATACATCATGTATTGAATGTTTTGCCACGCCCAATCTCTCCTGTCGATATTGCCAGATGCCAACAACAACTGAAAGAAGTCCCCTGTTTTCTACACGTTTTCTTCAGGCCACTCTACAACGAGTAGCAACTCTGACTGCTTACTGTGTAAGCATTGAAATTGGCATGCCACAGGTTATTGAGAAGTGACGGCTTGAAGTATAAATTAAAAAGTGAGAGTTAGCCGATAAGCCGGGTTCTGTCGTGGACAACCATTCATCTAGGGTATGCGTCACCACATACCTCAAGCAACCTACCCGGGAACAGTGCGGGTCACACCATTGTCCCCCTATTTGGTCTTGCTCCAAGCGGGGTTTACCTTGCCGCCGAACGTTGCCGCCGACGCGGTGCGCTCTTACCGCACCATTTCAACCTTACCGGCGCCCCGAAAGGCACTTAGGCGGTATATTTTCTGCTGCACTTTCCGTAGACTTTCGCCCCCCAGGCATTACCTGGCGCTTTACCCTATGGAGCCCGGACTTTCCTCGATACCTTTCGGTAGCGCGGTTGCCTGGCCAACTCTCGGCGCGGAGTATAGCACTCTAATCCCCAAATAACGCATAAATTATCCGGGGATCGGGGCTAAGCTATCCTTCTGACTTGAGACGCAATCCCAGCTCGTACAAGGCATTCTTTTTCAACCCGGTCAGTTTCGCGACAATCGCCGCCGCTTTTTTAGGTGGTTGCAATGCCATCAATTCGATTAAAAGTGCTTGCGGGTCGATCTCTACCCGTTCGAGGCTTTGTGATGGTTCCGCGCCATGTACCAGCACCACAAACTCACCACGCCGTTGATTATCATCTGCCGCCATCCATTCGCATAACGCGCCGAGCTCTGCACGGTGAACTGTTTCAAATGTTTTGGTTAGCTCACGAACCACGGCGGCTTGGCGCTGTGCACCAAAAATTTCAGCCATGTCATGAAGCGAGTCAAAAATCCGGTGGGTTGATTCATAAAATATCAGGGTGCGTGTTTCTTGGCTCAGTTTTTCCAATGTACGACGGCGTGCCTCTCGTTTTGAGGGTAAAAACCCCTCGAAGCTGAAACGATCAGAAGGCAAGCCCGCCACGGATAGCGCGGCAATCAGAGCCGAGGCACCCGGAATCGGAACCACTCGATAACCCGCCTGCTGCACCTCTCTTACCAGATAGAAACCCGGATCACTGATCAATGGCGTGCCCGCATCGGAAATCAATGCAATTGAGTCCCCCTGTTCCAAGCGCTTGATTAACCCTGCTGAGGCATTGCGTTCATTATGTTCATGTAGCGCAATGCAGTGGCTTTTTATCGCGTGATGATTCAACAGCCGGGCACTGTGGCGCGTGTCCTCTGCCGCAATTAACTCAACTTCCCGTAGCGTTTGTAATGCGCGTTCGGTAATATCGCCCATATTGCCAATGGGCGTTGCAACGATATATAAGATACCCGCTCTATTTGACACAACATCCCCTCATCACGATACTGATGTAAATTTACCCGCGAGCTAACCTCACATGTATAGCAGAGACTCTCTCTACCCTCTTTTTTTGCTGCTCTGCCTCGCCTTGACCAGTTGTGCGACCATCAGCCCACAACAAACAGCGGGTGATACCCGCAGCGGTTCGCAACCGCAGGAAGCAAAATCGACTATCCAGGAAATTCTGCAACAGGCGAAGCAGCGCCGTTCTCCGGCGCGGGAGCACTACCTGCTTCAGATAGCCTCTACGCTATTCTATCAGGGAGAGCGAGATCAGGCTGCCGAGATTCTCAATGAAATTGACAGAGAGACGCTTGAACTCGGTTTACTTATTCGCCGCCAGCTGCTCGCCGCCCACATCGCCGAAGAGGCGGCACTCCCCCAGCAGGTCATCAATGCACTCGACCCTCTACTAGGGATACCACTGGGCGAGGCGACACAGGCGAAGCACTATTATCAACTACTGATCAATGCCCATCAATCGCTGCAACACGACCAGCAAGAGGCTGAGGCCCGCATTGGCATTATGGCCTATATTAATGATGAAGAGGCCCGCCTTGATAATATTCAACGACTACTCGATATCGCATTGAGTACCGATCAGCAGCTCACCGATGAAGATGATCCACTCGTCCGGGAACACCTACAGCAACGGCTGGCACAGATACTCGGCGCTCTGGAGAACTGGCGCTACCGAGACAACAACGAGCTAGAAAAATCACTGTTAGAGGGTATTCCTGAAACAGCTAATACCATCGAGACACCGCAACAAATTGCGGTGCTGTTACCACTGACTGGCCGCTACAGTCAACCGGCCCAAGCCATACGTGAAGGTATTCTCAGCGCCTATTATGATGAGCAATCCACCAGCACACTGCGTTTCTATGATACCCAGGGAAAGAAAGAGCACGCCTGGTCAGCCTATCGGCAGGCAGTAGATGAGGGGGCCGGCTTTATTATCGGCCCGTTAACCAAAGAGGCGGTCAACCACCTTGCAATGGTCGAAAGGCCACAGATTCCCATACTGGCTCTCAACTACTCAAACACCCTTAGAATGGGGCCAAATGGCTTTTACCAACTGGCCCTCGCCCCGGAAGATGAAGCCATTCAAGTCGCACTACACGCTTGGAATAGCGGACTGCGCAACCCCATCATTCTGGTGCCCGATAACAACTGGGGTGAACGTATCAGCCTCGCTTTTCAGGAGACATGGGGGCAATTGGGTGGTGAAATTCGCAGTAGACAACGCTACAACCCGAAAGAGAATGATTTTTCCAAGCCGATTCGCGCCGTATTCGAACTTGATTTAAGCGACCAGCGACACCGGAGTTTACAACAGAGTTTAGGCACCAACATCAAATTCACCCCACGTCGTCGCCAGGATGTTGATTTTGCATTCATCGCTGCACAGCCTCGACAGGCCCGACTGCTACGCCCCCAATTCAAGTTTCACTACGCCAGTGACATTCCAATTTATGCCACCTCTCACCTCTACCAAGGCACTCCCAACCCCCAACAAGACCGTGACATGGATGGCATCACCTTTGGCGACATCCCCTGGGCACTCGATACCAACAAGGTGAACTCAGCACGTAAAGCGATTCTCGACACCTGGCCGAATGCCAATAAAAAACATTGGCGGCTATACGCCATGGGGGTCGATGCGTATCGACTCAGTGCCTTTCTGCAAGCGAGGCCAAGCCGCCTGAATTATTATGGCGAGACCGGCCACATGCAGCTGACCCACGACGGGAAACTCTATCGGCAGCTGAAGTGGGCTCGGTTTTACCGGGGTAAGCCTAGGAGCCTGTCCGAGAATAGATAGGTCTACTGCGAAAGCGTGTTTTTTGCTCTCGCTACGACCTCTATTCTCGGACAAGCTCCTAAAAACTCAAACCTTAAAAGCGGGAACAAGCAAAGTGAAACGGAATTCATACCAACAGGGGCAAGCGGCTGAACAGCTGGCACTGCACTATTTGGAACAACAGGGGCTTCGCTTGGTCAAACAGAACTTCCACAGTTACCAAGGTGAAATTGACATCATCATGCGCCAGGGTGACAACCTGGTTTTTGTCGAGGTTCGTCAGCGCAGCAGCAGCCACTATGGCAGTGCGCTGGAGAGTATCACCCCGAAAAAGCAGCAACGTATCATTCAAACCGCTCACTACTACCTGCAACGGCACCCACAACAGCAAAATGACCCTTGCCGTTTCGATGTTGTCGTGATCGAACCGCTATCAGGGGAAGAAAAAATCCAATGGATTCAGAACGCTTTTCAGGCATAATAAGGCAATCTGTCCAACACCATCAATGCAGACTCCTTAAGGAGAGCCACTCCATGCGCCAACTGCTAATTGCCAGCCTCATCATTGCCAGCCTCACATCACTCCAGGGGTGTGCACCCGCTATTGTCGTGGGTGCCGCAACCACCGCTGTCATTGCCAATGATCGCCGAACCACAGAGGCCTTTCTACAAGATCAAACTATCAAGTTTCGCTCAAATGATGCCATCTACTCCAACAAAGAGATCGGCACACAGGTACACATTAACGTCATCTCCTACGATCAACAGGTCCTGCTAACGGGCGAGGCACCGACTGGCCCAATCCGAGAACAGGTCGAGGCGATTGTTGCCAGCATTCCCGGGGTGAAAAAAATCCACAATGAGATCAAGGTTCAGCCCAACTCACGTTTTGAAAGCCGCAATCGCGATGCGATGATTACGGCTAAAGTGAAGGGACGTATTTTACGCAACAGCAGTGTTGATCCGTCAAAAATAAAAGTTGTCACCGAGCATGCTGAAGTTTACCTGCTGGGCATCGTCACCGAAGAAGAGGCAACAGCCTCCGTTAAAATCGCCCAACAGGTAGACGGGGTGAAACGGGTTGCCCGGGTGTTTAAAATCATCGAAGAAGGGGCAGCGGAAGAGGAGCAAGAAATCAGCCCGGAACAACTCAACCAGGAATCTGATGGTGCTCTGATGGACAAAATACTGGACCGAATCAACAATCCAACTCCACAGGGAAGTACTAAATAAGGGATGTAGAATTTATTAAAATACCGCACTTACTTGTCTTTTTTCCCACCCTATACGGTCTCATGTTTTTTGCTGTAGCGGCTAAACCGCTGCAGCATAGCGGCATGAGCCCTACACCAAACCCCCAGCAACCAAAAACAGAGCCTCCATGCCCTATACCACGCTCACCCCCGCGCTCACAGAAACATTAATCACCCTGGCGGGCAACGAACACGCCCTGCAAGGCCAGACGAATTGCTGGCCCTACGGTTATGACAACAGCCGTCGCCACCACCCACCCGAACTGGTGCTGTTTCCACAGGAGACGGAGCAGGTAGAGGCCGTTGTTGCCTTTTGCTACCGGCACAAAATTCCGCTCACTGCCCGTGGACGGGGAACCGGCACCACCGGAGCTACTGTGCCTATCTATGGTGGCGTGGTGCTATCCAGCGAGCGCATGACAAAGATCATAAAAGTCGACCCTGCCAACCGTTTAATTATCGTGCAGCCCGGCGTCACCAACCAGCAGGTTCAAGAAGCCGCCGCGCTGCACGGCTTTTTCTGGGGGCCAGACCCTACCAGTGCTGCTTTCTGTAGTGTTGGCGGCAACCTTGCCTATAACTCGGCAGGCCCACGGGCAGTTAAATATGGCACCACTCGAGATAATGTGTTGGGTCTCACCGCCATCAGCGGCAAGGGTGAACGTCTGGTCTGCGGCACCGCCACCACCAAGGGGGTGGTGGGGTATGACTTCACCCGCCTGCTGATCGGCTCTGAAGGAACACTCGGTGTCATTACTGAAGCGATCCTTAAACTCACTCCGCTACCCGAAACAAAGCAGACCATTCAAGTGATCTACAACAGCATGGCTGCCGCAGCGGCAGCGGTGTCACGGATAATGGCCCAACCGATGACACCCTGCGCGTTAGAGTTTATCGACCACAAAGCAATTGAAATGGTACGGGAGTATTCAACGGCTGAACTACCTGACAATGCCGGTGCACTGCTGATGATCGAAGCGGATGGCCCTATTCAGGGCATTGATGCTGCGGTGGAATCCATCAAAAAAGCGGCACAGGGTGAAGGGTTGCTGGCATTTACTATCGCCAATACTGAACAGCAGATAGCCGCCTTGTGGGCAACCCGCAAAGCACTCTCTCCATCACTACGAAAAGTGGCACCTAAAAAAATTAATGAGGATGTGGTGGTGCCGGTATCTCACATGGCCGAGCTGATTGACGGCCTGCAACAACTAGCGGAGAAACATGAGATCACCATCGTCAACTTTGGTCATGCCGGTAATGGCAACATTCACGTCAACCTGTTGGTTAACCCCGATGACCCGCAAGAGATGAAACGTGCCTACGCCTGTCTGGATCAGATATTCACTCTGGTACTGTCACTCGATGGCACGCTATCTGGCGAACACGGGGTAGGAATGGAAAAACAGGCCTTTGTCGGGCGTGAAATCAATCGGGCAACCCTGACCCTGATGAGAGAGATCAAACGGGTTTTTGATCCTCACAACATTCTCAATCCAGATAAAATGTTTCCTCTGGATTGAACACCTGTCGAATACCCTAATCCCCAGGTAGAAATGCGAGATGATGTGTAAGACATTGGCTTCACGGTGAGATTAAAAATATTAGCCGTACCCATTGGTTCGGCGGATATTTTTTATTTTGCTGCAAAATCAAGGAGTTGCGAAGCGTACGTGTTTCTATTTGGGGATTAGACCGGCTGAAGCCTCGACCTTCAAAATGGAAGCCAAGACTTGGGTTAGGGTTACAACTGGTAAAGTGCACCTGCCTTAAACTGGGTTGACAGCTCTCTTTCAGAAAAAGGAGTGGCCGGGCGGTTGTCAGCGTTTCCTGGTCTCTGGAAGACTAGCCTTTACTCTTATCCCGTTCAATCAAAGCATAGGCGGAGTGGTTATGGATTGATTCAAAGTTTTCAGACTCAACCACATAAGCAGCAACCCGATCGTCAGCATTAAGCTGTGCGGCAACATCACGCACCATATCTTCCACAAACTTGGGATTATCATAAGCACGCTCGGTAACGTACTTCTCATCCGGGCGTTTAAGCAGGCTATACAGCTCGCAAGATGCCTGCTTCTCAACCAGATCAATCACCTCTTCAATCCAGACAAATTGATGGGTACGCACGGTCACTGTTACGTGTGAGCGCTGATTGTGAGCGCCATAAGCTGAAATCTTCTTCGAGCAGGGGCAAAGACTGGTGACCGGCACCACAACCTTGATGGTGGTATTCGTGCTACCACCACTGATCTCACCTAGCAGAGTCACCTCATAATCCATCAAGCTTTTTACACCCGATTTCGGTGCAGTTTTATTGATAAAGTAGGGAAAACTCATCTCAATATGGCCTGTTTCAGCCTCCAGCTTTTTGGCCATCTCTTTCAGCATCACCTCGAAAGATTCAACGCTGATCTCACGGTTTTGATTATTCAAAATCTCCACAAAGCGTGACATGTGGGTACCTTTGAAATTATGCGGCAACGTCACATACATATTAAAATTAGCAATAGTATGCTGCTCGCCTTCACTGCGGTCAGCCACTTTCACCGGATGGCGAATATCCTTAATCCCGACCTTATTAATTGTAATCTGGCGGGTATCTGCCAGGTTTTGAACATCGGCAATAATCGGCGCTTGGCTATCACTCATACTTAATCTTCCTCGGTGTAACGTACACAGGCGTTATCGGTTTCCCACAGGGTGATCGCATGCACTTGGACATGCTCTGAATTGACCTTCTCACCAATACGCTGATAGAGATAACCGGCAATATTTTCTGCCGTTGGGTTGAGTGTATCAAAGGGGGGGATTTCATTAAGATAACGGTGATCGAGTTCGCCACAAACATCGCGAGCAGCCTGTTTAACCGCTTTAAAATCAATGGCAATTCCCAATTCGTTAAGCATGCGGGAGACCACTTCGACTTCAACCTTCCAGTTATGGCCATGAAGACGCGCACAATCACCCGGATAGTGACGTAAGGAGTGAGCCGAACCAAAGTCGGTCAACACTTTTAATGTATATACAGCAGCCATATTTCGTCACCCATTTATAACCAAGTAATTTTATCAGAAATACTCAGAATTGCGAAGCCGACTATTCTACCAAAAAACCAACCACCAATAGAACTCCCTTTTCAGCGAGACTGCCCCTGATTAAAAAAGCCAGCTAAAAAAAAGGCCGGGCATTGCTGCCCGGCCTCTCCTCTCAAAGCAACAAATCACGCGGTTTTGTCCGAAGATCCTGTCTGAGCATTCGGATTGTGCACATCCATTTGTGGATAAGGAATACTAATACCGTTAGCATCAAAGGCCTCTTTTACATTCTCCAGCGTATCGGCATAAACACCCCAGTAATCAGCTGACTTCACCCAAGGGCGCACGTTAATATTAACGCTGCTATCGGCCAGCTCACCCACCGCAATGGTTGGTGCCGGATCGTTAAGCACCCGCGCATCAGCATTCAATACTTGCTCAATCAACTGTTTGGCTTGCTTGATATTATCCTCATAACCAATACCAAAAACCAGATCAACACGGCGGGTCTCTTTAGCCGAGTAATTGGTAATAGTACCGCCATAGATGCCGGAATTGGGCACGATCACCTCTTTATTATCACCCGTACGCATGATAGTACTGAAGATTGAAATTTTCTCAACCACACCCGTCACCCCACCGGCTTCGATAAAGTCACCATTCGAAAAAGGTTTAAACAGAATCAGCATAAAGCCTGCAGAGAAGTTAGAGAGCGTATCTTTAAGCGCCATACCAATCGCCAAACCGGCGGCTGCAAAAATGGCGATGGCAGAGGTAGTATTCACCCCGAGCTGCTCCAGTGCCGCAATAATGATCGCGATCAGCAGTAAAGCGTAAATGATTTTGCTCAGGAAGTTGCGTAAGGTCTCATCAACCTCGCTTTTCTCCATGAGGCGTACCGTACCTTTGGTGACTGCCCGGGCAATCATGCGGCCGATAATGAAAATCGCAATCGCAGTGATAATTTTGATTCCCCAGGGAATGACGTAACCACTGACAATGTCGGATGCTTGTGGGTCGCTTAAAAAGTCCATCGGTATCTCTCCTATCTTTAATAGCGTGGTGAAAAAGTCTTAAACCAATTGTTAAAAAATTATAACTAATTGATATTCCAACATCAAATAGATTTATTTTGGCTTATCATGCCATATATATTAATGAAAAATACACTTAAGACAGCGTGCAAGCTGGGGTAAAGAATAACACCGACCAAAGTGGGTATTTGAAGGAAAATCGAGCGCAGCCGTGTGAATTTACCTTCCGGGTGCCAAGTATTCATTCGCAGTCAGATTAAAAAACAATTGATTTGAGTTTTTCCTGCAATTTGTTTATAACAATGGCGGAAAATAAAAAACAACAAAAAGGAGCAACAAAATATGGGAATCAGAGGGTATAAAAAGTACCTCATTGCGATGGGGCTGTGCGCTGTTAGTGCACATGCTGCTGCCGAATGTGGGAATACCATCGGTGATTTTGTTTGGCATGACCAAAACAATAATGGTATTCAAGACGCCGGTGAACCCGGTATTGAAGGTGTAAAATTACAATTAACTGATGCAATGGGTACATTCACGCTTGAAACTACATCGGGTAGCCATGGTGAATATCTATTTTCAAGGGCTGCAGAACCTCTATGTGAGGGCACATATTTTCTTGATGTAATCGAATCGACACTTCCTTCCGGTTTTTCTCCTACCCAGGTGAATGCAAGTACAAATATTTTTGTAGACAGTAATGCACCAGAAGATGGTTCTGCTTTGCAAATAGAAATACCCCATGTTGCTGCTAACACCATACATATCGATCTGGGTTTTGTTTCACAGTGTACCGGCAGAGTCGGCGATTATGTATGGCACGATTTAAACCATGATGGCATCCAGAATGCCGGTGAACCAGGCATTCCTGGGGTTCAACTGCAGTTGAGAAATGATGCCGGTACCGTAGTGGCTAATGCCACCTCTGATAATGGCGGCTTATATAGCTTCCACGGCATTTGCAGCGGCTCTTACCTGGTTGACGTGATGGAGTCATCAATCCCCTCTGGCTTGACACCGGCCCCGGCTAACAGCGGCGCCGACGATACAGTTGATAGCGATGGTTTTACCGACGGTAGCTTGGTACCGGTCGTCTTGGTATCTGACAACAGCTCTGATGTAACCGTTGATTTTGGATATGAAGCGGCCTGTACTGGAGAGTTAGGTGATTTTGTTTGGCTCGATGCCAACCGTGACGGTATACAAAATACCGGTGAGCTTGGTATTGAAGGTGTATTGGTGCAGTTACTCGACACCACCGGTAATCGCCTTGCTATTGATTTTTCAGATGCCAATGGCGCCTATAACTTCAACGGCCTTTGTGCCGGTTCCTATCAAATCAATGTCGTTGAGGCAACCCTGCCTGATGGCTATGTTGAAACCCAGGCAAATACTGGCTTCAATGACTCAGTCGATAGTGATGCGCTTTCACGAGCACCTATTCCTGTTGAATTGGCGCTTGAAAATAGCATTGATATGACTATTGATTTTGGATACACCGCAGCATGCACTGGCAGTATCGGTGACTATGTATGGCACGATGCTAATCGCAATGGAATTCAAGATAATAATGAGTCAGGCATTGAGGGTGTCAATATCCTGTTAAATGGCCCTGACGGTATGTTGAATACCACTACGGGTGTCAATGGTGAATACCTATTTACCGGTCTTTGCGCGGGCACATACAGTGTGGATGTGGATGAAAGCACCATTTTGATGGGTTACTCTCCTACTCTGCCTTACGCTGGCGATGCGACGCTGGACAGCGACGGCCCTGTGGATGGTGGTGCGGTTTCCGTTGAGCTGTTTACCGACGGTGTGGAAGAACGTGCCATCGACTTTGGTTATACCTCACCTTGCACTGGCGTTATCGGTGATTACGTCTGGTTTGATGAAAATCGTAACGGTATTCAAGATGCAGGTGAAAGCGGTATTGCGGGTGTGGTTGTTAACCTGAAAGATACTCAAAATACCATTATCGCCACGGTCACAACCGATGGCAATGGCTATTACGAGTTCCCAGGCTTGTGTGCCAATGACTACAAAGTAGAAGTGGACACCTCAACACTCCCTGCTGAGTATGTCGCCAGTCTAACGCTGCAAGGCGTTGACACCACCGTTGATAGTAATGAAAACGGCAGTATCGCGTCACTGACTGACGATATGACGGAAGAACTGACTATTGATTTTGGTTATAACTCGCCTTGTACCGGCCGTATCGGTGATTATGTCTGGTTTGATGCAAACCGTGACGGTATTCAAGATGCAAGCGAAAGCGGTATCGCGGGTGTGGTTGTTAACCTGAAAGACCCTCAAAACACCGTTATTGCCACGGTCACAACCGATGCCAATGGTTATTATGAGTTCCCAGGTTTGTGTGCTAATGACTACAAGGTAGAAGTGGATACATCAACACTCCCTGCTGAGTATGTGGCTAGCCCGGCGCTCCAAGGTAATGATCCAACGGTTGATAGCAATATCAACGGTTCAATTGTTACATTGGAAACGGACAATGACACTGATGTTACATTTGACCTCGGTTACAACTCGCCTTGTAGTGGCCGTATCGGTGATTACGTCTGGTTTGATGAAAATCGTAACGGTATTCAGGATGCAAGCGAAGGTGGTATTGCCGGTGTGGTTGTTAACCTGAAAGATACTCAAAATATAGTTATCACCTCGGTCACAACCGATGCCAATGGCTATTATGCGTTCCCGGGTCTGTGTGCCAATGACTACATAGTGGAAGTGGATACCTCAACACTCCCTGCTGAGTATGTCGCCAGCCTCGTACTTCAAGGTTTTGATACCGCCGTTGACAGCAATCAAAATGGTGCAGTCATAACGCTGGGTACTGAAGATCTAACGATTGACTTTGGTTACAACTCACCCTGTACCGGCCGTATCGGCAATTATGTATGGCTTGATGTCAATGAAGACGGCATTCAAGACGTCGGTGAAACCGGTATTTCTGACGTTAACGTTATTTTAAGAGATAACCAAAACGCGGAAATGGCGACAGCAATGACAAATTCAAGTGGTTTCTATGAGTTTGTCGGCATCTGTGCTGGTGAGTATCGAGTTGAGATAGATCCTGATTCATTGCCAGCGGGTGTTACCCCAACAAGCAGCATGGTTGGGTTTGACGGTGCTATCGACAGTAATGGTAGCCCCACTGACGTTATTTTATCCGGAGATTTTGCTGAAGATGTAACGGTTGATTTTGGTTACATTGAAAAGCTGATACCCGGTGATACCTGCAATGACTGTGATGGAAAAGTAACGCAGTTGACTTTGCAGTATAACGGCAGCAATGCGGCCATGATTGAAGTCACCCAGAAAAAAGGCGGTGTCGTCTTCCATGATATGGTTCAACCCGGTGAACACTTCACCTTCTCTGGTACGGACAAAAAGGGAACGTTAGGCACTGAAATCAGTATTCGTGTGGATGGCAGCGTCAATGCCAACATTCACACCAGCTGCTCCAATGCTATTGGCCCTGGACTGGTTGCCGGTGATTTTGAAGTGATCGAAGGTTACAGCCGTAACGGTGGCCTGATGTGTCCTGTTGAGCCAACAACACCACCTGTTGGCGGCAATTGTTCAGTATGTGATGGCAAAGTCACTATGCTGACGCTGCAGTACAACGGAAGCCAAGCGGCCCACGTCGTGGTTGCACAGAAGAAAGATGGCGTCGTGTTTGATGCCATGGTGCAACCCGGTGAACACTTCACCTTCTCTGGTACCGACAAAAAGGGAACGTTAGGCACTGAAATCAGCATTCGTGTGGATGGCAGCGTCAATGCCAACATTCACACCAGCTGCTCCAATGCTATTGGCCCTGGACTGGTTGCCGGTGATTTTGAAGTGATCGAAGGTTACAGCCGTAACGGTGGCCTGATGTGTCCTGTTGAGCCCACTGGTAACGTTCCTTGTGACAAGTGCGGCAAGCATGACAAGGATGACGATAAGCACAGCAAGCACGACTAGCAACACAAACAAAGTTGGTTACCCTTCCAGCGTATGTTGGAAGGGTGATTCAAAGGGCCATGACGTGAAAAAAGTGAATTCCGTTTTCATGTAACGGCCCGAAGACCAACCTGAGCTAAGGCCCTCCATTTGGAGGGCCTTTTTTGTTATGGATGGCCGAATTGTTGTTCACACAATCTAGGCCGGTATTGGGCGCATAGTGAGCTACGCAACGAATACCGGCCTAGATAGGGTGGGCGAAAAGAGAAGTAAGCGCGGTATTTTAATAAATTCTACATCCCTTACCTTATTCGGAGCTTCCTCAATGATTCTGATGATAGGTGGTGCAGTGTGGCGCTTCCTACGTTAAAATTGCCGACTCTATTCCATATTCAAGAATAACCCGATTTTCCATAGGCAGAACGTAGATGGCGATGAACGATCAGTACAACCCTCAGACAGTTGAAGAGCAGGCCCAGCAGCATTGGGATGATAACAAGGTGTTTGAGGTGGTGGAGGATAGCTCTAAAGAGAAGTTTTATTGTCTGTCGATGTTCCCCTACCCCAGCGGTCGCCTGCATATGGGGCACGTGCGGAACTACACTCTTGGCGATGTGATTTCGCGTTATCAACGGATGCAGGGCAAGAATGTGATGCAGCCGATGGGTTGGGATGCATTTGGTCTGCCCGCTGAAAATGCCGCGATCAAGAATAACGTGCCACCTGCTGGCTGGACCCGGGAAAATGTCGCCTACATGAAAAAGCAGCTGAAGCGCCTCGGTTTTGGTTATGACTGGAACCGAGAGCTGGCCACCTGCACACCACAATACTATCGTTGGGAGCAGTGGTTTTTCACTAAATTATTTGAAAAAGGGATGGTCTATAAAAAGACCGCACCGGTCAACTGGTGTCCGAATGACATGACGGTGCTGGCAAACGAACAGGTAATCGATGGTTGCTGCTGGCGCTGTGACACGGTGGTAGAACGTAAAGAGATCCCACAGTGGTTCATGAAAATTACCGATTATGCACAGCAACTGCTGGACGACCTGGATCAGCTGGATGGCTGGCCGGATCAGGTGCGGGCAATGCAGCGTAACTGGATTGGTCGCTCAGAGGGTGTGCAGGTACAGTTTACTGTTAATGGTGAGCCATTGAAGGTCTTTACCACTCGCCCGGATACGCTGATGGGGGTCTCCTATGTAGCGGTAGCACCGGAGCATCCACTGGCACTGGCTGCGGCAAAAAATAATGCGCCGCTGGCGACATTTATCGACCAGTGTAAAAACATCGAGACCTCCGAGGCGGCGATGGAGACCATGGAAAAACGCGGTGTTGATACCGGCCTTAAAGCAGTCCACCCGATTAGCGGTGACCAAGTGCCGGTTTTTGCGGCCAACTTTGTGTTGATGGGTTATGGCGACGGCGCAGTAATGGCGGTACCCGCCCATGACCAGCGTGACTGGGAGTTTGCCCATAAGTATGATCTGCCGATTAAACAGGTGATTGCCCCGAAAAAGGGTGCAGAGGTCGACCTGGACAAAGCGGCTTTCACCGATAAAGGGGTGCTGATTAACTCAGGCGATTTTAACGGCCTGCACTTTCAGGCGGCGGTTGATGCGATTGCGGCATGGCTGAGTGAACAAGGCAAAGGCGAAAAGCAGATCAACTTCCGCCTGCGTGACTGGGGTGTCTCACGCCAGCGTTACTGGGGTGCGCCAATCCCGATTATCAACTGTGCCGATTGTGGTGCGGTGCCGGTACCGGAAGATCAACTGCCGGTGGTGCTGCCGGAAGATGTGGTTTTGGATGGAGTCAGCTCACCCATTAAAAAAATGGCTGAATTTATTGGGACCACCTGCCCCAAATGTGGCGGCAAAGCTGAACGTGAAACCGATACCTTCGACACCTTCATGGAGTCCTCCTGGTATTTTGCCCGTTACGCCTCGGCTGACAATGGCGAGGCGATGCTGGATGAGCGCGCTAAATACTGGTTACCGGTCGACCAATATGTCGGTGGCATTGAACACGCGATTTTGCATCTGCTCTATTCGCGCTTCTTCCATAAGCTGCTGCGTGATTTTGGGCTGGTGGAGGGGGATGAGCCGTTCAAAAAACTGCTGACCCAGGGCATGGTGTTGAAAGATGGCACCAAGATGTCCAAATCCAAAGGAAACACGGTTGACCCGCAGGCGTTGATTGAACGCTACGGTGCCGACACCGTGCGCCTGTTTATCCTGTTTGCCGCACCACCGGAACAGAGCCTGGAGTGGAATGACTCGGGGGTTGAAGGGGCAAACCGTTTCCTTAAACGGCTGTGGAATCTGGTGAATGAAAATCATCAACTGATTAGCGCATGGAACGGGCGTTGTGATTGGAAAAACAGCGATAAGGCGGTGAAGCAGGCGCGTGGCGAGTTGCATCGGGTACTGGATCAGGCGAATCGTGATTTTGCCAAATATCAATTTAATACCGTGGTAGCAGCGGGTATGAAAATGGTCAACACCCTGACCTCGCTGGATAAACAACTGGCCGGTGCCGAGGCCGTGCTGGCCGAAGGGGCGGACATGCTGTTGCGTCTGTTAGCACCAATAGTGCCCCACGTGACACATCAGCTGTGGTGTTCGCTGGGTCGTAACGGTGATATTTTGACTGCTCACTGGCCGACTGCCGATGCCCAGGCGTTAGTGCGAGATACACTTGAATTGGTGGTGCAGGTGAACGGTAAGCTGCGCGCCAAAATTGAAGTGGCAGCCGATGCTGATAAGCAGTCGATTGAAGCACAGGCGGTTACCGATGAAAATGTGATGCGTTTTCTTGAGGGAAAAGAGATCCGCAAAGTCATTGTGGTGCCGGGAAAACTGGTGAATATCGTTGCTTCGTAAGAGAAACATCATTGGGCTGTTACTGATATTGACCCTGTTGGTTAACCTGCCGGGGTGTGGCTTCCAGCTACGCACGACACCGGCATGGCCTGCATCGCTGCAACCGGTGGCGACCGACTCAATACCCCAGGGGCGTGATTTCATATTGCTGTTGCGCCGCACTCTCAGTGAACAGGGGGTGGCGCTGAATGGGCAGGCCGCTGCACAGATTGTGGTGGTTGACGAACAACATAAACGCCAAATTCAGTCGCTGGATAATCAGGGACGTGTCAGTGTTTACCAGTTGAATTATGAGGTGATACTGAAATTGAATGGTGCTGATGGAGAGCTGTTGATCGAGGCAGAACCGTACCGCTTCCAGCGCAGTTATGCCTACGACCCCGCACGCGCTCTGGGAAACCAGTGGCAGGAGCAGCAGATGATCAAACGCATGCGCCAGCAGGCGATTGAACGCTTTATGCAGCGTGTGGCGCTGAGTGATCCAGCCGGAGCAGCCAAGTGAAAATTTACGCAAACCAGCTGGATAACCACCTGAAAAGCCGTGGCTTATCACCGGTGATATTGGTGAGTGGTGATGAGCCACTACAGATGGCCGAATGCTGTGATGCGATTCGGGCGCACGCCCGTGGTTTGGGTTACCTTGGTCGTGAAGTGCTGCATGTGGAGAGCCGCTTTAACTGGGACGAGCTGATGGAAGAGGCCAATGCACTGTCACTGTTTGCGGAGCAGCGTATTCTGGAGTTGAGGCTGCCCAACGCCAAGCCGGGCATTCAAGGTGCCAAGGCGTTGCAAGCCTATTGTGAAGCCCCGGCTCCCGACACCATTTTACTGATTACGATGGCGAAGCTGGAGTCGGCAGCAAGTAAAAGCAAATGGTACAAGTCGATTGACAGTGCCGGATTGGTGGTACCGATATGGCCGATTGAGCGGGCGCAGCTACCCCGCTGGATTGAGCAGCGCATGCGACGTGTGGGTTTGCAACCCGAGGGCGACGTGGCAGCAATGCTGGCCGAGCGAGTAGAGGGAAATTTGCTGGCAGCATCCCAGGAGATTGAAAAACTGCACCTACTGTTTGGCCAGGGTGGCGTGAATGCGGATCAACTATTGGCATCGGTGACAGACAGTGCGCGTTATGATGTGTTTGGATTAGTGGATGCCGCATCGCTGGGCGATGCCACACGGGTGGTTAAAATGCTAGACGGCCTGCGGGGCGAAGGTGAGGAACCGGTACTGATTCTCTGGGCACTCACCCGTGAAGTCCGTACCCTGTTGAGTATCGCCTATGAAGGCCGACAGTCCGGGGTAAATGATGCACTGCTGGGACGTCATCGGATATGGGACAAACGCAAGCAGGCAGTCCGTGCGGCGTTACAGCGTCACCCTTACCCACGCTGGGTGCAGATGCTGGAGCAGTGCGCGCAAATTGATCGTATGATAAAGGGGCAGGCAGCGGGTAACGCCTGGGATGAGTTAACATCACTGGCCATGCGCATAGCGGGCATTAGTCTGCCGAGATCTGTTTTAAGATAATGTTCAATAGCTCGGTATACGAACAGAGGATAACGATGGATATTAAACAGTACATGAATGATCTGGGGCGTAAGGCTCGTGCCGCTTCGCGTATTTTGAATCGAGCTGAAACGGCAGATAAAAACAACGCATTGCTGGCGATTGCCGATGCACTGGAGGCGAAGCGTGAGTTATTGAAGTCTGAAAATGCCAAGGATCTATCAGCGGGCAAGGCGAGTGGCCTAGATGCAGCGATGCTGGATCGTCTGGCACTGACCGATGACGGCATTAACGGTATGGCGGAAGGGATTCGTCAGATTGCCGCACTGGCCGATCCGGTGGGCGAAATTGCTGATATGAAATATGTCCCTTCCGGCATTCAAATCGGCAAAATGCGGGTACCACTCGGAGTAGTTGGCATTATCTATGAATCACGTCCCAATGTGACCGCAGATGCGGCAGCACTCTGCTTGAAATCGGGTAATGCCGCGGTATTGCGCGGTGGCAAAGAGGCGATTCACTCGAATAAAGCGATTGCCCGCTGTATTCACGACGGGCTCAGAAAAGTGGGACTGCCGGAGGCGCTGGTGCAGGTGCTTGAGACCACCGACCGTGCAGCAGTGAGCGAAATGATCACCATGCCTGCTTATATCGACGTGATTATTCCCCGGGGTGGCAAAGGGTTGATCGAAGCGATTAGCAACGGCGCTTCGGTTCCGGTAATCAAACACCTGGATGGCATTTGTCATATTTACATCGATGATCAGGCGGATATCGAAAAAGCGCTGCGAGTGGCCTTTAATTCCAAAACCCAGCGTTACGGCACCTGCAATACACTGGAGAACCTGCTGGTTGCCGAAGGCATTGCCGAGCAGGTGTTGCCAGAGCTGTGTGGCATGTACCAGGAGAAAGGGGTTGAACTGCGGGGCTGTGAAACAACCCGTAACGTGGTTGCCGGTCTCAATGCGGCTACTGATGAAGATTGGGATACCGAATATCTGGCACCCATTCTCTCGATCAAGGTGGTCAAAGACCTGGATGAGGCGATTGAATTCATCAATGAACACAGCTCAGGCCATACTGAATCAATCATCACCGAAAACTATACCCGCGCCCGTCGTTTTCTGCGTGAAATTGATTCGAGTTCAGTGATGATCAACGCCTCCACCCGCTTTGCTGATGGCTTTGAGTATGGGCTGGGTGCAGAAATCGGCATTTCAACCGACAAGTTCCATGCCCGTGGCCCGGTTGGGCTGGAGGGGCTGACCTCGCAAAAATATGTGGTATTGGGTGATGGGCATATTCGCAATTGATAGCGAACGCTGATGGGAGCGGTGCTAGTACAGCAACCACTTTGTATTGACGGGTCAGTTGTTCTGTCTGTTTTCGTGGCAAGGCGTGCTTCGCAGGGAATGGTTGCTCCCTTCACAAAAAGCACAACGCCGCCATGGAAGCAGACAGAGCAAGCCTTCGGGCGACCCTGTGGCATTCCGCCTCAGCGTGACAGCCCTTACCAAGGGAACAACCATTGCCCGCGAGCGGTGCCTTGATGCGAAAGGCCACCGGGTCGCTGACCCGCCAATACAAAGTGGCTGCTGTACTGGCTTTTGGCGGTACTTTCGACCCACTGCATAACGGACACCTGCGTACCGCGACCGATGTGGCCAAATTACTGGGTGTGGCGCAGGTTCGATTAATTCCCTGTGGTGAACCTGCACACCGCTCGCCACCGGTTGCCACGGCGGCACAACGTTTAAAAATGTTGCAGCTGGCGATGAACGGTCAGCCCGGCTTTATGATCGACACCCAGGAGCTAATGCGCAACGGCCCCTCTTATATGGTGGATACCGCTGCCAACCTGCGCGCTGAACTGGGCGAGCAGTGCTGCATCTGTTTGATGATGGGGATGGACGCTTTTTTGGGGCTGCCTAACTGGCATCAGTGGCAAAAAATACCGGAATATTTAAACCTGGTAGTGATGGAGCGCCCCGGCTGGCAAGGTGGGCAATACAAGGTATTGCAGTCGTTGTTGGAACAGCGTCAGGTCACCACGGTTGAGGCACTGATGAGCGCCCCGGCGGGAAAAATATTGATGGTAACCGTGAGCAAACTGGCGATATCCGCCAGTCAAATTCGTGAAAAAATCAGCACTGGAGAGTCGGCAGAGGGATTGCTGCCCGAGGCGGTGTTAGAGCTAATTAAAGCAGAAAAGATTTATCAAAATCAGGCGTGATAACAGCGACAGTGAATATGTCATGTAGACGTCGGCAACCAAGGTAGTGATGATGGATAGTGAGCAGTTAGAGAAACTGGTGGTTGATGCCCTTGAAGAGATCAAGGCAATCGATATCACCTCAATTGATGTGCGTGACAGAACCAGCATTTGTGATGTGATGGTGATCGCCACCGGCAACACCAACCGTCAGGTTAAATCACTGGCTGACAGTGTGGTGATGAAGGCCAAAGCGGCTGATCAACAACCGATTGGTGTTGAAGGCCAACAGGCGGGTGAGTGGGTACTGGTTGATCTGGGAGATGTGGTGGTACACGTAATGCAGCCGCAGATACGCGAATTTTACAGCCTGGAAAAATTGTGGGAGATGGCTCCCACCGATGTCACCAAACAAGAACCATAGCCGGCAATGCAAATTCATTTGATCGCCGTGGGCAGTAAAATGCCCCGCTGGGTGACGGAAGGTTATGAAGAATTTGCTCGTCGGTTACCGGCGGAGTGTCGCCTGCATCTGGTAGAGGTCGCCGCCGGGAAACGGGGTAAAAATGCAGACGTTGTTCGTCTCACTCAGGAGGAGGGAGAGAAGATGCTGGCGGCGATTCCCAAAGGTGCCCAGGTGGTGGCGCTGGAGGTTGGCGGCAAGGATTGGAGCACCGAACAACTCGCTACCCAGCTGGATGGCTGGTTGCACGGTGGCTGTGACCTCGCCCTGCTGGTTGGCGGCCCGGAGGGACTTGCACCGAGCTGCCGCGCCCGTGCCGATCAACTTTGGTCTCTGTCACGCCTGACCTACCCTCACCCACTGGTGCGGGTGGTGGTGGCAGAACAGCTCTACCGTGCCTGGAGTCTGCTGAAGGGCCACCCCTATCATCGAGCGGGTTAGTGATCAGTCGAATGAATCAACACCCCGATATCTACCTCGCCTCCCGCTCTCCTCGTCGCCGGGAACTGCTTGATCAAATCAATGTCTGTTATCAGGAGGCTGGGCAATGACTCCTGCGGCTGAAAAATGTCCGGTGCTGGGGGCCGATACGGTGGTGGTGCTAGATGGCATGGTGATGGAGAAACCACTTAACCGCGACAAGGGCATTGCGATGCTGACAGCACTCTCCGGGCGGGCACATCAGGTGATGACAGGGATAGCCTTGTTTACCGAAAGTGATTACGATAGTGCCCTGTCAGTCAGCCGGGTCTTTTTTCGGCAGATAAGCGAGCTGGAAAAAGCGGCCTATTGAGCCACCGGAGAACCCGAGGACAAAGCCGGTGGCTATGCCATTCAGGGTATTGCGGCTGCGTTTGTGGAACGAATTGAGAGCAGTTACTTTAGTGCAGCATCCTGGGATTGCCGTTATTTGAGCTGCCAAAGATGCTGGCACGGCAAAATATCGACACTATTAAATTATGATTTGCGCGTTGGGAGTAAGTTAAAAAATGGCTATATCTGAGGAGCTGTTGATCAATGTAACCCCCCGGGAGACCCGCATTGCGGTACTCGAAAATGGGGTGTTGCAGGAGGTCTACATTGAGCGCGAAAGTAAGCGCGGCCTGGTTGGCAACATCTATAAAGGCAAGGTAGTTCGAGTCTTGCCGGGTATGCAGGCGGCGTTTATCGATATTGGCCTGGAGCGGGCGGCGTTTCTCCATGAATCGGATATTGTAGTGGCAGATCAAAACGGGGAGAAAGAAGGAATTGCCAAGCTACTGCGTGAAGGTGATGAGGTGGAGGTGCAGGTAATCAAAGATCCCCTGGGTACCAAAGGTGCCCGTTTGACCACCCAGCTCTCCATCGCCGCCCGTTTTCTGGTCTTCATGCCAGGAATTGCACACATCGGTGTATCACAGCGAATTGTTGATACTGCAGAGCGTGACCGACTGAAAGAGGCGGTGCGCAAGGCGGTGGGTGAGAATAATGAGAATGGTTATATTATTCGAACCTTTACCGAGGGGTGCAGTGAGCAGGCGTTACAGGATGATATTCATTTTCTGGAACGCATGTGGCATGCCACTCAAGAACGTAAGGCAGAAGGCCGTGCCCCGCTACTGGTTTATGAAGATCTCTCGCTGGCACGACGGGCACTGCGGGACTTTGTGGGAGCCAATGTAGAGAAAATTCGCATTGATTCCCGCGAAGGTTATGCCAAGGCGGTGAAATTTGCTAAAAAATTCATTCCCGAGGTGGTTGATCGAATTGATCACTATCCGGGAGAGCGTCCCATTTTTGACCTCTACGGTGTTGAAGATGAGATTCAGAAGGCGCTGAGTAAAAAGGTACAGTTGAAATCAGGTGGTTATCTGGTTGTTGATCAAACCGAGGCGATGACCACCATTGATGTAAATACCGGTGCCTTTGTTGGACACCGTAATTTGGAAGAGACCATCTTCAAGACCAACCTGGAGGCGACACAAGCAATTGCCCGACAGCTGCGATTGCGTAATCTGGGTGGCATTATCATCCTCGATTTTATCGACATGGAATCTCCTGAACATCGCACTCAAGTCTTGCACGAATTACAACGTGCGCTGGAACGTGACCATGCCAAAAGTAACCTCTGTGAGGTATCGAGCCTCGGGTTAATTGAGATGACACGCAAGCGCACCCGGGAGAGCCTGGAACATGTTTTGTGTGAATCCTGCCCAACCTGTGAGGGACGTGGTTCAATCAAGACCCCGGAGACCGTCTGTTATGAAATTTTCCGTGAAATCACCCGCGAGGCGCGTCAATTTGAGGCGCAGCGCTTTATGGTATTGGCCTCAAAAGATGTAGTGGATGTCATGCTGGAGGAAGAGTCCAGCAGTGTTGCCGAACTTGAGGCTTTTATCGGTAAGCCGGTTAAATTCCAGGTTGAGGTTATGTATACCCAGGAGCAGTTTGACGTGGTACCCATGTAGGGCTAACCCCCTTGCTTGATCCGTTATTTTTCAGGAATCCATTGTGGTAAAGAGACGCTGGGCAAAAACAGCTTTCTGGTCGTTGTTCGCAACGATCGTTGTCACATTAGCACTGCTGCTAACGGCTGCCCGTGCGCTTTTTCCCTATGTGGATGACTACCGCCAGGAAATTGAAGCGTGGGCCAGTGAACAGTTCGGCCAAGCGCTCTCGATTGGCGAGCTGGATGCCCGCTGGCGCTACACCTATCCCGAAGTGATCTTTCGTCAGGTCAGTCTGCTCGATGATCAGGGTGAAGTACTCAGCACCCTGCCCGAGTTGATCCTCCGCCTGGATGTCGCCGAACTACTATTCAATCAGCAGATCTCTTTTGCCCATTTATCTCTTGCCCTCGACAAACTAACCTTGCAGCGCGACCCGCAGGGGAAGATCACTCTGCTTGAGTTTCAAGCGCCAACCACCAGTGACCCGGATGAGAGTGAAAACACCGATCAGTTGCTCGAATGGCTTTTAAAACAGGGAAGCTTAAATATCCGAGTCGCTGACTTGGCGTGGATCGATCAAGCTGCGGCTCTTGATTACCACTTTCAAGATGTCGATTTTTCGCTGAACAATGACGGGAATCACCACCAACTTTCCGGCATGATTCAACTGCCCTTTGCCATGGGGGCAACACTCGAACTGGCGATTGATATGGTTGGTAACCCCCTGCATGATACCGATTGGCAGGGGCAGGCCTATCTTTCGGGCCAATCGATCTCGCTCGCTCACTGGTTGTTAGAACAGCCATTCTACGGGCAACAGGTGATTGATGGTCACCTTGATTTTACACTCTGGAGTGAGTGGAAAAATGGTGTATTGAATAGCTTGCAGGGGGAGTTGGCACTAGAAAATGTGGCACTGGCCTCTACCGAAGGGGGGGAATCCCGCCATTTTGAAGATTTCAATACCCAGCTGGAGTGGCAACGAACAGAAGGTGGCTGGCAAATTGCCCTCAATGAGCTGATGTTAAGCTATCAACAGCACCGCTGGTCACCCGCCAACCATGTTCTGCGGATAGAGGCGGGTGATGAGCGCAGGCTGGCACTACAGAGTGATTATCTGCATCTGGCTGATATTGATGATTTTGTGAACTATCTGGGGCTGCTCTCTTCCGAGAATCAGGCGATATTAACCACCTTGCAGCCGCAAGGTGAGCTAGTCAATGTTGAGGTTCAATACCCTGAAACCGGCCAATACCACATTGCAGCGGGCCTTCGTAAACTCTCGCTCTCCCCCTGGGAACAGCTGCCCGGTGTTAAGCAGGCCAGTGGTCAGCTTCTGATACAGCCCGAGTGGGGACGGTTGCAGTTGGATATAACCGAAGGGGCTGTGTTTGAGTGGCCCAAGCTGTTTCGTGACCCCGTATCCATCGAACAGCTACAAGGTGAATTCTCCTGGTCTCAACAGGGTGATACCTGGTCACTCAATAGCAATGGGTTCTCTCTATCAAATCAGCATCTATCACTGGAGGGGGCAATCAATCTGTTGCTGCCCGCCGATGAGAGCCCTTTTCTTGATCTGGCACTCGATTTTAAACGCGGTAATTTGGCCTATACCTCGCGCTACCTGCCGATCCTGCTGCTGCCCGACTCCGTAATCTCCTGGCTTGATCAAGGCATTGTGGCGGGTGAGCTGCTGGATGGTGGCATGATCTATCACGGTGCGCTGAATGACTTCCCCTTTAGTGATGCCAGCGGACAGTTTGAAGTCTCTTTCAATGTCACCGACGGGCATATTGTGCCCTACAAAGGGTGGCTTCCCATTTCAGATATTGATGCCTCGGTCAGTTTTCAAGGTGCCGATATGTTGATTGAAGCCAAACAGGGAGCTGCACTCAATTCACACATCCAGCAGTGCCGTGTCGCTATCGATGGTCTGGGGGCAGACAACAACAGCCTGAGCATTTCAGGTGATATGTTGGCTGAATCCCCTGACATATTTGAATATCTGCTGAATAGCCCGGTTGCCGGTTCGGTTGATTTTCTCTCAATATTCCAGGCCCATGGCAAGAGCCAAGTCGCTTTGGCGCTAGAGATACCACTCTCCAGTGACGGGGTATTTTCATTCGATGCCACAGGCCAATTAACCGACAATGGGTTAGATATTTTACCGGCTGACCTAAGCCTGAAGAGACTCAACGGCACGTTACACGTCTCAATGGCGGGATTGGAAATTGAGCAAATTAACGGCTTGCTATATGGCGAACCGATTGAGATCAGCGCAAAAATATTAGAC
>JAFLJP010000123.1 GCA_022712945.1 Gammaproteobacteria bacterium | reverse complement strand
ATCGTGAGGTTAGGATGAGATGTGAGTGGCTGCGACGTTTGGAATGAAGAGGGGTTATTTTATAGTGTGGGTGCCTCACTATTTTTTCCGCTAAAAGTGTGTCAAGAAGATTATCGTTTATATATGGGGTGAGTAGTTACGCCGTAAGTTTACTCGGTGCTAATAAAGTAGCAATTGACTGTGGGTGCGGGGCAGGAAGTGACATCGCCTACCTACGATCTGAAGGGTTTACTGTTCACGGGTTTGATATTGAAGAAGAATTTATATCTCGCTGTAGGGAAAGGTTTGAAACTGATGAGCTGGTTCATTTATCGCAATCCAGCTTTAGTTCATTCAATTATCCGTGCGCCTCGCTAGTAGTCGCAGATGCTAGCTTATTTTTCTGTCCCAAAAGAGAGTTCAATGGGGTATGGAGTAGGATAGTGAGTTCACTAGAACCGAACGGCATATTCTGTGGGTCTTTTTTAGGCCCGGAAGATACAATGGCTGGGCGGGGGTATGACAAAGAAGCATTCTGGCCTGATGTGCTTGTGTTTGAGAAATCTCAATTAAATGAGTATTTCAAAGATTTTAATGTAGTTTCGTTTACGGAGCACAAAAGATCAGGCGTAGCACCTGGTGGTGAAACGCATGATTGGCATATATTTTCGGTAGTTGCTAGAAAGGAATCTAACGAATAAGGTTATATCGCGTGAGGCACGAGCCGCGATATGAACCGCTTTGTTGTACAAGCCCGGCTTTACTCACCTATATAAGAAAATATCTTTTGAGTGTTTTCGGTGGGTCACGGCTGATCGATTTTTATCTGCCATGGTATCCGTTGGAAAGAGTAAGCCGGTGGAAATTTGTCACCCCTACGGGCTGTTTTCCCTGTTTTACGCCTATTTTAGGCAAGCCGTGGCCTCAGCGGTCTCCACTGGTTTTTTTCGTTTATGGTCTCTTTATTTCTACCCGATAGCCTCTCCCAGTATCGACCGCGTCGGCCATCGTCGTGCGAGCGTGGGCGATATCCTAAAGCCGGTAAAGGCCATGTTTTCACCACAGCATGGGCAGATAATCTTGGGGCGTTCTCGTGTGACGCGGGTGAACCGATTCGGGTCGATATTGAATTTCAGTTGCAGCACTTGAATGAGCCGTTTGCTATTGGGGTGTAAAAAACCAAAGTTACGCGCGCGCCGAAATCCTTTGGGCAGCACATGCCGCATCAGTCGCCATAAGAAATCAGCACCCGCCAGTGTTTTAGTTTTCCAGGTGCCCGTTTTGCTCTCTCTGTAGCGGTAGGTGACACTCTCATTGTCACCGCAAGCGATAATATCTTTGCCACGATACAGATAACGGCCTAAGTAAATCAGCGCTTTTTCACCTTTGCCCACCGACTTACAATCGACCACCCATTTTTCAGGGTATCGGGTGGGTAGCGTCAGGTTATTCTCTGAAAGCTGATTCAGCATTTTAGCCCGCGAAAGACTTTGGCCAATGCGGTATGGTTAAAAAGATAGGCGGCTTTGCCTTGATGGGTTTTAGTCCGCCAGAGCCGCTTCGCCTCAATGGCCGCTGCGGGCATGATGATATGTACATGTGGATGGAAATCCAAATTACGCGAATGTGTATGCAACACCGCAATCGCACCTGGAATCCCTTGCAACTGTTTATCGCGTGCACTGAAACGTTTCAACGTCTCCCAAGCACATTTGATTGCCCTTAGCATCTCGAATATGGACACGTCGATGTGTCGCATCCATATCACTGATCTCCAAATTCAACCCTTCACCTAAGCGAAGCCCTAGACTATAGAGGGTAAAGAAAAAGACCCGGTAACCAGAACATGCGTAGAAGAAAATAGATGTGCCGCCTCTTCCACACTCACGATATCCGGCAAGCGCGTAGCCGTTGGTGGCTTGATCAGATCAACATGTATCCAATCGGCTTTTAACACATGGTGCGTATAAAACTTAAGACCATACAGATCCAACTTCACCGCACTCCACGAGTGAGAATCCTGCAAGTCGGTGAAGTAATCAAGTAATTGTGATTCGCTTAAATTCACAATATCGTATTGGAAGTATTCACCAATACGCCTAATCGCCCGCATATAGGCCTCGATCGTTTTGGGTTGTAACCTTTTTAGTTTGAGATGATTGTGATGGGCTTTTAAATTGTGCTTGAATGTTGTTTTAATGGATGTTGTCATAACGCAGTAACCTCACATTATCTATCGTGATAGTCCTTCTGAATGAAGGGGATGAGGTTACATTTTAGACAATTTTAAGGAAGTGGCTGGGTGGGTGGTTTTCTCCGCGGTAGCGGCTTCGTTCAACGTCTTTGGGAACCGCCCCGTGCGGAGCCGCATGCGGGGTGGTGTGGGGGCTGGAGGTTAGAAACCTCTGGCTACCCGATTAGGTTGCATTTGTATTGCCCTGTCTTGATGCCCATTCCTGTGGGTATGGATCGAAATCAGATTGATCTTCCGTTTGATATTTACCATACTCAACTATTTCGTAATATTTATTCATTGCCTCGAAATAACTAGACGCCTCAAAAGTTGTTACTAAGTGCGCGCTGGAACTTAATAGCCTTCGAAAACCCGCGCCATCTGGCCCGGCAAGGCAGCATCCTGGCAATGATTGGCCATCTTCATCAATTTCTTCCCAAACCTCATGAATGAGTGATGCCATGTTTTAGCAACCTAACGTTGCCATAACCGGCAGTT
Source organism: Gammaproteobacteria bacterium (assembly GCA_022712945.1). Lineage (GTDB taxonomy): Bacteria > Pseudomonadota > Gammaproteobacteria > RBG-16-57-12 > RBG-16-57-12 > JAFLJP01. The sequence continues at coordinate 700 of JAFLJP010000123.1, read as the reverse complement.
TGGAGCGTTGGTGTTTGTGCTAGCTTTTCCAGCACAAAAAACCAACGCGGAAAATTGTCCGAGTTTATGGCGCTTGTGTACGCCCAGCATGGGCATGAACTAATGAGGTGCAAGTCCTCTGTAGGAAGATCACCGTCGAAAACCATGTTGTTAGTAGACGATAACGACTAGTGAAAGGCAAGGGCAAGTCCGCGAGGGCTGGTCTGAAGGAAGCCGGACGCAAATCTGCGAGCTGATGAACAAAAACATCATATGAGGCGTAGGCTGGAGGTGAGATGGCACAAGACATCGAAGCCACGTGATCTAACTGCCACCGTAAATGATGCAGCAGTGCAGGAATAGTTCATGCTCTTATCTGGGGAGATCTGCTTAACAAGCAATCGGTAAATAACCAGTGAGGCCTCTGGTTGATCAAGCCTTGGCATACAGGATTCATCGCCCTGTGTGAGCAAACAAGATGGAAACCGATAGCGTCCGCAGAGGCAATTCTGTGGGTGATTAAGTAGAAGGCAGCAGACGGCATAGTAGCCAAACGCGCATCGTAATGGTTGGGACACGGTGAAGGCCTGAACCTGAAGATCAATGCGGAGCCTGTGCAGCTTAACTACTCCATGCCCGACCGGGTTAAGGAGCGTTGGCGCAAAAGCAGTAACCAGTATTGGGGTAAATTGGCGCTAATCGGCCAGCTTGCTTTAAAACA
>JAFLJP010000154.1 GCA_022712945.1 Gammaproteobacteria bacterium | reverse complement strand
ATCGTGAGGTTAGGATGAGATGTGAGTGGCTGCGACGTTTGGAATGAAGAGGGGTTATTTTATAGTGTGGGTGCCTCACTATTTTTTCCGCTAAAAGTGTGTCAAGAAGATTATCGTTTATATATGGGGTGAGTAGTTACCTTAATATTTAGACATAACGTCGCAATTCACCGGCGTATTTTGAGCGCCAGCGAAAAATACGTCCGAGTGAAATTGCCTTGTAGGCCATTTTTCAACATAATTTGGCCATGTTTTTCCATATGGTATTAATTCATTTGCACAAGAAACAATCGTTAAATAACTTCCCTCAGCATGTCTCTTTAACCGTGTTAAACCTGTATATATAAGAGCCAATGATTTTTTATCTACAGACTGACCAATGAAAATCACAATAGCTCTTGATTCCCATCCTTTAAAGCTGTGAAGGGTTGTTGCTTTAATACGAGCATCGCCCATATAAAATCCCATTTTTTTCCTTCTAGACTCACGACCATCTTCAGAAAATGTATGGCATGATTTAACACCTTTAGCTCCTAATTCAGAAACCACACTAATACCTCGCTTATTAGTGTCTGACAAAAATGTTATATCAGGTATTGATACCAAATCTGGCTCTGCATCTGTAGCCAATAAAAATAATTCTTCTCTACATACTTGAGCCGTAGATTCCATTTGAGTGTGAACCCATTTCAAAGTACAGGGAAATAAATTCAATTCACTTTGCTCTGCTACTGGCAAGTCAACAGTATCTTTAGGCAAGAATTGTTCTGCGAACTTTCTTGAATATTCAAGCGCCAGTAGTGGCAACCTATAACTAATCTTTAGCTCTGCCCATTTACCACCAAAGCCTGCTCCAACCATTGTTTCATCTGTCCATGAGTTCGCCGTGCCATAAATATCTTGAGTTGCATCTGCAACGAGAAGCATTTCACCATCTTTTTTACATACTTTTCTTAATACATTCCACCAACTCGGCATGAAATCCTGCCCTTCATCCACTAAAACGGCATCATAACTTGATGTAATACAAGATGAATCATCAAGAATCGATGAAACAAGGTTTGGTAGATCGACACTAAGAACGCTATGTACATTTTCATTCTCGGTCCAAAGATTTTTATATTCTTCTTCGTAGTCGTTTTCTTGGCATACCCTTTTGCACCAAAAATGGAAATTGAGCCACGTAATATCTTTACGAGTTTTCCCCGCTGATTGAGGCCATCGGACTGAGATATCCATGAGGTAATGGAGTAATGTGATATTAAACGTAACTACTAAAACCTCTTTTCCTTCACCAAGTAGTTCGGCTGCTCTTGCAGCCAATATGAGAGATTTCCCTGAACCTGCGGCACCTTTTATTCGGCGATATCCTGATTTTGTTCTTGTTTTAACAAAAGACAATTGTGTTCTATCAAGCTCTAATGGTTGTCTTTGAGTTGCAGCAAAGTCTGGTTCAACCAACCAGTTTCTTAAATCTTTTGCTAAATCATCATTCATGAATTTTGAAAATTCCCTGATACTCTCAGGGAACACGGAATTAATATCTCCCGATTGAACAGATATTGCACCCGTTAATGGATTGTATTTAGGGTATTTATCCATTCCTCTGTAGCTTAAACTTTTTGAAAATAGTTTTTTGATGGAGTCATCTGTTGAAAAAGGAAATATGACTCCTGCGGTAATAGCTGCAAACCCTGATTTCCCATCAATACGAGGGCAGTATAATTCATGAATTTCTTGTTTATACCTGTAGATTTTTTCTATCGGATTTTGGTCTTGTAACGAAAACTGTTTACCATCCTTTTCACCTAAGAGTACTGGTGATTTTCCAGTACGCTCCGTAACGCTGTATTTCATCGCTTGAAGATTCCAGTCTTTCACTTCAAAAACTGCTATTCCGACTTGAGGATGTAAGAGAACAAAATCGGGTCGTAAACCATTTAGATGGGGTTGAAGATAAATTTCCCATTCAATAGGTAAATGGGCATTAAAGAGATCAAATACAATTCGCTCGCCATCAGTAAGTGGTTGACGCAATTTATCGAATTGGTCTATTGGTGGTGATACAAGTCTAGACAAATGATGAGTCTCCTTTTTGGCCTAACTATCAGTATAAGGCACAATCGCCCGCTTTCCCCCGCCATATTCAACGAACGATCAGGCAATAACACCCGTTAATCACTTAAAAGCCGCTCTATTTGCCTTGATATTCTGATAATATCCGGCAATTCAGGTCTATTTATTCAGCTCAACGCCGTGACCACGCCATTATCAGTAACCAGACACCGAAGCCGCCGAGTAGCCAGCTGGTGAGTGGTGCTCCGGCAATGAGGGTGGGGGCGCGGCCATCCAGGCCGAAGATGACGGCGGCGGCGATGATCATGGCGGCGGCGGGGAGTAGCAGGGAGCGGCGTTGGTTGCCCTCTTCCATTTCGCGTCTTAGCGCTTCAAGCTGCTGGTTCTGTTGTTTGTTGGTTAGCTGGCCGTCTCGAGATTGCTTTAGTACATCGTGAATCAGCCCTGGCAGTTGTGGCAGGGTCTCTCCCCAGCGGGGTACCTGGCTCTTTAGTTCCTGCTTGGCGCGGCCAAAGCCCAGTTGATCATTCATCCATGTTTCGAAGAAGGGTTTGGCGGTGCTCCAAAGATCCAGCTCTGGGTACAGCGTGCGTCCTAACCCTTCTACATTCAGCAGGGTTTTCTGTAGTAGTACCAGTTGTGGTTGTACTTCCATATCAAAGCGGCGTGCGGTCTGGAACAGGTTGACCAACAGGCGACCAAAGGAGATGTCTTTCAGCGGACGTTCAAAAATGGGTTCACACACGGTGCGAATCGCTGCTTCAAATTCATTTACCCGGGTGTCTGCGGGTACCCAGCCGGACTCAACATGCAGTTCGGCTACACGGCGGTAATCACGCTGGAAAAAGGCGAAGAAGTTCTCTGCCAGGTAGCGTTGATCATCGAGGGAGAGTGCGCCCATAATGCCGAAGTCCACTGCAATGTATTGCCCTTCCGGTGAGACAAAGATATTGCCGGGGTGCATGTCGGCGTGGAAGAAGTTGTGGGAAAAGACCTGGGTGAAGAAGATCTTTACTCCCTTTTCAGAGAGTTTTTGCAGATCAACTCCCTCTTTACGCAGGCGTTCAATGTCACTGACCGGAATGCCGGAGATGCGTTCCATCACCATCACTTCATGGTGACAATATTGCCAGTGGATTTCCGGTACGTAGAGCTGCTGGGAGTCTGCAAAATTACGCCGCAGCTGCGAGGCAGAGGCGGCTTCGCGCATCAAGTCCAACTCATCGAAGATAGTCTTTTCGTATTCTGCAACAATATCGACCGGGTGTAAGCGTTTGGCCTCGCCCCAATAACGCTCGGCCAGCTCGGCAATGGTGTAGAGCAGGCCAATGTCACGTTCGATGATTTTGCGAATATTGGGGCGTACCACTTTGACGATCACTTCGGTGCCATCGTGGAGTGTGGCCACATGAACCTGAGCGATGGAGGCGGATGCCAGTGGTGTCTCATCAAAGTGTTTGAACACCTCACTCACTGGCTTTCCATACACCTTTTCAACGATGGCCCGCGCCTGCTCACCCGGAAACGGGGGAACCCGGTCTTGTAGTCTGGCTAACTCATTGGCAATCTGGCCAGAGAAGAGGTCACGCCGGGTGGAGAGCAGCTGGCCAAACTTGACAAAGCTTGGCCCAAGCTCTTCAAGGGCGAGTCGAATGCGCTCACCATGGCACCCTTTGGGTTTGCCTTTAATCCAGTTCCAGGGCAGTAAAAGGCGCAAAAAAGCGACGGATCGAAACAGCGGTGTCGCTAATACAATCTCATCAAGACCGTGTTTGATCAGTACCTGATTGATGCGCAACAGGCGGAGAATCTGGCTGGCTTTAATCACGTCACTTTCTCGATATTCTGCTGCAACCGCTTGATGCGTGCGGCGGTTCGCTCAACATCATCTCTCAGGATATGTACATTGGTGAAAAACAGATCCACCTCTTCTTGTACCGGTAACAGGCACAGCTCTTCCTGAAGGTATTCAGTGAGTGTCTGCTGTCCACTATTGATGTTGTCACGGCTCCACGCCAGCCCACCGCGTAGCACATCGCCCGCTTTGTGTGCGACCACATCTCCCAGCCACTGTGAGGCGAACTCTTCCCAGTCGATATCCATCTCTTTGATAATTTCACCAAAACGCTGCCCCAGTGTGCTGTCACCACTCAGGGTAATCTCACCACTAAAGAGGCTATCGCTACTGTCATCCGCCAATCCCATTCGGGCAAAGGAGAATGGGGTGCCGCTCAGGGTGACATCCGCAGCACCATCATGAACAGCTGAGATTTGAACCTCATCCTGAGTGGGAGAGAGGTAGATCTGAACCCCGACTCCGCTCAGTTCAATGGCAATCACCCGCCCCTGTAGTGCTGAAAAGCGCTGGCGACTCAGGGAGTCAAACTCAAGGCATTGGTTAAACACGCGCTGGAGTGTATTGGTGACGATCTCGGCAAGGCTCATTTCAACTCCTTCAATAGCTGTTGAAGGCTCTTTTGTGACTCATCATTCAGCTCATGATAGTGATCCTGAAGCACTAGGGTACCGGCCAGTTTGTCATGCCACCCTTGCTGTCGTTTATCCCAGGCGGCCAAAAAAAATCCCAGACCGAATGGTATTAAGGAGACAATATAGCCCAGCGCCCGTACTGCAGCACTCTTCCAGCCAATCGGCGAGTGACTCTGTTCATCCGCCACGTAACAGCCCATCATCAACTGTCCCGGTGAACCGCGTAACGTAACCCAGCAGATAGCTAAAACCAGCAGGAACAGAAGGGAGCTGAACCCCTCGGCCACCATCAAGTCAATAGCACCGCCACTCAAGCGCAGAACAATCAGTGGCAACAGACTGGTGACCACTGCAAACAGGAAAAGATTGATGAGTAGCGCTGCGGCCCGTTGACCAAAGCTGGCGTAGGGTGAGGTCAGTGCCTCTTTCATAGCTTGTAACCCCGGTGCAGCGCTACAATGCCTCCGGTCAGGTTGTGGTAATCGGCACGCTCAAACCCCACATCCACCATCATCTGTTTCAGTGTCTCCTGATCGGGGTGCATGCGGATCGACTCGGCCAGATAGCGGTAGCTCTCTTCATCACCCGCAATCATCTTGCCCATTTTCGGCAGTATTTTGAATGAGTAGGTGTCATAAATTGGTGCCAACCCCGGTATCACCGGTTTGGAGAACTCCAGTACCAGTAGGCGACCGCCCGGTTTAAGTACTCGATACATTGAGGCCAACGCTTTGGCTTTGTCGGTCACATTACGCAGACCAAAGGCGATGGTAATCACATCGAAGTGATTATCAGGAAACGGCAGTGCCTCGGCATTGGCCTGCACAAAACGGACATTACCCAACACACCCTGATCTGTCAGGCGAATGCGCCCCTGGCCGAGCATTGAGGAGTTGATGTCGGACAACACCACCTCACCCTCTGCCCCCACCTGTTTGGCAAACGCCTTGGTGAGATCACCGGTGCCACCGGCTAAGTCCAGCACCCGATTGCCGGGGCGAGCACGGGCCATGTCGATGGTGTAACGTTTCCACAGGCGATGCACGCCAAATGACATGACATCATTCATCACATCGTATTTGCTGGCCACCGAGTGGAAAACCTCGGCCACTTTGCCCGCTTTCTCTTCTGCCGCTACCTGCTCAAAACCGAAGTGGGTAGTATCACTCTCTCTCTTTTCCATGCTTGCCCCATTGCCGAAAACAGTTACTCAATATCCCGCAGTTTGCCGTGTGTGACCCGCTTGTTCAAGCGTGTTTAGATACGCCTGCCACAAGGATGTTTGATCAACACCTATTTTATACAGGTATTCCCAGCTATAAAGGCCGCTGTCATGGCCATCATCAAATACCAGCTTCACCGCATAATTGCCCACCGGCTCAATGGCGGTGATGTTGACGTTCTCCTTGCCGAGCTGCAATACCGCATTACCCACGCCATGGCCACGCACTTCCGCTGAGGGCGAGTAAACCCGTAAAAACTCACAACTGAATTCATAACGAGTGCCGTCATCAAAAACGACCACCAGTTGGCGGCTTTTTTGATGCAGGTTAATTTCGGTGGGAATCGGCCGTGTCATCAAAGGATATAACGGGAGAGATCTTCATCCCCAGCCAGTTCACCCAACTGAGCCTCCACATACGCGGCATCCACCCGTTGCTCGCCACCCTCGCTGTCTGCGGTAAAAGAGATCTCTTCCAGCAGACGCTCCATCACAGTGTGCAGACGGCGGGCACCGATATTTTCAGTGGTCTCATTCACCTGCCACGCCATTTCGGCAATACGTTTGATGCCATCTTCACTGAAGCTGACACTCAACCCCTCTGTTGCCAGCAACGCGATGTACTGCGTGGTAAGTGAGGCGCTTGGCTCGGTCAAAATACGTACAAAATCTTCAACCTTCAGTGCCGATAGCTCAACCCGAATCGGCAGCCGCCCCTGCAACTCAGGAATCAGATCTGACGGTTTGGCCAGATGAAATGCCCCCGAGGCGATAAATAAAATATGGTCAGTTTTGATCATGCCGTACTTGGTGGAGACGGTGCAGCCCTCAATCAGTGGCAACAGGTCGCGCTGCACCCCTTCACGGGAGACATCAGTACCGCTGCTCTCACCGCGCTTGGCGATTTTGTCCATTTCATCCAGAAAGACAATGCCGTTTTGCTCCACCAGATTAACCGCTATCTGCTTAATCTCATCTTCATTCAGCAGCTTGGCGGCCTCCTCATCGGTTAATAATTTCATTGCCTCTTTAATCGACAACTTGCGACTGGTGGCCGGTGCATTGCCCATATTTTGGAACATGCCCTGTAGCTGGTTGGTCATCTCCTCCATACCGGGCGGTGCCATGATCTCTACACCCATTTTGGGTGAGGAAATATCTACTTCGATCTCGCGGGCATCCAGCTCACCTTCACGCAGTTTTTTGCGAAATTTTTGTCGCGTTGATGACGCCTGCTCGCTCGGCTTCTCGGCTTCACCAAAGCTGGCTGAGGTGCGAGCGGGGGGTAACAATATATCCAAAATACGCTCTTCTGCCGCATCAGCGGCGCGAATACGCACCTTTTTCATCTCCTGCTCGCGGGTCAGTTTAATCGCCGATTCAATCAGATCACGCACAATCGACTCAACATCGCGCCCCACATAACCCACCTCGGTAAACTTGGTCGCCTCTACCTTAATAAAAGGAGCATTCGCCAGCTTGGCCAGACGACGGGCAATCTCGGTTTTACCCACCCCGGTGGGGCCGATCATTAAAATATTCTTGGGGGTGATTTCGTTACGCAGGTTTTCATCCAGCTGGCTGCGACGCCAGCGGTTACGCAGCGCAATGGCCACCGCACGCTTAGCCTCAGACTGGCCGATAATGTGCTCATCCAGCGCCTCAACAATCTCACGGGGTGTCAAACAAGGGACTTGAATATCATTCGCCACTGCGTATCTCCAGCTCTTCAATGGTTTGGTTATGATTGGTATAGATGCAAATATCGCCAGCAACAGTCAATGCCTTTTCGACAATGGCGCGGGAATCCATCTCGGTACAATCCAGTAGCGCCATCGCCGCCGATTGGGCAAATGGCCCGCCGGAGCCAATTGCAATCAACCCTTTCTCAGGCTCAATCACATCACCGTTGCCGGAGATAATCAGCGAGGCTTTTTCATCCGCCACCGCCAACAGCGCCTCCAGCCGACGTAACATACGGTCGGTGCGCCAATCTTTGGCCATTTCAACCGCAGCACGCACCAGATTGCCTTGGTGTTTCTCCAGCTTTGCTTCAAAACGCTCAAACAGGGTAAAAGCATCTGCCGTACCACCAGCAAAACCGGCAATCACCTTGCCGTTATAGAGACGACGCACCTTGCGTGCATTGCCCTTCATCACCGTATTACCCAGCGTGACCTGACCATCACCACCGATAACAACCTTATTACCCCGTCGTACCGAGACGATGGTGGTTCCACGAAACTGTTCCAACAGACTCTCCTGACATTATTTTTTGCTATTGTACACCAAGGAAGCGTAAGGCACATGGCATCCCGGGAGAGTCTCTGCATAAACGGGGGGGACGACCAGAACACACCTAACAGGTACCCAACATTCTTGATAGAATACCTGCCAAAGAGTGTTCCGGTTTAACCCGGACATTTCATGAATTTGTGCAAAAATCGCGCAGAATATTGGTTTTACAGGGAAATTTATGAAGGAACTTCGTATCAGTGATTACCAACGACTGAAGAAATATTTCCTGTGGAATCAATAGACAAGCGAGATTGTGCATAATTTATGAATTGTCCGGTTTAACACCATTCTGATAAATATTGGGAGCAATACCAACCATGGCAGACATCAATACACATACCGCCCGTGGCACACTGTATGTCATTTCGGCCCCCTCTGGTGCAGGTAAAACCAGCCTGGTGAAAGCGTTGATCGACTCCACTGATGGTATTAAGGTCTCGGTTTCGCATACAACCCGTGCCCACCGTCCCGGTGAAGAGGATGGTGTGCATTATAATTTTGTGGGTATGACCATCTTTAAAGAGATGATTGGTCGCGCCACTTTTCTGGAGCATGCTCAGGTTTTTGACAACTATTACGGTACCTGTGGCGAGTGGGTTACCCAGCAATTGGAGAGCGGCACCGATGTTATTCTGGAAATTGACTGGCAGGGAGCGCAACAGGTTCGACGGATGATTCCCGAGGCGATTCCGATCTTTATTCTGCCGCCGTCACGACAAAGCCTGGAGCAACGCCTGCGAGGCCGTGGCCAGGATAGCGATGAAATTATTGCCCGCCGCATGCGGGATGCAGTCAATGAAATTACCCACTACCGTGAATTTGATTACCTTGTCATCAACGATAATTTTGACACCGCACTCGCGGAGTTACGCACCATTATTCTCAATCAGCGCCTGCGTCTGCTCTCTCAACAACAGCGTTATGGGCAATTATTGGACAATCTGCTGTCACCGGGGCTATAAATTAAGTAGAATTGCTCTCTTTTCGTCAATTGAACATAACTTGAAGGTAATACTCGAATGGCACGCATCACTGTAGAAGACTGCCTGAATCACGTGGACAACCGTTTCAACCTGGTGTTGGTAGCCGCAAAACGTGCACGCCAAATCAGCAATGGCAAAGAGCCGCTGGTTGCCTGGGAAAATGATAAGCCCACCGTGGTGGCACTGCGTGAAATTGCTGCAGGAAAAATTGATCAGCATAAAATTTTTGAAGACGTTAGCGCCAAGGAACATGCGCTTGAATCACAGGTCAGTGACGAAGAGCTGCAAAAAGAGTTATAAGAGCTTTCGTATCTGATGTCCGGTATCAGCCATTTATGCCAACAGCTTGAGGCGTATCTTGAGCCGCATCAGATCACTGAGGTCTACCGCGCCTATGTCTTTGGCGCTGCATCCCATGAAGGGCAATTCCGCAAAAGTGGTGAGCCCTACATTACCCACCCGCTGGCTGTCGCCACCATTCTCGCCGAAATACGTATGGATTATCGCTCGCTGATGGCGGCGATTCTGCACGATGTTATCGAAGATACCGACGTCACCAAAGCACAACTGGAGAGCGAGTTTGGTAACGAGGTGGCCGAGCTGGTTGACGGTGTCTCCAAGCTGACCCACATTCATTTTGAAAGCAAGGTTGAGGCCCAGGCGGCCAATTTCCGTAAAATGATCTTGGCGATGGTGAAGGATATTCGCGTTATCCTGATCAAACTGGCTGACCGCCTACACAACATGCGCACCCTGGGTGTCATGCGCCCCGACAAGTGCCGCCGTATCGCCCGTGAAACCCTCGAAATCTATGTGCCTATCGCCAGTCGGCTGGGGATGAACCAGTTACGGCTTGACCTGGAAGATCTCGGTTTCTCTGCCTACTACCCCAACCGCTACAAAACCCTGAAGCAGGCGGTACTGAAAGCGCGGGGCAACCGTAAAGAGATTGTTCAGCGAATTGAGACGGCGATTAAGGGGCAGCTCGAACAAGAAGAGATTCCGTGCCAGGTGCTGGGGCGTGAAAAAAATATCTACAGCCTCTACCAGAAGATGAAGCGCAATCACCTCAATTTTTCTGACGTGATGGATGTCTACGCCTTCCGTATCGTGGTCGACAGCGTGGATAGCTGCTATCGCATTCTGGGCACCATGCACAACCTCTATAAGCCGGTGCCGGGCAAGTTCAAAGATTATATCGCCATCTCCAAAGCCAATGGTTATCAATCCCTGCACACCATTCTGTTTGGCCCTTTTGGTGTGCCGATTGAAATTCAGATTCGAACCACCACCATGGATGAGGTGGCAGAAGCGGGTATTGCCGCCCACTGGCTGTATAAGTCGGATGATAGCGAATCGGGCAACCAGGTTCGCGCCCAAGAGTGGCTGCGGGAGTTGCTGGATATTCAAAACAGCGCTGGCAACTCATTAGAGTTTCTTGAAAATGTTAAAATTGATCTCTTCCCAGATGGGGTCTACGTCTTTACCCCCAAGGGGGAGATTATGGAGCTGCCACGCCGCGCCACTACGGTCGATTTTGCCTATGCGGTACACACCGCCATTGGTGATCGCTGCGTTGCCGCTAAAGTTGATCGCAAACTGGTGCCCCTCAGCAGTCGGCTGCAAAATGGCCAAACCGTTGAAATTATCACCACTAAAAGCTCGCACCCCAACCCGGTATGGCTCGATTTTGCCGTGACCGGTAAGGCCCGCGCCAATATCCGCGCTGCACTCAAAAACCTGCAATACGATGAAGCGCTGATTCTGGGTAAACGACTGCTCAACAAAACACTGGCCGCTTTCTCCAGCTCAATTGAACAGCTCTCCGCACACTCGATTCAGCACTACCTGCAAGAACAAGAGTGCCAGAGCCTGGATGATCTACTGGTCGATATTGGCCTAGGCCAGCGTGTGGCACTGATTACAGCACGCCAGCTGATTGCCGACCAGATACCCAATAGCGAAACCGACGATGCGATTCAGCCACTTGCAATTCGCGGAACTGAAGGAATGGTGGTCACTTTTGCGAAATGTTGCCACCCGATTCCGGGAGATCCGATTTGTGGCCATGTCAGTGTGGGGCGCGGCATCGTGGTTCACACTGAAAGCTGTAACAACACCGCCGAATTTCGTAACCGCCCCGAACAGCACTTGGATGTGCAGTGGGATAGTCAGGTTGAAGGGGAGTTTGCGGTGGATATTCGTGTGGATGCGGCCAATCAGCGGGGCGTACTGGCCGCCGTTGCCGCCAACATCGCCCTGTTAGAGTCCAACATCGAAAAAGTCTACACTATCGAGCATGACGGCACCCATCACAGCACCCTGTATACCATCACCGTCCGTAACCGGGTTCATCTTGCGGCCATTATTCGCAAGCTTCGCACCCTCTCTGACGTAGCCAAAATTACCCGTACCCGTGGCTAAGGGATGTAGAATTTATTAAAATACCGCTCTTACTTGTCTTTTTTCCCACCCTAAATCCACCCATTACCGAGAGCAATAATGAAACAGATCATCCACACCGATAACGCACCCAAGGCCATTGGCACCTATTCACAGGCGGTTAAGGTCGGCAGTACCGTCTATCTCTCAGGCCAGATTCCACTGGTGCCCGAGAGCATGACCATGGTTGAGGGTGATATTAAAGCGCAAATTCACCAGGTATTTAAAAACCTGCAAGCGGTTATCGAAGCCTCCGGTGGCTGCTTTGCCGATGTCGCCAAACTCAATATTTTCCTGACCGATCTTGGTAACTTTGCCGCAGTCAATGAGGTGATGGGTGAATATTTTCAACAGCCTTACCCGGCTCGTGCCGCCGTTGGTGTTGCCCAGCTCCCCCGTGATGCACAAGTCGAGATGGATGGTATTCTCGAACTGACATCCTAACTTTCAGGAAGCATCATGGCGCTGGATAGCACCTCTGTCACCACCTTAAAAGGAGTTGGCCCCAGCATGGAGGCCAAGCTCGCCAAGTTGGGGATTCACTCACTCCGTGAGCTGCTGTTCCACCTGCCCAGCCGCTATCAAGATCGCACCCGCATCACCCCGATCAGCACACTTCGCCCCGGCGACAATGTGGTAATTGAGGGTGAGGTTCAACATACCGAAATAAAATTTGGCAAGCGCCGCATGCTGCTCTCCCACATCAGTGATGGCGGTGGCTCACTGACGCTGCGTTTTTTCTACTTCAACAGCGGGCAACAGAACCGCCTCAGCACCGGGCGGCGGGTACGCTGCTTTGGTGAAATTCGCGGCGGCGGTGCCACGCTTGAGATGATCCACCCCGAAATAGAGCTGATCAGCGACAGCTTCAGCGCCACACTGGAAGAGTCACTCACCCCGATCTACCCCACCACCGAGGGGTTACAACAGCCTGCGATACGCAAGCTAGTCAAACAAGCGTTGGAGCTGCTGCAACAGTCAGGCGAGGCGCTACCCGAACTGTTGCCACCGGAAACTCTACTCCAGCACCACTACCCCACCACCGCCGAAGCGATACAGTTTATCCACTACCCCCCGCCGGAGGTCTCGCAAGTGCAGTTGGAAAAGGGCGTCCACCCCGCACAACAGCGCCTCGCCTTTGAGGAGTTATTGGCTCACCAACTTTCGCTGCGTGAGCTGCACAGCCACATCAGACAGCAGGGCGGGCCACGCTTTAAACGTGAGGGGGCTCTTCGTCAAACATTTATCCAACGCCTGCCCTACCAACTAACCGGTGCACAACAGCGGGTGGTTAACGAGATCAACCAGGATTTGATCCAACCCTATCCGATGCAGCGGCTGGTACAGGGTGATGTCGGCTCGGGCAAAACCGTGGTCGCCGCCATGGCCGCCCTCGCCGCCATTGAAGCGGGCTATCAAGCGGTATTGATGGCCCCCACCGAACTACTGGCAGAACAGCACTACCGTAATTTTAGCGACTGGCTGGCACCGCTCGACCTGCAAGTCAGCCTGCTGGCCAGCAAGCTAAAGGGGAAAAAACGCCAGCAAACACTGGTCGACCTAGAGTCTGGTAGCTCACAAATGATAGTGGGTACTCACGCACTTTTTCAGGAGGGGGTTAAATTTGCACACCTTGGTTTGGTCATTGTGGATGAACAACACCGCTTTGGCGTGCATCAACGGCTGGCACTGAAAGAGAAAGGCGTCGCGGGTGGCTTGATGCCGCATCAGCTGATTATGACCGCCACACCGATCCCCCGCACACTGGCGATGTCGGTGTTTGCCGATCTCGACTGCTCGACCATTGATGAGCTGCCCCCCGGTCGCAGCCCGGTCGAGACCGTGGTGGTGCCCGACAGCCGCCGCCCGGAGATCATCCAGCGCGTCCACACTGCCTGCCAGGCAGGGCGGCAGGTTTATTGGGTCTGCACCCTCATCGAAGAGTCTGACGTACTACAGTGCCAGGCGGCTCAAGAGGCTGAAACAGAGCTGCGCGAAACATTAACCGGGGTTCGAGTCGGACTGGTTCACGGGCGCATGAAACCGGCAGAAAAAGAGGCGGTGATGAGTGCTTTTAAACGTGTAGAGCTTGATCTGCTGGTCGCCACCACCGTTATCGAAGTGGGGGTTGATGTTCCCAACGCCTCACTGATGGTGATCGAAAATGCAGAACGTCTCGGCCTGGCACAACTGCACCAACTGCGTGGCCGGGTGGGTCGCGGCAGCACCAAAAGCAGCTGTGTATTGATGTACCACGGCCCCTTATCAAGGCTCGCCAAATCCCGCCTATCAATCATGAGAGAGACCAACGACGGCTTCCTCATCGCTCGCCGAGACCTTGAAATACGTGGCCCCGGTGAAGTACTGGGCACCCGCCAGACCGGTGAGATCGCCCTACAGATCGCCAACCTGCTACGCGACGAACACCTTATTCCACAAGTTGATAGTGCCTGTGAGTTGATTCAACAGCGCCATCCGCAACTCATTCAGCCACTTATCCAACGCTGGATTGGAGAAGGGCTCCGATTTGCTGAAGTTTGAGCTCGCTCTATGAAAGTTTTTGACTGACACAGGGCATTGAATAGCCTCCGCAACTTCACACGCCCCGTTATTTGTGTACGCCCAGCATGGGCATGAACTGATGAGGTGAACGACCTCTGTAGGAAGATCACCGTCGAACACCCTATTGTTAGTAGGCGATAACGACTGGTGAAAGGCAAGGGCAAGCCGCCCGCGAGCTAACGCCACCATGGAAGCAGACAGAGCAACCCTTCGGGCGACCAAGCCTTGGTTTCTCAGCTTCCATCAACTGAGAAGAGCGCGTTGTGGGGGCTGAGGGTTAGAGACCCTTGGCTACCCGATTAGGCTTTCTATGAAGCCCACTGCATTTCTAGTTTACGGTGATTAATAGCGCAATCACGAAGATAAAGATTAATAAGTGTTTGGTATGGTATACCGGTTTCTTCAGCTAGTGATTTGAAATAATCAACAGACTCACAGTCAAGGCGCATGGTGACAGGCTGTTTAAGATATTTTGTGTAAGGATTCTTTTTCCCTTTCATTTTTGAAAAATCATAATGTTCTTTCATTTTCTTTCACTCCAATAGACTTGCCCTTCATCTTTATCTGCTTTTCTTGCTGATATTATCCTCACCACTGTTTCTTCTTCCCTAAAGCAATGACATACAACAAGTGTTTTTAATTTGAAACTTGTACCAAGCAGAATGAACCTATCTTCACTTTCAGAGTGCTCTGGATCATAGAATTGAATAGCAAATTCATCATAAAATACTGATTTTGCTTCATCAAATGACACACCATGCTTCTTGGTGTTCACTGTGTTTTTCTTATCATCCCACTTGAATAATAACCTCCTCATACATACAGTGTACTTATGAACTAGTGGGTGTCAAGGTTATGTGCTTGAAGTATGAGTGGACTAATCTTGGAATAGGCAGCGGGTGTAGCTTCTTTAGCTTTTCACTAAATGATTTCCAAGTGATTAAGCGCTTTTGGCGTTGCCGTTGTGTCTGTCGCTTTATTATCCATGCCCCTCGACGGGACTTTGCCCAATAGTGGGTTAGCCCCAAAAAGTTCAGCGTTTTAATATCCGCTGGGCTTTCTTTGCCTGTTGGCCGACTATAGTCAAAGCATTGAGTTTTGGTTGGATGGATCGTGAGACCATACTTTTCAAACCGCTTGGGTAGTACTTTCATTATACGTTCTGCGTCCTCTTTTCGAGTACAGCCGATGATAAAATCATCAGCAAAACGTATGATGAAACAGCGACCTTTCATGCGGGGCTTCACTTCTGTTTCGAACCAATCATCCAATACGTGATGCAGGTATATATTGGCTAATAGGGGTGAGATGACGCCACCCTGAGGCGTGCCTTTGTCGGGGTAGTGGACGATGCCATCTTCCTCGATTCCGGCATTGAGCCATTTGCCTAGCAGCTGCTTTATGCCTCCATCAGCAACCCGTCGTTCGATAAACGTTCGCAGGTGTGGCTTGGCGATGTTATCGAAGAATCCACTGACATCTGCATCAATAATCGTGAGTTGGCGGCTGGCCATGATGTGCGTTCTCAGCTCATTCAGGGCTTGATGTTGATTGCGCCCTTTTATGAACCCGTATGAGAACGACTTGAAATCTTGATCATGGATGGCACTCACCAGCATTTCCACGGCTCGTTGGACAAGTTTGTCTTCGAACGTGGGGATACCAATGGGACGATCCTTTCCTGGTTCTTTCTCGATCCAACACCGTTTTACTGGAGGGGTGATGTAGTTGCGCTCGCACAATCGTTGATGCAGATCACCGAGGTTGGCCTCCAAATCTGCCGCATACTGCTTGGCGGTGATTTTGTCGACGCCGGGTGCGGCATCTTTGCGCGTCCGTCTATATGCCTCGCGTAGTAGGGGTAGATCAATCAGATAGTACAGGTTGTCAAATATCAACTCCGGTTCTTGATGTGCTTTTTGCGCAATCCGCTGGAGTCGCGTTGATATGGTTTGTGATCCCAGTGTATCTCCCATAGTTCCCTCCAGCTTTACGTGGTGCCCGACTTCTCCTTCCCTTCAGTGGCTCGCCCGGGTTGGCTTCCCCACCTTCCCGACCACAATGGTGGCCTTCGGTACTATGATCCGCTAAGACTGCCAATCGCCCTTCTCCACAGCGTTCGTTATTAACTCCCCTGTGGATACCTTGTTGGCTATGTTTAGTTTGTTTTTATTCAGGATCAAGTTCATAGCATCTTGGCGCTGTCTGGCCACTTTTATATTCCGGTTTACCGATCCCGGTCTCTCTACAAGGAGGCTTATTGGCTCTCTCAAGTTCCCAAGTCCCCTCTGTGCGCACATGATCAGGTCTAAGACCCCGGTGGTCTGTTGAATGCTCGCCTTTGTTGCATTCAACACTGCTGCCTTCCGGAGCAATCAGGCCGTCGGCTTTGGCTCGCGATATTTTGCGAGTTTACTTCCACAACTATACATATTTCGGGGCTCTATACTGACCCTGCACGCTTGTTCCATCCAGCTTCAGACGCCCGTTACCGGGGTTGCCTGTGGATGTCGCTACCGACCGGCTGGCTAGGCTTTAATCGGGTGGGAATAAGATCAGATGATCCGCACCCACTAGGTTACAACATCGAATTTCATGACTTTATAATCAATCCCGGCGATTTGGATTTATCTTGACACGAGATTGCTTTTGTTAGGCGCTTTCTGTCAAATTAATTTCACAATTTTCGAACACATCTTGCCCTGAAATCCACAAATCAGCCGCATCCTCAGTCTCTAGTGCAACTAATACTGCCTTGGTTAACTCGTAGCTACCATGAAAGCTTTTTGGTAGATATTTTTCAATCCACTTCGGTAACCGGATACTACAGCTGTATACGTTACAAGCTGCGCCTTTTCTTCGGTAATACTACCTGGAGGAAAACCATTTGGCTTTGCAGCAATGCATTCTTGTAAATTAAGCGATGTATGCTTCTGGCATAACAAAGGACGTACTTTGTATATTTGGCACTTCGCTTTTTCTAGGAAAGCACATGGCAGATTAAGCGCTCCTCGTTGCTCAGGCGTTTTTCCCTCAATTTTCTTATTTAAAGTATTCAGCTTGTATATAAACCGTCGAACCAAATTCGACTTACGCTGAATTAAATAATCAGCAATCCTCAAGGCTTCTGGTGCTGTTATAGAAACAGACTGATAACAACAATGATCACATTTTGCCTTGCACGCAATTGGAGGTGTTCTTGAGTCAATGACCTTGTCTCGCATTTTCTTTGCAAAGTCGCTGGCATTTTCTACAACACCATATAAAGCCGAAACATCCGCTGACTCTGCCAGCCTTATCTGAACTTCTGATTCTTCTGCATCAGCTAAACCTAACTGAAATTCATGTTCCTTATTCAAGCGACCTCCATCTCTTCATGCGCCTAACGGCCTCGTTAACTGGCAGTTTGGAGCGACGGCGGCTTGTGCTAGGCTTTTTTAGCACAAATGCACGACGCGGAAAACTGTCCGGTTTAACGATTTGTGTACGCCCAGCATGGGCATGAACTCATGAGGTGAAAGTCCTCTGTAGGAAGATCACCGTCGAACACCATGTTGTTAGTAGACGATAACGACTAGTGAAAGGCAAGGGCAAGTCCGCGAGGGCTTGTATGAAGGAAGCCGGACGCAAAACTGCGAGCTGATGAACAAAAACATCATATGAGGCGTAGGCTGGAGGCGAGATGGCACCAGACATCGAAGCCACGTGATTTAACGGCCACCGTAAATGATGCAGCAGTGCGGGGAAAGTTCATGCTCTTATCTGGGGAGATCTGCTTAACATGCCATCGGTAGATAACCAGTGAGGCCACTGGTCGGCCAAGCCTTGGCATGCGGGAACCATCGCCCTGCATGAGCGAATTTGATGAAAGGGAAGCCCATCTCTTATAGATGTTGCAATTCATTGCAGAACCCATTTATAAGATATAAATAAATAGTTATAAACTATAAATGCGTGTTCCCTGGAAATTTAGCGCGTCATTCTCAAATAAAACTGTTGCCTCGGTTGACTCCGAAGTTGGAAGTTACTAGAAACCAGCGGGAGAAGTCTAGAAAGAGAGCTCTTTA
>JAFLJP010000089.1 GCA_022712945.1 Gammaproteobacteria bacterium | reverse complement strand
CAATTTCTATTTCAATAGCGAAAGGGGGCTAAATGGATCCGCCTTAAGTAACATCTGGCGAGTTTTGGGGTTTTTACGCATTTCTAAGTAAAAATGACAAACTCAGATTGTTCATCGCTGAGAGTTTTGCAAGAGGCTCTGATGATAGCCTTTTAGCCTCGGTTAGGCAGCTTTTCGGTACTGAACATGACACTGTTGAATGATAACGAACAACCTTCTGATAATACGGATATCCATAAAATATCGGGCGACAATCCGTTGCTAAAGATCTGGAATTTACGTGTTTTGGTTCGGCTCAATATATTCAACCGATTTTTTGATCGTTACGGTGGCATGCATGATCCAGAGACCATGCATGTTTTAGGCTTGTCAGAACTTCGGCAGGATGAAGGGATTGATAAAAAAGTAATATTTTCCACCCTTCGAGAGACATTAAATACCCTGGAAAGCCATACGCTGACTCTCTCCGGCGATGTCTTTTCCACCAATATTTCGATTCTTCAAAAATCGCTGAGTTTGACGCAGTGTGAGATCGATATATTACGATTTTCGATCGTATCAAGCTCATCTACCGGTTTTAATATGGTGCTCGAAACACTCGGAGAGATGAGCAATGAACAGATCAGGCACACCCTATCGGTTATTCTGAATGTTTCCCGCAGAGAAATTGACAATGCCATGCGTGCTAATGGTGCATTGATCTCTTCGGGATTGCTGCGCATTAATGCCAGTGGCCATTATATGCACTCACTACAGCAGTATTTGGATGTTTCGGGGGGCATCAAATATGCCTTGACGCAGGAACAAAATAATCCCACAGCGATATTGCAATGCTTTTTTAAAATAGTGGAGCAATCGCCTGTCAATTGAAGATTTTTCTCATTTAAAGAAGGACGTCGACCTTTTGGTATGCTATTTACGCTCAGCCGAAAAGAGAAATGTCACAGGGGTCAACATATTAATATACGGCGAGCCTGGCACCGGTAAAACCGAATTGGTGAAAACCTTAAGCAGGCACTGTGGCTTTGAGTTATTCGAAATTACTATGCAGGATATGGAAGGCCACCCTATTGATGGAAAAGACCGTTTTTCCGCTTACCAGTTGACCCAGAAAATACTGGCCAATAAAGATAAATCCGTTATTTTATTTGATGAAATAGAAGACGCTTTTCCTAACGTAAATTTTAGTCCGTTCGGCCATGTGACACGGCCTGATTTTAAAAAAGCCTGGGTGCATCAGTTGCTCGAAGAAAACCTCATCCCTGCCTTTTGGTTGTGTAATAGCGTCGTACAACTGGAGGACTCCGTATTACGCCGCTTTGACTTTGTTCTGAATTTGCGTCCACCCACACGCAATATTCGTCGCCGTATTCTCGATAAATATCTTGGCCATCTTGGTTTGAGTGACGCTTGGTTGGCACAAATGGCTGAACATGAACATCTGGTACCGGCGCATGCTGAAAGCTCGGCTAAAATTGCCGCTCATCTGGATGTTGAAAATACCAAAGAACTGGAACAAAATCTGGAAAGAATCATTGGTAACAAACTACAGGTCATGGGTTTATCGCGCAAACCTCGCACGGTTATCAGTTGTGAAACCCGCTATAGCCTTGAATATTTAAATCCAGACCAAGACCTGGAAGCATTAACCAACGGGCTACAACATAACCACCAGGCACGTATTTGTTTGTATGGTGCGCCAGGCACCGGAAAAACCGCTTTTGCGCATTATGTCGCAAAAAAACTGGACAAGCCATTGCTCAAAAAACAGGCATCAGATATTCTCAGTAAATGGGTGGGTGAAGCCGAAAAAAATATTTCTGCCATGTTTGATGAAGCTGAAACCGACGATATGGTGTTGCTTATCGATGAAGTGGACAGCTTTCTTCTGGATCGTGGCACCTCTCAAAACTCATGGGAGATCACCCAGGTTAATGAGCTACTGGTTCAAATGGAAAGCTTCAAAGGTGTGTTTATTGCCTCCACCAATTTACTAAATCTTGTGGACGCCGCTTCATTGCGTCGTTTTGACCTGAAGATAAAATTTGATTATATGACACCAAAACAAGCATGGAGATTATTTTTGCAAGTATTGGAAGAGCATGGTTGCAACGTTAATAGCGAAATCGAACAATACAAGGCAGATTTAACGCGGCTTGATAACCTCACGCCTGGGGATTTTGCGACGATTGTGCGCCAGTACCGCAGTCTGAATAAAACCATTCACCCACGCTATTTACTGAGCGCACTGGAAAAAGAGTGCAAGTCCAAGCCGGGGAGAGGAAAATCTATCGGGTTTATGGATGCATGACCATAGCCCCCCTTTATCTATTGTCGATCAGACGCCTCAATCCAGGCGGGATAAATTACCCATACGTCTTTTTCTGCACGATGCAGTCGGTATTTGCCAGTGTGAAAAACATAAATTAAGGAACGAGCACCGAATAACTTATGCAATAATGACACAGAAATTTTGCTCCAGCTCAATCGATATCAAGAGACGCATCGCTGGCCTATATAACGGTTGAGAGCGTTTGAACTGGGGTAAAAGAACACGTCAGAATGGAGAAGTTATTTCGTGATCGCTCCTAAGTACAACATTAAGGAAAATAAATAACATGAGCAATCTACATGGACCAACCTATTACGAATACAAAATAAAAAATGGAGACACCTTTTCAGGCATCATACACCGCATGTTTGGTCATGCCCTGAACGATACCCGCTATGCGGAAGCGGTCAGGCATGTGCTGGCACTGAACCCGCAAATAAACAACCCGGATCGAATCAGAGCCGGTGAGATGCTGCGCCTGGGCGTACTGCCAATAAAACCCCAACCCAAACCACCGGCAATCGCTCGTCCGAGCAAGATAAAGCCACCGACGTTTATCACCCAATCAGTCTCCCCCAATGATATGGATAATTTTTGGGCGCTCGCCTGGCTTGAGCATAATGCCAATTACCTAACCATTCCGGGCGCCATTGCCACCGCCGCCGGAGGCAATCTGCTCAGCCCCGGCAACGTCAGCCTGATTGATAAAGTCAGTGACCACTATGCAGACTATAAAACCGGAAAAACCACAAAGGCGCAATATGATTATCGGCGTAAGCAGGAGCTGGATTTGCTCAAAAAGAATATCGGCCCGGTTGAAAAAATATTGTTCGGCAATAAAACAACCCACCAAAGCATCCGCATCGCCCGGGCCGGTGGCATTCCGGCAACCACCCATATCGCCAAACATGCCGACCGGCTGAAAAGCTTGGGGGCGATGAGCAAACACGGCGGTATTGTTCTCGTTGGCGTGGGATTAACCGCTGCCTGTATGCAAATCGCCAATACCACCGATACGAAAGAGAAAAATGAAATTTTTGTTGAGATTATTACCAGTACGGCAGTAGGCACTATCGCAGGCTCTCTTGTTGGCCTGTTTTTGATTTCCAATCCCGTAGGCTGGGGAACGGCAATTGTCTTGGCGGTGGGCAGTACAGCAGGGAGTTATGCTCTAGGAAAACTTGCACGCACTGCCTATGATGCGCATGGGGAAGTTGATTTTGTTGCGGGTACGGGTGTTGACAGGGTATGTAAGTAAGCGCATGGCTTTATTTGATGAAATATTGCTCAAGACTTTCGTGGCACTGTTGTTTAGCGGTATGCTGGGTCTTGTATTGATTTTTATTATGCATATTTTAATGCCCAAAAATGTGCTGAAAACCTATTTTAAAGAGCCCTATTTCAGTGCAACTGAAATCACCATGTTTACCGGCTTTCCTTTTGGTTATATGAGAACGACAATGTTCATGAGGGCGCTGGCTTTTCCTGCCAGTGGAAAAAGAAGGGGGGTAGAAAATGCCTATAAACTGGCACCGGTATGGTATTGCAACGCATCAAAATACTTTATTATTATTTATGTCCCCCTCATGGCGTTACTGCTATTGATTGGTATGATTGGTTTTGTCCATTTTGAGGCGTGGAAACAATGACAGGCATGGATACAAACAAGCATTGAAGCAACTCACAAATACAGAGCCAGTTGAAAAAATATTGTTCGGCAATAAAACAACCCACCAAAGCATCCGCATTGCCCGGGCCGGTGGTGTTCCAGCAACTGCCAATATCGACAAACATGCCGATCGGCTGAAAAACCTGGGCACAATGAGCAAGCATGGCGGTATTGTTCTCGTCGGCGTGGGATTAACCGCGGCCTGTATGCAAATCGCCAATACCCCCGACACGAAAGAGAAAAATGAGATTTTTGTTGAGACTATTACCAGTACGGTAGTGGGCGCTGGCTTAGGTACTGTTGTTGGCCTATTCTTGGTCTCCAACCCCATTGGTTGGGGAGCGGCGATTGTGCTGGCCGTGGGCAGCACAGCAGCAAGTTATGCAACAGGAAAAATTGTACGTAGTGCCTATAACGAGTACGGAGAAATTGATTTTGTGACCAGCACGGGTACTGGCAGGATATGCAAATAATTACCATGGACTTATTTGATGAAATACTGCTCAAAGGTTCCGTAATAATGGTGCTCCTTGTTATGTTAAGCCTTGTATTTGTCTTCATCATGCATATTTTAATGCCAAAAAAGATATTGGAAAATTATTTCAAAGAACCCCATTTTAGCATAACTGAAATTACCATGTTTACGGGCATCCCTTTTGGTTACATGAGAACAGCCACGTTTATGAGGGCACTGGCTTTTCCTGCCAGTGGAAAAAGGCGGGGGGTAGAAAATGCCTATAAACTAGCGCCTGTGTGGTATTGCAAAGTATCAAAATACTTCATTATTTTTTTTGTGCCTCTCATGGCATTGATACTACTATTTACAGCTATTGGATTTATACGCTTTGAGTTATGGAAATAACCACTGAACCAACTCAAAGAAAACACAGTGCCGGTTGAAAAGCTTTTGTTCGGTAAAAACACAACCCACCAAAGCATCCGCATCGCCCGGGCAGGTGGTGTTCCTGCAACTGCCAATATCGCCAAACATGCTGACCGACTGAAAAGTCTGGCGGCTGTTGTGATGAGTCTTAACGTAGTAGGTAGTCAGGGGGCTTGGAAGTCGAGGCTTTAGCCGGTGATAATTGGCGGTTTAACATTTCTGAGTTATCTTCCCTCACAGCAGCCCGGCTAAAGCCTCGGCCTCCAGCAATCAAGAGGTTAAGGCTTGAGGGGTTGTTGCTTATAACGGCCTCACGGCGTTACTCCGGCAGTTGACGCAGCGCTTTCCCGGTGTAGTTGATGTCGCTACAGCGTTGGGTGAAAAAGCTTTCAGATGGCTTGTCCATGGTGTCAACGTAGCAAGCGGTAACTCCGCTGGAGACACCTAGGCAAGAAATTCGGTAAGCGTCCATGGGCGAATAGTTTAGGTCGGCCAATACCGCTGAGGTGTAGCCATTAAAATTCATGCTTTCATCAAACTGGGCTTGCAGGGTATCGCTGATGGTGTGCGCCAGTCTTTGGTGGGGGCCGAATGGAATTTTGAGGTTTTTCTGTACCTCTTCCATCACCGGAATTCGCTCATCGCCTTTGGCAATCGGGCGAGCATATCCCATAATATGGGGTTTCCCTCCGTGTTTGGCACACTCATTTTTAATGATTTTTTCTACACTGTCTCCTTTTTTTAATTGCAGCAGTGCCGATTGGATGAAGTGAATACCTTGAAGAAATGTTTTATTGCCATATGTCCTGGAGTCATTGGCAAGAATACCGGCACAGGTGGCGGCAACAGCCGAGGTGCGGTTGGTACCACCCAGTGTACCAATCTGGTTACACCAGATACGCGAATCGGGCCAACTCATGCAGATATAAACCTGCTCAATCCAGTCGGCGATATTGCGCTCGGGCAGGCGGCCAGTGGCATTGAGCATGACCACTTGCGTATAGCTCAGTTTGCCAACAAAATCATCCATCATCGAATAGCCGTGGTTATAGACCGCTTCACCCACTTTCCAGCCGCCGATGCTGCTGCGAATTACCGCCCGATTTTTATCCCAGAGTGCGGTGTTATTTACTTTGGTATTCGATGACATAATCTTCATCCTTTGGAAAGGGCATGGCAGAAATAGGCTTGTTGGCAAACTCAACCGCATGGGCTAGCAGCCCCGGGGCGGCGAACAGTTGGAACAGCCCGGCTCCGGCCCGAGGGGCGAAGCCGAGATCAGTTAATACGGCAGCGGCAAGGCCGGTGGTGAGCCACCCCTGATTATGGGCGGCGATCGATTGGGCAAACTGCTCTGCCCATTTGAGGGTGTCATCTGCGCCTTCCAATCTGAGTAACTGTCGGGCCATTTTACCGGGTATCGGGTCGATGCCGTTGAAACGGCTGCCAAACCCAGGGGCGATGTGCCAGTCACCCTCCGCAGGTGGGGAGCTGTCGGAAAATAGCTGCTCTGCCACTTCACCGGGTGGCTTACGGCGGTTTTTGCGTAAAAAACGCATCGCTGGTTCAACGCTGGCGGCACCGAGGTGTTCGCCACTTAAGATGGTTAAACTGATGGGCAGCAGATGGCTGGTATCTGTTTTACCCACCCCAGCGATCATCGCCGCTCGGGTGGCAGGGTGGCGAGGGCCGGGGCTGATCAGGCCGATCATGAGCTGTTCAAGAATTTCTGACTCCTGTGGTGTCGGCAGCTCACTGCGAAACAGCAGGTAGAGCACATCTACAAAGCGACGTTTGGTCATCAGCTCCATTAGATTGTAGCCGTGGTAATAGCTCTCTTCGGCTAAGTAGGGGTTGTCTTGGCAAGGGGTTTCCAGACATATTTTTGTGGAAATATTTTCGGCAAATTGCTCATCACGCCGCTCTTCTTTGTTTGCTTTTACCGTCATCGGTGTAAAGGCCCTGCTGGTTGTTGTTTGATGGTTATCTGTTTAGGGATGTAGAAGAAGTTAAAGTACCGGCTAAAGCTTCGACCTCCAACCCCTCTTTAGATCGGCTAACACCTTGAACTTTACACACCTTCTAGTGGTTTACTTGAATGTATAGCTGGCTTCTATGTAGAGACTGCGCCCCTCTTGCGGATAATCACCAACAACCCCTATGGGAGAGGGTTCACGTACATCTTCGTTAAAGGCGTTGCGAACGCTGGCGGCAATCTCCAGTGGTTTTCCGGCGATGTAATCGCAGCGCACAGTCAGGTCAACGGTGGTGTAATCTTTCGCGGTGGCTCGGTTGCCATCTCCCCATACCCGTTTACGCCCGGCAACCCGGTTGGCCTGGCTATTGAGGGTGCAGGAATGGGTTGCCCGTAACCGCAGTGCCAGAGAGGCCTGATAGCCTGGTGCATCGGCAACCGGCTCGGAGGTGTCTTGATCCTTGGATTTTTGCCAAGCAAAATTGCCCCGCAGGCTCAGTTTGTTGGTGGCTGTGTAACTAATGTCCAGCTCCATGCCGTGGCCCCGCTGGTTGTGCATGTTTTGGGCAATACCATCAGCCCCGTAGGCGATCAGGTCGTCGGCTTGGTATTTAAAGAGGTTGAGTGCCATCTCCAGGTCGTAGGTGGGGCGGTAATCAAAGGCCAGTTCCACCATATCCAGTACTTCCGGATTAAGCGCCTCATTGCCGATGGTTGCCGGGTTGTTAATGAAGTAGAGTTCACCAAAACTTGGGGTACGAAAGGCGCGGCCATAGAGTAGTTTGCTGGTTAGGTTGTAACGGGTGGCCCACACCAGCGCCAGCCTTGGGTTGGTGGTGCTGCCGAAGTCGGAGTAGTGGTCATAACGGATGCCGCTGGTTAGCTCCCAGTCTCGGGCAAATTGCCACTCGTCCTGCAGGGAGAGGTGGCGCACAGTGCGGGAGGAGTTGGGTAAAAAGATATTGTCAGTGCCGGTAACCGAAATCAGGGTGCCGGGAATGATGGGAGTGGCTGTGCCGGGGGTTGGGCCGAATGACATATCATCAAGCACCCCGGGGCCAAAGTTTTTACTCTCCTTGGCTATCACCCGGTCATATTTCATACCAAAGGCGAGGCGAACCAGATGGCTGTTGTGTCCATGGTAGCTGAAGGCGGTTTCAAAGCTACCGTGCTCCAACTCTCCACCTGGGTTGCCGCGCATCCCATTGGTGAATTGTGCATAGCCCGCAGAGGTGGCACCGGGAGTCCAAATGTTCCCCTCGCTATCCAGTTGAACCACTGTGCCAGCAGGGAATAACTGGTAATGAAATTGCTGATCGCCAGTCCGGTACGTTAAGTTACTCTCCAATTGCCAGTTTTCGGCGAATTTTTTATCTTTGTAGTTGAGCTTGGCGGTGTATTGATTGACTTCTTGTTTTCCCAACGGGTCAAGGGTCTGAGTTGAGCCAACACCGACTCCGGCATCTTTTAAATTCCAACTGTTAAGCCATAGATTCCAATTGTCTTTTTCCAGATTGATTGAGGAGTTATAAACGGTGTTCTGGGTGTTCATGTTGCCGGAGTTGTTCAAAAAATCCTGTTCAATATAGCGCTCGTTATCTCCATCCGTTGTGTTGCGCTCAAAGCTGAAAGCCGCTTTCCAGCCGGCGAATTGAGTACCGTGTTGCGCCCAGATATCCTTGCTGCCAAATGAGCCAACGCGTGCCCCGGCAACGGTGCCATTAATCTCATCAGCCCGCTTGGTGATCACATTGATTACTCCGGCAAAGGCATCGGCCCCGTAGACAGCGGAGCCGGGCCCGCGAATCACTTCGATGCGCGAAATGTTGGCCACCGGCAGCTTGAACTGCGGCGGGCGGCTACCATTGATGGGTTCATTGATGGGGTGGCCATTGATCAGTAAAATGACCTGCGAGTTAAAGTTGGAGTGGATGCCGCGAATGGAGAAGATGGCACTCTGGCTATATTGATCCCGCGAAACATGCAGCCCAGGTACAAACTCCAGAGCTTCATCCAGGGTTTGGGCGCCCAGCGCCTTGATCTCTCTGGCGGTGATCACACTGGCAACGGAGGGAGCGAGATGAAGCGGTTTTGCAGTGCCGGTGGCGATGCTGATCATCTCTTCATCCTGATAGAGCAGCAGCAGACTCTCTCCGGCCACAGCAGCAAAGCTGGAGAGTAATAACAGGTTGAAGATAAGCTGTTTTAGGTACTTCATGATATTTTTTAGCCCTTTGCCGACGTTGTCTGCCCGCGCAGCTATTAAGGTTGCAAGCCCTTATTATCGAGTCGCTCTACCGATTGTTTAGGTAAATACTTGTTTTTTTGTTTTTGCAATAATCTGCTTGATATGCTTTTTTTTGTGAGTCACCGTCTGGGTTGGCGGTTTGCCTACTCGACTTTGTTTAACACTTCAATTCGAGCGCCGATTGGTGGGATTTCTTCTGGGTCGATATGAATATCGAGCAGCCAGGGTTTACCACTGGTTCGTATTGTATTGATGTTGATCTGGGAAAAGTCATCGGGGGTTTTGATTGTTATGCCGTTGGCACCGACTGATTTTGCCATCATGGCAAAGTCAATCGGGGGGAGTTGGTAGCACAACTGTTCCGCTCCTCCCAGGCGTTGGCCATGTTTGACCATGCCCAGTGCCTGGTCATTTAAAATAATAAAGACCATGGGCAGTTTTTCGCTAACGGCAACGGTGATCTCTTGTCCACTCATTAAGTAGCTTCCATCGCCGGTGATGCAGACGGTCAGATCTTTGAGGTTGCCCAGTGCGGTTCCCACCGCAGCACCAATTGCCCAGCCCATGCTGGCGAAGCCAAAGCCTACGCGCTGGGTGTTGATTTCGCTGTCCATTAAATAGTGGGTGACCCAGGCCCAGGTGTTTCCGGCATCTGCGACGTAGCGGGTCTCTCTGGGGAATATTTTGATCAGTTCTTTCATTACCCGTTGGGGTTTAAGGGGGGCTGCATCAGAGTCACATTTGGAGACGGTTTGAAATGTCAGGTTTTTCGGTAGATAGTGCCGCTCTTCCTGTAGCGGTTGGTTTAGGTTAACGCTGTTGCGTGATGCTATTTTTTGTATCAGGGGGTCGTTGCAGATGTTTTTAAAGATATAACCAACATTACCCAGAACATGCAGGCCGGCCATGGGGGAGCGGGCAAAGTCTTCTGGTATTTGTGAGAGGTGAACCAGTTTTTTATTCAGTAGTGACTCATTCCAGCCGCAGGTGGAGAGTTCGCCCAGTCGGGTGCCCACGGCAATAATGAGGTCAACATTTTCATGCATGATGCAAGCCATTGCCGACTGATGACCTGCGAAGCCGAATACGCCTCGATAGCGCGGGTTATAGGCACTTATCCAGCATTTTCCTGACGGGGTGGTGACGATTTCGGCATCGACCATGTCGGCCAGTTGGTTGATGTGGGGCACTGCATTTTTACTGCCACCACCAATAAACAGAACAATACGTTTACTTTTAATAATGGTTTGTACCAGTGCGGTGTAGGCTCCTTCATCCACGGTCTCTAACTGCCTGAAAAGGTGGGCAACCGGGTAACTTTTTGAGTTCGTGGTGATGGGGGTATCCAGTATGTCCATCGGAATGCTCAAATGAACAGGGCCTTGGGGGTGGCGGTGGGCATTGATGAGTGCCGTGTAGAGCTTTCCCTCCAGTTGAGCCGGGTGTGATACCAGCGAGTTGTAGCAGGTGCAGTGTTCAAACATACCGACAATATCGATCGCATCACTGGAAGACTCTTGCAGCCCCATTTTTCCAAAGTCTGGCAGTGCGGTTTGCGGGGTGATGACTAACATCGGGATTCTATCGGCATAAGCTGAAGCAACGCCGGTGATCAGGTTGGTTGCACCGGGGCCGGTGGTGGCGCAGCAGACTCCCAGCTTGCCTGTTTCCCGGGTATAACCGTCGGCCATAAATGCCGCTGCCGCTTCATGGCGTGTCACAATCGGGCGGATACCTTTGCTGTCACGGCGTTTGCGTACCGGGATGATGATTTCACTATCGGTGGTGCTCGGTCTCTTGTTTTGTTCTCTTAAATGCCGCCCTAATGCGTTGTATAGCGGTTCGATAGCCCCTCCGGGAACACCGAACAAATAATCTACATCGAGTTGAATGAGGTAGTCAATGATGAGATCGGCATAGGTTGTTACAGCCGGTTTTTCTTGCTGGCCTGATATTGGTTCGATGCTGTTCATGGTACCTCATTGTCTTACTTAATCTATCGGATATATCGGGGTCAATACTTTTCGCTTTAGTGCAAAATATGGCTACGCATGGGTAGTTTTTTGCTTATTATTCATTGTTTTAGTTAAAATAATAATATTTATGTGGATCACTCTAAAGGTGGTTTTGCCTAAGGATGGCGTAGGTGGCACCACTACCACCGTGTTTGGCTATTGCGCTGCCATAGAAGGTTATTTTGAGTTCCTGGCTGAGAATGTAGTGGGTTAATTCTCTCAGTACCGGGATATTGCCTGCTGAGTTGTACCCTTTGCCGTGGATGATCAGCAGGCAGTAAATATTCATGTAGAACGCTTGCTGGAGAAACTGTTTGAGTGCCTTTTCAGCTTGAAGCTGGGTTTTTCCGTGTAGGTCGAGTCGACCATCAATGGGTATCAGCCCTTTTTTGAGTTGTCGCCTGAGGTTTTTTTCGCTGGGTCGAATTTCGTTAGCCTCGATCGAGTGGTGATGATGGTTTTGTGGTGGTTGCTGGCGGTGGTGGGAGCGGGTTCGTGGTTTAGGGTGGCTGACGCGGCTCTGTTTGAGTGGTGTGATGTTACCAATGCTCTGGCGAAAAAGAGCGGAGTCTTCTGCGCTGACCGGGCCGTGCTCTTTTCGGATTTTTGTTGGCTTCATAAAATATACGGGATAAAGGGATACTTTGAGTGTGTGATTCATTGTAATCTATGGGTCTCCATATGACTAATTAGATGTTTTTACGTGAAAATATTATTAAGCAATGATGATGGCTATCGTGCCCCCGGTATAAAAGCACTGGCACAATCGCTTGCCGAGATGGGCGAGGTTTGTGTGGTGGCACCTGACCGGGATCGTAGCGGCGCGAGTAATTCGCTGACACTGGATAGGCCGTTACGGGTAACCGAAGTGGCGGATAATTATTTTTCTGTTGATGGTACCCCGACCGACTGTGTCCACCTAGCGGTGACTGGCTTGCTCGATTATGAGCCGGATATCGTGCTTTCCGGGGTCAATGCCGGGTCCAATATGGGGGATGATACGCTCTATTCGGGCACCGTGGCGGCGGCGATGGAGGGGCGTTTTTTGGGTCTGCCTGCGATTGCCGTTTCGTTGGTAGGTAAATATCCCTACCAACATTTTGATACGGCTTGCCAGGTGGTGGTCAAACTGTTGAAGCAGCTTGAGTTGGCTGATCTGCCTGCCAATACCATTTTAAATATCAATGTGCCGGATGTTCCGATGGCTGAGTTGTCGGGGGTAAAAGTGACCCGCTTGGGACAGCGCCACCGTGCGGAGCCGGTGGTGAAGTCAATTGATCCCCGTGGTCGTACAATCTATTGGGTGGGGCCTGCGGGGCCGGAGCAGGATGCTGGGCCGGGGACTGACTTTGATGCGTTAAAAAATAATTATGTTTCGTTGACGCCGCTGCATGTGGATCTTACCCAGCATGCTGTATTGGATGAGTTGCGCTCGCGGGTCGGGAGCCTGGTGTGGTAATGAAAAGTATTCACCAGGGCATCGGCATGACCTCACAGCGTACCCGTGATCGTTTGGTAAAGCGCATCATGGAGGGAGGGGTTGAAAATCACCGGGTGCTGGATGTGATGCGTTTGATGCCGCGTCATATTTTTGTCGATGAGGCGCTGTCGAGCCGTGCCTATGAGGATACCGCACTGCCGATCGGTTACGGGCAGACCATATCCCAGCCCTATGTGGTGGCACGTATGAGTGAATTGTTGCTACAGGGCGGTGAGCTGAAACGGGTGCTGGAGGTGGGTACTGGTTGCGGTTATCAGGCCGCGGTGTTATCTCAACTGGTTGATCAGGTCTATAGCGTGGAGCGTATTAAGGCGTTGGTGGGTATCGCACAGCGTCATTTGCGCGAGTTGGGTATTCGTAATGTGCGAGTGAGTCACACCGACGGCGTTTGGGGATTAGAAGAGAGGGCTCCTTTTGACGGAATTTTAGTTGCCGCAGCACCAGAGGTGGTGCCTGAATCGCTTAAGGAACAATTGGCGATGGGTGGCCGTTTGGTGATTCCGGTGGGGCCACCGGGGCGGCAGGATCTGCTGTTGATCACCCGTACCGAAGAGGGCTTTCAACAGCAGGTGTTGGATTATGTGAGTTTTGTACCACTATTGGGAGGTGTTGGTTAAGTGTTTGCAGCGTTGTACGGAAAAGCGATGAAGTGGGCGGAGCACCGTCATGCCGCCTGGGGGTTGGCCGGGTTGAGTTTTGCAGAGTCCTCTTTTTTCCCGATTCCACCTGATGTGATGCTGGCTCCGATGGCTTTGGCGCAACGTCATCGTGCCTGGTGGTTTGCTTTTATCACCACGATCGCTTCGGTATTGGGTGGTGTATTGGGTTACATGATCGGCATGTTTTCGTTCGAGATGATTGAAGGGTGGTTGCAGGGGCATCAGCGCTACTGGGATGGTTATCTGCTGGCGCAGCAGTGGTTTGATGAATATGGCATTTGGGCGGTGTTGATCGCTGGTTTTTCACCCATTCCCTACAAGGTGTTTACCATCAGTGCCGGTGTTGCTTCAATGGCACTGCTACCGTTTGTTCTTGTCTCTCTGGTGGGGCGCGGTGCCCGATTTTTTCTGGTGGCGGGATTGATTGTGCTGGGTGGTGAGAAGATGGAGAAGGCCATCAGAAAAAATATTGACCGAATCGGCTG
Organism: Gammaproteobacteria bacterium; assembly: GCA_022712945.1. GTDB lineage: Bacteria > Pseudomonadota > Gammaproteobacteria > RBG-16-57-12 > RBG-16-57-12 > JAFLJP01. Next base: position 29,052 of record JAFLJP010000089.1, on the reverse strand, counting down.
GGGTTTGGTGGCGTTGCTGGTTGTTGCTTACCTGTTGCTGGGTTAATGGCTTAGATGGGACCTCTCTATCGGTTAAAAAAGAGGGCGTGGCCAATGGCCGCCCTGTTGGTAGTGCTGCTGCTCTCTGGTTGTGGTGGCCATGTCTACCACATGGTAGAGCCGGGCGAGACGCTCTATTCCATTGGTTGGTTGTATGGGCAGGATTACCGGGAGTTGGCTGAGTGGAACGGTATTTCAGCACCCTATGCGGTTAGGTCGGGCCAGCGCCTGCGGGTGATTCCTGGTGGTGCGGTTGTGGCGGTTAAACCGTTAGCGGAAAAGATTGCATCAGCACGTGCTGCCCGGCCAAACCCGAAGATCGAAAAGCCGTTGCTAAAGAGGCTGGCAGGCTCTCAAGTTTCCTCTGAATCATCCGCCCATAATGTAGGTATCAGCTGGCAGTGGCCAACACAAGGCAGAGTGTTACACTATTTTTCCCATTCAAAGCTTAATAAAGGGATCAATATCGTCGCCGAGCAAGGGCAACCGATCCATGCTGCGGCATCAGGAAAAGTTGTTTATAGTGGTACCGGTATGGTGGGGATGGGGAAGTTGATTATTATTAATCACTCAACTCAATACCTCAGTGCTTATGCTCATAATGATGCCAATCTGGTAAAAGAGGGGCAGCAGGTGAAGCGGGGCGAGTTGATCGCCCGTATGGGGCGCAGTGGTGCTGATCGGGTGATGCTGCATTTTGAGATAAGGCGAGAAGGGAAACCGGTTGATCCTATGAAATTTTTACCGGGTAAAAAGTGATAGTGAGTATTGATGTATGGCAAGAAAGCAGGGTGGAAAAACCAGTAAAAATGGCGATGTAATTGCTGAGCCAGGTCTTGCTGGGGGAAAGGAGGTTTTTGATAAGGGAGAGGTATCGGATGGAGACATGGATGCAACACGCCTCTATTTGAGTGAAATTGGTTTTTCTCCGTTGTTGACGGCTCAAGAAGAGGTTCATTTTTCACGCTGGGCTCAGCGCGGTGATGAAAATTGCCGTAAGCGGATGATCGAGAGTAATCTTCGTCTGGTGGTGAAAATTGCTCGACGTTATCTGAACCGGGGGTTGGCGCTGCTCGATTTGATCGAGGAGGGGAATCTTGGCTTGATCAAGTCGGTTGAGAAATTTGATCCGGAGCGGGGTTTTCGTTTTTCTACCTATGCCACATGGTGGATTCGTCAAACCATTGAGCGGGCAATCATGAATCAAACCCGTACTATCCGCTTACCGATTCATGTAGTGAAAGAGATCAATGTCTATCTGCGTGCCGGACGCCATCTGTCACAAACACTGGACCACGAACCCAGTGCTGAAGAGATTGCCGAGATGCTGGATAAACCGGTGGAAGAGATTCAGCGTATGATCAGTCTGAATGAGCGGGTGACCTCGGTGGATCTGCCGATGGGACGTGATACGGACCGTTCCGTCATTGATGGTATTCCCGATGACCGCAGTCAGACCCCCGATGCGAGTTTGCAGGATGAGGATATCCGCAACAATATTGAACATTGGCTGGGTCTGTTGAATGATAAGCAGCGCGAGGTGTTGTCACGCCGCTTTGGTCTTGGTGGATACGATATTTTTACTCTTGAAGAGGTGGGTGATGAGTTGGGTGTTACCCGTGAACGGGTACGTCAGATTCAGCTGGAGGCACTAAAACGCCTGCGCGAAATTATGTCTCGTGAAGGCTTTTCCATAGATGCGCTTTTGGACCGCAGTTAGGAGCCTGTTCGAAAGCAAATCGGCTTAAATTTCGACCTCCCATCCTCTTCTTTGGAGGTCGAGGCTTTAGCCGGGTCTGTTTATCTTTCCAGAATTAATGCCACGGCGACATGCCGTCCTTCTGCTGTCAATATGTTATAGGTGCGGCAGGCGGCACCGACATCCATATACTCCACACCAATCCCTTTTTTCAATATCATTTCGGCACAACTGGGGTGGGGAAAGCGCAGTTTATCGCCGGTTCCCACCAGAATGATCTCGGGTTTAAGTGTCAGCGCCATCTCCAGGTGGCTGGCTTCCAGTGTTTCAAAACAGCTTGCCGGCCACGCTTCAATTAACGATGCACCCATGATGATTGCGCTGCGAGTGAGCCGCTGCTGATTGATGATCGGTTTTCCCTCTTCATCCCGCTCAGTAATGGGGTGAATAATGTCGACACAGCCGTCTTGATAGCGTCGAATGGTAATCGCGGCAGGGTTTGTATCTTGGTGGATCTGCATAATGAACCTGAATCATTTGGTTTCTAGGCGTTAAAAATAGCATGTTTGGCTGTGATAAACAGGTTATCTGGGTTAAAGTTGCCCACTTAAGAATCACTATTTAATGTTGAGTTAAGGCTTTGATAGACGAATTCCCGAGAATTAAGCGACTTCCACCCTACGTGTTCAATATTGTTGGTGAGCTGAAGGCGAAGGCCCGTGCTCGCGGTGAAGATATTATTGATTTTGGTATGGGTAATCCCGATCAACCCACTCCATCGCACATTGTGGATAAGCTGGTTGAGGTGGCGCAACGCAGCGATACCCACCGTTATTCAGTCTCTAAAGGGATTCCCCGTCTGCGCCGTGCCATCTGCAACTGGTATAAAAAGCGCTATGATGTGGATCTTGACCCTGAAACAGAGTCGATTGTCACCATCGGTTCCAAAGAAGGGCTGGCACACCTTGCGCTAGCAACAGTGGGGCCAGGTGATGCAGTGCTGGTACCCAATCCCTCTTATCCAATTCATCCTTACGGTTTTGTGATTGCTGGTGCCGATATTCGCCATGTACCGATGGCTCCCGATGTTGATTTCTTTAGTGAGCTGGAGAAAGCGATTAAGGACTCCTACCCAAAACCCAAAATGCTGGTACTGAATTTTCCCGGCAACCCAACCACCCAGTGCGTGGAGTTGGACTTTTTTGAAAAGGTGGTGGCCATCGCCAAAGAACAGGGTATCTGGGTGATTCAAGATTTGGCTTATGCGGATATTGTATTTGATGGTTACAAGGCACCCTCGATTATGCAGGTTGAAGGGGCAAAGGATGTGGCGGTCGAGTTCTTTACGCTCTCTAAAAGTTACAATATGCCGGGCTGGCGTGTCGGCTTTATGGTGGGTAACCCCACTCTGGTTAGCGCGCTATCCCGCATGAAATCCTATCTGGACTACGGTATGTTTACCCCGGTGCAGGTGGCGGCTATCGAAGCACTTGAAGGGCCGCAAGAGTGCGTGCAGGAGATCTGTGAAACCTACCGTATCCGCCGTGATGTGTTGTGTGACGGCCTGAACAGTATTGGTTGGATGGTGGAGAAGCCAAAGGCCACCATGTTTGTCTGGGCTCCGATTCCTGATGAATATAAATCGATGGGCTCACTGGAGTTCTCCAAGAAATTGCTGGAGGAGGGGAAGGTTGCGGTATCTCCCGGGATCGGTTTTGGTGAATATGGCGATGACTATGTACGCTTTGGTTTAATAGAAAATGAACACCGCACCCGTCAAGCGGTGCGTGGTATTCGCGATATGTTCCGTAAAGACGGCTTGATTAAACCCTAACCCCCAGATAGAAATGCGAGGTGATGTGTAAGATATTGGTTTCACAGTGAAAATAAAAATATTAGTCGCACTCGTAGGTTCGGCGGCTATTTTTTGTTTTGCTGTGGAATCAAGAGCTTGCATAGCATACGTGTTTCTATCCGGGGATTAGGGTTAAAGGTTAATGAGGAGAGGTGAGTGAGTCAGGTTAAAATAGGTCTGCTGGGGCTGGGTACTGTCGGTGGCGGTACGGTTAATGTACTGAAACGGAATGCACAGGAGATCAGCCGTCGTGCCGGTAAAGAAATTGTGGTGGTGCATGCTGCCGCCCGTGATCTGAACAAGCCGCGTATTTGTGATACCGATGGAATTAAGCTGACAACCAACCCGGCCGAGGTGGTAAATGATCCGGAGATTGACATTGTCGTTGAACTGATCGGTGGTGATGGCCTGGCCCGTGAGCTGGTGCTGACGGCCATCGAACAGGGTAAACATGTGGTCACCGCGAATAAGGCGTTGATCGCTAAACACGGTAACGAAATTTTTGCCGCCGCTGAGGCGAAAGGGGTGATCGTCGCCTATGAAGCGGCTGTTGCCGGGGGCATTCCCATTATTAAGGCCGTGCGCGAAGGGCTGTCAGCCAACCGGATTGAGTGGTTGGCGGGTATTATCAATGGTACCGGAAACTTCATTCTTACCGAGATGCGTGATAACGGTACCGACTTTGCGGATGTTTTGGCCGAGGCGCAACGCTTGGGTTATGCCGAGGCTGATCCTACCTTCGATGTAGAAGGGATTGATGCCGCTCACAAGTTGACTATTCTCGCCTCGATCGCTTTTGGCATGCCACTTCAGTTTGATAAAGTGTATACCGAAGGCATCACTAAAATAACCGGTGATGATGTGGCGTGTGCTGAAAAGCTGGGCTATCGCATCAAACATTTGGGCATTTCACGTCGCACAACAAACGGGATTGAGTTGCGAGTACATCCGACCCTTATCCCTGAACGTCGCTTGATTGCCAATGTTGATGGTGTGATGAATGCGGTGCTGGTTCAAGGTGATGCGGTTGGGCCAACCCTTTATTACGGCCCCGGTGCAGGTGATGAGCCGACTGCTTCCGCCGTGATTGCCGATGTGGTTGATGTGGTGCGCACCATGGGTGCAGCGGTTGATAACCGGGTGCCTCACCTCGCCTTCCAGGCTGATGCGATCAACAACATGACTATTTTGGATATGGGTGAAGTCGAAACCAGCTACTATCTGCGCATATCCGCCGCCGATCGTCCGGGAGTGATGGCCGAGTTGACCAAGATTTTGGGGGATCGGGGTATCAGTATCGAGGCGATGATTCAGCAGGAACCTGCCGAAGGTGAGAGCAACACCAATATTATTATGCTGACCCATAAGGTGCAGGAGAAGTGCATGAATGATGCTATCGCCATAATTGAGTCGCTGGATGCAGTTGCCGGTGAAGTGATGCGTATTCGTATGGAGTCATTGAGTTAACTTGTTTTAAAAAATGCAACAGAACCCCGTAGACATCAGGAGTAAGCTTTAGGAGCGAGCACGGAATAACTTATGTAATTATGACGCAGAAATTTTGCTCCAGTTTAAACGATCTCAAGAGGCGCATAGCTGGCCTACGTAACGATTGAGATCGTTTAAACTGGGGTAAAAGAGCAGTCAGAATGTAGATGTTATTTCGTGCTCGTTCCTTAGCTTGCGATAGAGCAAAGATTAGAAAGAGGAGTAATAGATGCCGTTTCGTAACCGCTATACCGGTTTGATTGAAAACTACCGTGACCGCCTGCCTGTTAACGATGACACTCGCCTGATCAGCCTGGGTGAGGGGAATACGCCGTTGATTAAATTGAGCACGATTCCCCGTGAGCTAGGTAAAAATGTTGAAATCTATGTTAAATACGAAGGGTTGAACCCTACCGGCTCCTTTAAGGATCGTGGCATGACGATGGCGGTGACCAAGGCGGTTGAAGAGGGTGCCAAGGCGATCATCTGTGCCTCAACGGGGAACACCTCCGCTGCTGCTGCTGCCTATGCGGCACGCGCCGGTATTACCGCATTTGTACTAATTCCCGAAGGAAAAATTGCGCTGGGCAAGCTCTCACAGGCGATGATGCACGGTGCCGTGGTTATTCAAATCAAGGGGAACTTTGATGAAGGGATGCAACTGGTTAAAGAGGTGGCCGAGCATGCGCCGGTGACCATTGTTAACTCAATCAACCCGTACCGTTTACAGGGTCAAAAAACCGCTGCCTTTGAAATTATGGAAGAGCTGGGCGGTGCCCCTGACTACCACTGTCTGCCGGTGGGCAACGCCGGTAATATTACCGCTCACTGGATGGGTTACACCGAATACAAAGAGCACGGTATCGTAAACTCCTCTCCCCGTATGCTCGGCTACCAGGCGGCCGGTGCAGCACCCTTTTTACGCGGCGAGATGGTGGATAACCCTGAAACGGTTGCAACCGCAATTCGTATCGGCCATCCGCAATCTTGGGAGAAGGCGTGGAAGGTTAAAGAGGAGTCAAACGGCTGGTTTGATGAGTGCAGCGATGATGAGATTCTGGCGGCACAAAAATTGTTGGCCGAGAACGAGGGTATTTTCTGTGAACCCGCTTCTGCCACATCACTAGCCGGTGCCATGCGTGATATTAAATCGGGAAAAATTCCTGAGGGGAGCAAGATTGTCTGCACCCTAACCGGTCATGGTTTGAAGGATCCAGATACTGCTATTGCACAAAGTACCTCCCCCATGGTGACGACAGAGGCAACTCTGGAAGAGGTTAAACGGGCTATTCTGGATAATATGACAGCGTAGCGGGATGGTTATGGGCTGGGAGGGTGAATGCTTCCAGCCCCTATGGATAGGCGCTCTATTCTTTTAGATTTGTTGGTGATAATCGATAGCCAATGCCATGGACGGTATTTAACATGACACTGTCAAACGGTTTGTCGATAGCGTCCCGAAGATAGTGGACGTGTGTTCGCAGTGAGCTGCTGTCCGGTGGATTGTTGCCCCAGAGTGAGGTTTCCAGATCAGTGTGTTTGACCACATGTGGTGCTTTGCGCATTAAAGCCTCTAACAGACGAAGGTTGGTCGAGGTAAGTTCAATGCGTTTTTTTTCTCGGTAAACTTCCATGGTTTCTGTATCCAGGGTCAAATCACCCACTGACAGTTTGTGGTTCTTGTAGGGCAATTCTGACTGGCGTTTACAGAGCGCCTGAAGCCTTACCAACAGCTCTTCCAGCTCGAATGGTTTAACCAGGTAGTCATCAGCACCTTTGTTGAAGCCAACCAGTTTGTCATCGAGAGTGCCACGACCGGTCAACATCATGATGGGTATATTTTTGTTGGCTTCATTACGCAGCTTCGAGGTGACTTCCAGGCCGTCAATGCCGGGGAGGGTGAGGTCAAGAATAACTGCGTCGTAGTGATTGACAATCGCAAGGTGCAGACCTGTAATGCCATCACCCGCCGTATCGACTTGATTACCTTTTATCGTGAGGTACTCTAAAAGCAGTTCCCTTAAGCTTTCATCGTCCTCAATTACAAGCAGCTTCATTGATGTACCCCATACTATTTATTTAACCCAACGTACCTATCTTTTGCCTACGAAGTGAATGCGCTGTGCAACAGACATAAGGGATGTAGAATTTATTAAAATACCGCTTTTACTTGTCTTTTTGCCCACCCTATCTAGGCCGGTATTCGTTGCGTAGCTCACTGTGCGCCCAATACCGGCCTAGGAGCTTGTCCGAGAATAGACAGGTCTACTGCGAAAGCATGTTTTTTGCTCATTTTTCCGCCAATTTTCATTAAAGGGAGCAACCATTCGCCTCAAATTGTCGAAAAAATGAACTAAAAATCACACTCTCTCGCTACGACCTCTATTCTCGGACAAGCTCCTAGATAGGGTAAGAAAAAATTCGGCGTAATAACGGTACTTTAACTTTTTCTACATCCCTAAGGTCAAGAAATGCCCGAATGGACTAATGTTAATAGCATTAGTCCATTTGTGGTGTTTACTATTCACTCATTATAATATTGGCATTATCGCGAAGGGCTTTAATGTAGTCTTTCAACCGTTGGTTAACGAGGTTGTTATGCAATTTTTCACGCATGCTTTCAAAGCTCGGTGCGGGTAGCTTGCGCGTCTCTTCCAATCGGATAACATGCCAACCAAACTGTGTCTCTACCGGTTGCTGGCTATATTGACCTGGCTCAAGCGCGATAAGTGCTTCAGCAAAGGGTGGTACCATCTGCTCTGGTCGGAACCAGCCCAGCGAACCACCTTCAGGAGCGGATGGACCGGTTGACTTTTCTTCTGCTAATTTGGCAAAGCCCTTGCCACTTTTTAACTCGCTAATCACCGCAGTAGCACTGTTTTTATCATCCAGTAGGATGTGGCTGGCGCGGTACTCCAAATCACCGAGTGTCTCGACATAGACATCATACTCAGTGTGCAGGGTGGCGTCATTAATTTCACCACTTTCCTGAATAGTTTTTTGCAGGGTGTAGGCCGCCAATAGGTTGGCTTCTTGCTCTTTTAGGGTGTCGATGAATTGATCTTCTTTGTTGAGGCCTCGCTTGGTGGCATCTTGTGTGATCAATTCACGGTTGATCATTTCATCTAAAATCATCTGTTGTGGCAATTGCTCACCCTGTGACTGACGCATCTGAGCATAATGATTAAGCTGTTGGACGGTAACAGGGTTGCCATTGACCGTTGCAATAACATCATCTTTTTCGCTTGCATGAAGTGGGCCGTTCAGTAGTAGGGCTGCCACAATAATCGCACGGTGGCGGATTAATTTCATTTAAATTCCTTGGTGTTTATCAATTGAGCTCTTTTCGTAAAATGAAGAGAAAAACTCAGAAAATTGGACAGTATTGTGAGTGTCATTCTGTCAGCTGATTGGTAATATACCTGATCAGGTGATTGTTAACACCCCCTAATCCTCAGATAGGAATGCGGGATGAAATATAAAGCGGATTTTTTAAAATTAGAGAGTGGTGTGTATGTCTTACATGAAAAGAGTAAAACCAGTGTCACTTTTTTTGTCCAGCTTTTTTGTTTTACTCGCTTACCATCCAGGCTTGGCATCCGATGAATTCGATGCCTTTGTCTCTCAACAAGCGCTTGGGGTTGAAGCAGAAGAACAGGCGTTTCAACAATATCAACGCATGCTGGAAGCCGGGTTTGATGCTTACCAAAAAGCATACCAACAAGAATTTGAAATCTATACCAATGAAATAACCCAACAGTGGGGGGAGTTTTTAGACCCTGGGCCAAAAACCTGGGTGAGCTATGCACAAAATAACCAGGTCCGCAGAGTTGCTGACTTTGAGCAGGGTCACGCTGAAGTCAGTTTGTTGCTAAGGGAGGGGGATACGACTGATGATGTCGACCAGCAAGTTCGTACCGCGATCTACCAATGGCTTAACAGCACGGAAGCTGATGCTTATCAGGCCGATCAACTCTCTCGTCGAATTGAACAACGTCTATTGGAAAACCCATCCATAGTTAAAACGGCTCAGCCCAGTACACAGCCTGTTTTTGCTTTGGAAGATTTGAGCGCCATGTACTTTGAGCAGTCGTCTTATATTAAGGTGAGCAGACAAAACAGTGCGCCAGTTCAATGGGAGATCACAAAAACAATGAATGGTGAAAAGGCGATGGTGACGGCCAGTTTTGTGATTCCTCATTCGGTACATAAAAAGGCCAAACGTTTTTCTGATGAGGTGACGGCAGCAGCGGTAAGAGAGCGATTGCCACCGGAGTTGATTCTGGCGGTAATCGAAACGGAAAGCAGCTTTAACCCTATGGCTCGTTCACACATTCCAGCCTATGGCTTGATGCAGATTGTGCCCAGATCAGCGGGCAGAGATGCCTCACGTTATCTTTACGGTGAGTCCAAGCTGCTTGCACCCTCCTATCTCTATAAAATTGATAAAAATATCGGTGTGGGCTCGGCCTATCTTCATCTGCTCTATTACCGTTACATGAGAAAAGTGACTGATCCGGTCAGTCGTCTCTACTGTGTGATTGCCGCATACAATACGGGAGCGAGTAATGTTGGCGCGGCTTTTACAGGAAAAAAGAGCTTTTCAGGGGCGGTGGAAACCATTAACAGCATGACGCAAGAAGAGGTCTATCAAATGTTAATCAATGAACTGGCTTATGAGGAGACCAAAAAATATTTAATAAAAGTCACCAGCAGAATGAAAAAATACGTTAAGGAGGAGTTGGGGGGTGTTTAGGGTGGGAAAAAAGACAAGTAAGCGCGGTATTTTAATAAATTCTACATCCCTTAGATGAAAACCTCGGATGCTTGCTGCTTGCGCAGCCGAGGTTTTTATTCAGACTTATTTCAGATATTTATTAAAAAACAAGAGGAATAATGCCAGGCGAAGTTGACTTGAAATTAGGCATTACCGCACCTGAATTGGCATTAATATAGGTTGGATCAGCGACGGTATAGCGTTTGCCCTTATAGGTCACCGATGCCCCTTTCACTGGGGTGTTAAAACGAACAGCGGTGGCAACGTGGCCAGGGTAGTCCAGTGCAATGACATCCAGCCCCAGCAGTGAATTAACTAAAAATGCAAATAGAACAGAGCGATCCTCGCAGTCGGAAAATTGGTAAAAAAATAGTTCTTCAGCGAAAAAATACTTTTCCCGACCAAATTGATCACCGTCTGTTTTGTAGTCAAAAGCAGTTTGTACAAAGCGTAGTAATAGATTGACCGCCTCTTCCTCCGAACGGCCTTTCAGCAGTGGCTTCAGTGAAGAGAGCAGGGTATAGACCAGTTGACCTGATACCGCCGAGGTAAAGTAAACATCCAGCTCAGTTACCGGGTAAGTGTCGAAATAGGCAATGATATTGCGGTCATAGGTCACATCGATTTCATGTGCTTCTCCCGAAAATGTAAAATTCAATTTGCGCTGTACGGGTTGTTTTTTAATCTCAGGCAATTGCGTGACGGCTAAACTGAATAGCTGGTCTGCACCCGGGTAACGACCATCGTAGGAGTAGAGGTTTTTAACTGCGGGAGCTTGATCATCAAACTTAACTACATAATATTTTTTACCACTGTAGCGAAAGAAGGGCAGGCCAAAGAGTTCATTTTGAGTGGGCAACATCAAGTGCACATTTGAGCCGCTGAAGCCAACCCGGGCATCGTAACCTGATTTGGACAAAATGAACCAAGTAAATAATAGCGCTTCATTCTCTCTTTCATTGTAGAGTTGGCGGCCCACACGGTGCAAAAACATCGCATAACCCCAGTCATTTAATTCAAGTTTTTTTCGATATTGATCAAGCTGTTGCTGAAGGGTGGTGCTATCGATGCTGCTCAACTTATCCCAAAACTGGCTGATTGCCTTGTTGCTCATCTTTCGGCCTAAACGAACTCCGATTTTTTTATCATACGAAAGCGTCACCGGTATGCCGTAAAACTCAAGCTGTAATGGCTTGCTCGACGGTGTCTGTACCGGCGGAATAATAACCGGTGGTACGCTAACAACAGGCGGAGGCAGGGGGATTGTTTTAATCTCAACCGGTTTAATGGGGGGGGCAGGTTGCGCTGTCTGCTCAGGGTCAGGGCGGGGTGTTGATACAGCGGGTGGTGGTGCCACCGGCATAACCACTGGCTTGGGTTTTGCATCACGAACCAGCCCTTGGTCAACTTGATAGTTGCGCCATGCTTTACTTAAAAAACCAGAAAATTCTTTATCTTGCGCACTTTGATATTCGTTATATTCCGTCTCTTGCGCCTGAAGCCACTGCTGGTATTCATCGGCATTCAGTTGAGTAGGAGCGGCAATAAAAGCCACAAGAGGTAACCACGAAAATTTGCTTGAAATTGGCATAAGAGACCATCCTTGAATCGCGAACGATTGTCTAGGAGCTTGTCCGAAAATAGATAGGTCTACTGCGAAAGAGTGTTTTTTGATCATTTTCCCGCCAATTCTCGTTAAAGGGAACAACCCTTCGCCTAAAATTGCCGAAAAAATGAACTAAAAATCACACTCTCTCGCTACGACCTCTATTCTCGGACAGGCTCCTAGTCGTTAATTATCTTCAATCATCAACACCCAAACCCGTTGGTTCACGGTGTCTTTCCAGTGGGATTGCACTTTTCCTTTAACCGGAATGTCCTCCCCTTTAATTACTGCATTAACGGTAACGGTGGCTCGATCAGTGATGCGTTCACCGCCATTGCTCATATTAACGGTTTGGGAGTTCTGGATTTCACCCACTAAATCAACGCTTCCGCCCTTTTGCAAAGCCAGTGCCGTCAACGCCTTCATTGTCGCATTTTCTCTCGCTTTCGCCTCACCAAAAATGGCGTAACTGGCAGAACCTACCGCAGCACTTTGTCCCTTTGGTAACTCATTCACCCAGTCGGGTGCAACATTTGCGGTGCCAGAAGGTGTACCAGCGCAGGCACTGATAACAATAATGAAAACGAAAAGAAGAGTGGTGCGAGTAATGAGGGGCATTTTCACAATAATAGACCGTAGGATAAGAGCTTGTAGTTATACTGACTAGGCAGCCTGTCCGAGAATGAGAGTCGTAGCGAGGGAAAGCCATTTTGAGTCAAATTTTTCGTAAATTTGAGGCGAATAGTCGTTCTATTCAACAAGAATTTACGGAGAATATGGCCAGAATGGATTTTTCCTAAGTCCGACAGCCTGCTAGATAGGGTGAACAACAATTCGGCCTAATAACGGTACTTTAACTTCTTCTACATCCCTAAAATAGCCTTGATAGAAGGCGCTGAATAAGTTGGAGTGACTGACACTCAACTTATCCAGAGGTTTTCTAGTGGTTAAAGACCTTGATTGGCAATCTTTTCGATTTCAGCTTCCAGCTCATCATGAGCTTTGCCAGCCACAAATTTTTGCCACATGGCTTTTTGGTTTTTGTAGCTGGTTTTCAGTGCGGTTTGGGCATTTGCTGCGGCACCTTCAGGATCCATGCCCACCAAGACGTACATGGTGCCATTTGGGCTTACTTTGGTGCGGAACACTTTGGTGCTGAACAAGGTCTCTTTTGTCACTTGCTTGCTAACATCAGAGCTTACCGTATCAACGGTCTCTTCATCACCCACACCGGTCACTTCGGTGTAATTTTTCACCAACTGCTTCACATGTACCTTCATGTTGGCCGCCAGCTGGTTTCTTGCATTGGCGGTAGCCTGTGTTTTCTGGAACTGAACACCGGCATTCGTTTTACGGAAAGAGCCGACAGCAGAGACTGCCACACCTTCAACGGGTGCATCACAAATCCAGAGTGGTGCTGCGACTTCTGGCATATCAGGATAAGTACAATCGGCAACAACAGCAGGAACTTGGGGGCTAGAAGCGCAACCGGATAAAATGACACCCATGGCCAAAACAGCACCTGTTGCTAGATATTTATAATTCATACATTTTTCCCTTTACATAATTTTTTTTAAATTAAATGGACAATGTCAAGATTGAACAATCCACTTTCCAGGTACTCCTGCCTCCGTATTGCCCCGCTCTTGCACTGCCGAGGGTATCTGAAGTGGTGAGCAGCAGAAATACTATTCACTCTACACCAAGTTTTCGTGTGAGAATACTGGGTAGTATAAACCGCTTCTGCAAGTGAATCCACCATGAAAAAAGTGGTTAAAACCATTGAAAATAATATGGTTTTTTGTGTCGTTTTAGCTATTGATTTTTAGGTGTAGCACTTCTACCATGATCGATAACCACAATAACTGACAGGGTGTTGCTCGATGAAAAAAGGTATCTATGGATGGAAAATAACTAAGCTGATCGGTGCTATTTGCATCGCTATTTTTTTGGTGGGCTGTATGCCCACCAAGCCGGATGGTCCATCCTCAAAGGATGAACTCCGCTTTGCTAACCACGATAAAGCGTTGGCAGTTTTGGGTAAAGAGCTGAAAGAGAATGGCAAGGATCGTTTTCTCTATCTTGCTGGTAGTGGTCTAATCAAAAATTTGCACGGTGATTATCAGGGGAGTAACCACAATCTTGAAGAGGCCGCACGCCTGGCCGAGGAACTGCAAACCAAGAGTGCCAGTAACATGCTGAAAGTTGCACTCAGCAGCCCCTCATCCGGTGATTATGCCGGCATGGCCTATGAGCGTGCCTACATTCACTATTATAAAGTGCTTAACTACATCATGCTTGCGGCAACCAGCCAAGGGAATGCCCGGGAAGAGAACCTTGAAGGCGCACGCATCGAAGCTCGTCGGGTTGATATTCTGTTAACCGAAATCAAAAACATTCACGGCAGCTACGAAGAGGTTGAAGACAAAAAGGGCTCTACCTTTAAAAAATTGCTTGAATTGTTGCGTGGGCTTAAGGGGCGAACGCTCGACCCAGATTCACTGGTTTATCGGGAAGATGCCTACATCCGCTACATGGAGGGGGTCATTTATGAGTCCAATGGTGAGTATGATGATGCCCGCATTGCCTATCAAAAATCGGCCAAACTTTACGAGCAGGGTTATGCTAAGCAGTATCTTCTGGGGAGAAATATTACAGAACAGGCCTGGTTTGACACGATTCGTATGATGCAGTGGGCAGGTGGCTATGGTGATGACTGGCCAAGGCTGGCGAATGAAAAGCTCTCTAAAAAGGCCAAAGAACGCCTAAGTCTATTTAAAAAAGGAGCGGCACAACTGCTGGTTGTTAACCACGCGGGTTTTGTTCCAGAGCGAAAAGAGATGGTTCTGCACCTGCGACTTGAAGGGAATAACAAGGAGCTGGTGGTTAGCCCTGGTATTGTGGGTGTGAAAGAAAACCGGGTTGATCATCTCGCCAGAAATGAACAGCTTGCCTGGTTCCAGGCGCTGTATGCTGATCGGGAGTTACTCTCGGTAATGAGCAATTTTTACAAGAGTGACTACTACGGTGTCATCAGTGGCTTGGTTGAACAGCGTATCTCCATCGCCCCGGCATGGGAGTTAGCTGAATCGATCGGCCTGGTTGGTGGTATGGATATGATGGGAACCACGGTCAAAGTACCTTATTATGGCTCAACTGCCCCGGATTTTGGTCGTACTACGGTCTGGATTGATGACCAAAAAAGAGGGGAGCTGGTCAATGCGGAATCACTTGCCAACATCGCACTGCAAGAGCAGTTGCTCAGTGCCGGTAGCGATCTTCAATTAGCACTGGCCCGGGAGCTGACCAAGGTGGTCATCTGCGCTAACATGGGGAAGCAGTTGGGTGGTTTTCAGGGCAAACTGGCGGAGAAAGCCTGCATTTTCGGCTGGGGAAGCTTTGCTACCGCCGATACTCGTAACTGGTTGACCTTGCCCCACACGGTACAACTGCAACGTTTCCCGCTGGAAGCGGGAGCGCACAACATCAGGCTAGTGACGCATAATGCGGAAAATCAGGGTGTTTACGATCAAAATGAGCAGCAAATTGAGGTCAAAAAAGGCGAAATCTACCTTTTAAGAAATCGGGCTCTTTCGCGTCCGGTTATACATCAACAACTGGCAGAGAAATAAAAAAGTATGGATGCAATATTAAAAAAAATAACGACATTCAGCGGCATTATGCTGCTGGTTGTTGGGGCCGGGGTCATGTCGGGGTGTGTGACGACAGTCAAAAAAAGCGCATCAACTCTGGATGATGATCGACCCGAGTGGTTACTTAACACGCCGATTGAGCAAGGAGCACTCTATGGTGTCGGTTCAGCCGAGGTGTTTGGTGGTAATGAAGCCGCAGCGCTGGGGCGGGCAAAAGATTTTGCTCGGGTGGAGTTGATCAAGCAGATTGAGGTTGATATCAGCGGTACGGTCTCACAAGAGATCAGTGAAACCGTAAAAAATAACACCACAACCTTCACTCAAAACCTGAGTCAGACTGTCAGCAGCAAGGTGCCTGAATTTAAGCTCTCTAATGTGATAGCGGTTGACTCGTTCAACGATAAAAAGAACCGCCAGATAGCCAGCTTGGTTAAACTGGATGTTAATAAAGAGAAAGCCGCACTGGCTCAGCAGATTGCTTCGCTTGACCAGCAACTGGTCAATGTCGCAAGGGAGATTGAGCAGACCTCGGCAAGTGGCATGAGCAAACTTCGTCTCGCCTCACCGGCACTGGTTTTGGCCGATCAACGGGCTGGTCTGCAAGCCCGCTTCAATCAGCTGGATGCGAGCCAGCGGGCTACCCCACTGATTCCTCCCTATATAAAGACTCTGATTTCTAATATCTACCAAATGATCGCCAGCCTGAAGGTCTCAATCGCTGCGGAGGGTGAAATAGTGCGGGCACTGCAAACCGGACTGATCTCCCAGTTGACCAGTAAGGGAATTACTATTTCAGAGCCAGGCACAAGTGATATCGAAGTGCGCTACTCACTACACACCAATACCGTCATGAGAGATGATATGGCTTTTGCTTTTACCGAGGGCGATGTCTGGATTAAAGATGAACAAGGACGGGTGGTCAGCGCCTTTAAGGCCAAAGCAAAAGGTGCTTCGGTCGATCGCAATGTTGCCCGCACCCGCTCCATCGAAAAGCTGTCGAGCCAGCTCGGTAGCGCGCTTCTCAATTCACTGTTTGAATAAAAAGGATATCCGATGAAAAAGAAAAACTACAAAATCTTGCTTACCACCGCACTGCTGCTGCCCATTTTTTTACTCTCGGGTTGTATGCCGACAAAAGTGAGCCGGGTCGATACCGATACTGAAATTGCCTTGACCGATCGCTGGAATGATCAGGACTCCAAACTGGTGGCTGAAGAGATGATCGCGGATATGCTCTCCTACCCTTGGCTTAGAAAATTCAAGCAGGCGCACCCAGGAAAAGAGCCGACCATTACCATTCAGCGTATCAGAAACAAATCACATGAACATATCTCTACTGAAACTTTTGTTAATGACATAAAGCGTGCGGTGATGCGCAGTGGTGTGGCCGAATTTATTGTCAGTGGTGAAGAGCGTGAGCGTCTGCGTGCCGAGCTGAAACAGCAAGATACCTACGCCTCTGAAAATAGCCGCATGGAGATGGGCGAAGAGATGGGTGCTAATTTCGTACTTTCGGGTTCAATCAACTCGATGGTTGATCAGCTCGATGGCAAACGTGTTACCTCTTATCAGGTTGATATTAAGCTGATCAACCTGCAGACCACCCGCGAAGTCTGGAGCGGCCAGAAGAAGATCAAAAAGCTGATGGAACGTAGTAAGTTTGGCTTTTAGGAGCCTGTCCGAGAAGAGATAGGTCTACTGCGAAAGCGTGTTTTTTGCTCATTTTCCCACCAATTTTCGTTAAAGGGAACAACCATTCGCCTCAAATTGTCGAAAAAATGAACTAAAAATCACACTCTCTCGCTACGGCCTCTATTCTCGGACAAGCTCCTAGTCGATTATCGGCTTAGGCCAAATGAAAATAAGAGCCGTGCAGGTGTAGCTCCTGCACGGCTTTTTTGTCTCTAAACGAGAGGGATTAATATGTCTAAATCATCATGCTCCAACTGCCTTGTCTCTGTTTTTACTCTGCTCGCTTTAGGTGTTTCGACAAGCGGTTACAGCAGTGATTTTTCTGATGATAAAGATTATCAACGCCAACAGGAACAGGCGGATAAAGCCTTTGAGGAACTTGAGAAGGTGGATGGCTCGTTGTCAAACAAGCCGGTACCAGTCGCCCCGTCGTCAGAGATGACGACGGAAGATCCCACGCCGGCTTCGACACCGGTTCAAGTGCCAACACCGGTACTCGCCCCGGTAGTGGTGAAAAGAGCACCACCCCCACCCGTGCCCAATAAAGTTCACGCGGTGAAAACCGGCTCAGGCATCACTTTTGAGTTCGACTCTTGTACCAAAACCGAGAGTCAGGTGGCGTGCCACTTTAATTTAACCAGCCAAGGTGATGACAGGGGCATTTTGTTCGGCAGCTCCGATAACAGCGTGGTGGTTATTTTGGATGACCTAGGCAATCAATACCGATTTTATAAGGTCAAAGTGGGTAGTCAGGAGCAATTTAATCCCTATCGCTTCAGTGCCCCGCTTGCGGCCGATACCCCAACCGGGGCCACCTTCTCTTTTGGTGGTATCTCAAGCCAGACCCAACGCATCGTCACACTTGAAATTAACAGTGCGGCTAATAAAACAGGTGAGTGGGAGAAGTTTACCCTGGAATTTGAAGCGTTGCCGTTTACCACACGCTAATCACAAGAAGGATGTAGGAGCGGCGGTGAATGTTTGACAGCAGCGTAACGCGTCGCCTAGGATAATGCCCGCGATGAAAAAAATATTAATTTACCTTTTGCTGCTGGTCAACCTGAGTACCGGGTTTTCTTTTGCCCTGGATGCCTATCCAGAGGCGGCTGCGGATCATAATCTGGTTGAAATCAAGCTGCTGGTAGATCAGGGTCATCACTATTCCAGTGGTGAACCTCACCTTGATGACCACTCCTGTCACGGTGCGGCTCATCTGCTTGGCCTGGTTTCAAACCAGCTCATACCGCCGGTAACTCACCGTCATGAAAGTTTCTCCCTGCTATCCCAAACCGCCACGTTGCTCTATACCGCACCACTTTTAAGACCCCCCATCGCTTAGATTTTTCTGCTGTTTTGTGCGTACTGCGCGCTGTTATGCGTGTCGTGTTTAGGGATGTAGAATTTATTAAAATACCGTTCTTACTTGTCTTTTTACCCACTCTATCTAGACCGGTATTCGTTGCGTAGCCCACTATGCGCCCAATACCAGCCTAGCAGGCTGTCGGACTTGGGGAGTCGTAGCGAGAGAAAGCCATGCGGTATCGCGGTGGCGATCGGCATGCTGGTGGATGGCTCAGTGGTGATGGTGGACAATATGCTCAAACATCTCTCACACCCAGATGCAGAGCACGACAAAGAGGTGGAAACGCGGGTTGGTGATCCATATGATGTGACCAAGGATGAGAGCGGCATCGTTCTGAGATTGCAAATGGCAGGCAAGGAGGTGGTCAGGCCAATATTTTTTGCAACCTCGATCATTCTGGTGGTTTTTTTACCTCTGTTCAGCTCTGAAGGCGTTGAAGCAAAACTGTTTCAGCCGATGGCCGTCAGTATTATGTTGGCAATTGTGGCGGCGGTACTGGTGGCGATTATCATTGTTCCTGCCTTGGCCAGTTATCTGTTTCGACGCGGAATACGGGAGCGGGAGAGCTTTGTTCTGAAACCACTGGACAACCTCTGCCGACGCGGTCTGAGCTGGGCGTTGCGACGTACCAAAATAGTGGTGGGTGGTGCGCTGATTTTGTTGGTGGCGGCACTGGCGGTGTTGCCGCAACTGGGCACTGAGTTTGTTCCCGAACTGGAAGAGGGCACTATCAACCTGCGGGTCACACTGGCACCCTCTGCCAGTCTGGATACCACACTGACGGTTGCCCCCAAGTTGGAAGCGCTGCTGCTGGAGTTCCCTGAGGTTAACTACGCCCTGAGCCGGATTGGCCGACCGGATATCGGTGGAGACCCGGAACCGGTTAACAACATTGAAATATATATCGGCCTGAAACCGGTCAGCGAATGGAGCAGTGCCGATAATCGGCAAGCTCTACAGGGGCTGATGGAGCAAAAGCTGGAGCAACATCCCGGCTTGTTGTTGAACTTCTCTCAACCCATCGCCACCCGTGTGGATGAGCTGTTGTCAGGGGTTAAAGCACAACTGGCGATTAAACTGTTTGGCCCAGACTTGGCGGTATTGGCAGAAAAGGGTCAAGAGATCGAAAAAGTAATACAAGGTATTGATGGGGCACGGGATATCGCCATGGAGCAGATCGCCGGGGAGGCACAACTGGTGATACGCCCAGACAGACGTCAATTGTCTCGCTATGGACTGGCGGTGGGTGACGTGATGGCGGTTGTTCGCGATGGTTTGGGCGGGCGCGAAGCGGGGCAAATTATCAGCGGTAACGAACGTTATGACATCTATGTGCGTCTGGCCGAATCCTTTCGAACCGATCCCGGTCTGATCGCCGACCTGCGCCTGCAATCCCCCACCGGGCCGTGGGTGCGTTTGGGTGATGTGGCCCAGATCAGCATTGAATCCGGCCCCCCTCAAGTGCGTCGGGACGATGTTCAGCGACGGGTGGTCATTCAGGCCAATGTACAAGGGCGTGATATGGGCAGTGTGGTGGCCGATATTCGCCAGGCGATTGAGCGGCAGGTGCAGTTGCCCGCCGGTTATTCAGTAGACATCGGTGGTCAGTTTGAAAGCCAGCAGCGGGCGCAGAAGCGCCTCAGTATGGTGGTTCCGCTCTCGCTGGCGTTGATCGCACTGCTGCTCTATTTCGCCTTCAACTCAGTGGGGCAGGCGTTGCTCATTCTGGTTAACGTGCCACTGGCGGTGATTGGTGGTGTCTTTTCACTCTATCTCTCCGGACAGTACCTTTCGGTGCCCAGCTCCATCGGCTTTATCACCTTGTTTGGTGTGGCAGTACTGAATGGGGTGGTGATGGTGGAGAGCATCAACCAGCGAATCGCCGATGGGCTATCCGTAGAAGATGCGGTTTTCAACGGCGCAACCTCACGATTACGCCCAGTACTGATGACCGCCATCACCTCGGCATTAGGGTTAATCCCGATGTTGATGTCAACCGGTGTCGGGGCTGAGATTCAGAAACCGTTAGCCACGGTGATTGTTGGTGGACTGCTCACCGCCACCTTTTTGACCCTGTTTGTTTTGCCAACGCTTTACAGTTGGTTTTCAAAAGGAAAACTGGACGATATACGCTAGGCTGAAAACAGGTCGGGTTATCAATTTAACCCAATTTTTTTATCGACTTTAAAGCATAAACAGGAACGGTTATGGCACACGACCACCATCACGATATTGAGACCATGGGCGACCGCCGTCTCGGCTGGGCGATTGCAATTAATATGCTTTTGACCTTGGCGCAGGTGATCGGTGGTATTGTTTCCGGCAGTCTGGCACTGATCGCAGATGCACTGCATAACTTCAGTGATGCCGCCTCACTATTGATCGCACTGGTGGCGCGTAAAATTGGCAGACAACCTGCGGACTATTTTAAAACCTTCGGTTATAAACGCGCCGAGGTGATCGCCGCGTTGATCAATCTCATCACTTTGGTGATGGTTGGGGTTTATCTGATCTACGAAGCACTGTGGCGTGTTTATGAGCCGCAGATTATCGAAGGTTGGATCGTGGTCATTGTCGCCAGTATTGCCCTGGTGATTGACATCATCACCGCGATGCTGACCTATCGCATGTCTAAAAATAGCCTGAATATTCGTGCTGCATTTCTACATAACGTCTCCGATGCCTTAGCCTCAGTGGGGGTTATTGTCGCGGGCAGCCTGATTCTGCTTTATGAGTGGTATTGGACCGACACCGCATTAACCCTGTTGATTGCGGGTTACGTGCTCTATCAGGCTGCGACCATGTTGCCCAAAACCATTCACATCCTGATGCAGGGCACACCAGAAAATATTGCGATTGAAGATGTGATTAATACAATGGAAAATATTGAGGGAGTTTCAAACGTTCATCATATGCATATTTGGCAGCTTGATGAACATAAAAATGCGTTGGAGGCCCACGTAGTGATCCAAAGTCTCAACCAATCGGAAGCCATCAAAGCGGCACTGAAAACAGCGTTGGAAGAACACTTCAAAATCACTCACTCAACACTGGAATTTGAGGTGAAACATTGTGAGAAATCGTATTGTTGATCTGATCACAATTCAGACTCATTTCGCATTGGGCAAGGCTATTCCTTGAGTTATGATCCCCCCCCCAGTAACATTGCATCTTTTGAGCATTTTTGCGGAGATCGACATGTTTCACGGTAGTATGGTGGCGTTGGTAACCCCGATGCATGCGGATGGCAGTATCGACTTGGATGGGCTGGCTCGATTGGTTGAGTTCCATGTGGAAAATAAAACCGATGCTATCGTCTCTATGGGCACCACAGGTGAGTCGGCAACGCTCAGTAAAAAAGAGCATACCAGCGTGGTTCGTCGCACCGTGGAACTGGTGGGCGGGCGTATTCCGGTGATTGCGGGAACCGGATCAAACTGTACCCGTGAAGCGACGTTTCTGACTCGTGCGGCAATGGAGGCGGGGGCCGATGCCTGCCTGCTGGTGACTCCCTACTATATCAAGCCGACCCAAGAGGGGCTTTATCAGCACTATCGGTCGATTGCCGAGGCGGTGGCTATTCCTCAAGTTCTTTATAATGTACCCGGTCGAACCGCAGTGGACCTGCTGCCGGAAACGGTAGCTCGACTTGCTGAAATCCCCAATATTGTGGGAATTAAGGAGGCAACCGGTGATTTACAGCGTGCCAAAGATCTTCTGGAGTGCTGTGGTGACCGACTAGACCTGTACAGCGGCGACGATTTTACCACCCGTGAATTTATCCTGCAGGGTGGCAAAGGGTCTATTTCGGTCACAGCAAATGTGGTGCCCAGGGCGATGCGTGATATGTGTGCCGCAGCTCTTGCAGGTGATGCACCACGAGCGGCAGAGCTGGATGGCCCGCTGGTGGGTTTGCATGAAAACCTGTTTCTGGAGGCAAACCCGATCCCAGTGAAGTGGGCGGTGGCACGGCTTGGTTTGATTGAACCCGCCCTTCGCCTGCCACTGACTGAGCTTTCTGAACAATATCAAAACAGCGTGGCCGATGCGATGTGTCAAGCCGGAGTGAGTTTATGAATCATCGTTTTTCTTTGCTGGGGCTGCTGCTGGTATCGTTTGCCCTGAATGGTTGTGCTAATTACTCTGCCAGTCACGAATATTACAAAGCACGCCCTGAGGCCAAGTTAGAGATTCCCCCGGGTCTGGACCGGCCAGTTGAACAGCTGGATATGGCACTGCCCAAGGTGGCTGACGGCAATACAACCTATTCAAACTATCGTGGTGACTGCAAGCAAGAGTCGACCACCTTGAAGATGGCGAACCAGCAGGACCTCTCTGTGGTGCGGGAGGGTAATTTTATCTGGCTTCAGGCAGATGCAAACCCGGAACAGCTGTGGGAGCCAACGCGTAACTTTTTAAAGCACAAAGGTTTTACTCTGGCACAAGACGATGATGAGCTGGGTATTCTGGAAAGTGACTGGTTTGAGTATCAGGAAGATGGTCATACGTTGCGTGATAAATACCGCCTGCGCTTTGAATACGGCAAAACAGCGGGCAGTAGCGAAATTTATCTAAGCCTGCGCAGCGAATTGTTATTGGCTGATCAGTGGCAGCCACGTGATACCGATGTGGAACTTGAGATTGAGATGTTAAAGCGTCTGGCGCTCTACCTGGGTGATAGTGAGGTTGAGTTTTCAGAGCTGGCCACTGCCGATACCGAGGTGACTCTGCAGGATCGGGGAAAGAAAGGCGGACTGGGCCTGATCATCAATCACAGCTTTAATGATACCTGGCGTCGCACCATTCAGGCGATTGAAAAGAGTGGTAACACGGTTGAAGAGCGATTAGTTAACCAGCGCTTCCTGATCGCCCGGTTTGAAGATGAGAGTGAAGCGGCCAAAGCGCGTAATAGCTCATGGATGGGAAGTGTGTTAACACCTTCGCAGAAACACGCCGTGGGGCGTTACCGCATCGAGTTTTTCATTTTAGATGAAAATCGTACTGAAATTCAGATTCAGAACCTGCAAGGCAAAGTAACCTCAAGCAAGCGAGCCAAACAGGTTATGTCGCAGTTGGAGCAGGCCCTCAGTGAATAGTTATTTCTGATGCGATTTGCATATTTAGGCAGTGGCAGCGGCGGCAACGGTTTTTTGGTGGAGCAGGGCAACACCTGCCTGCTGGTCGATTGCGGCTTCTCGGCAAAAGAGTGTGAGCGGCGGCTAGCTGTGCTGGGAAAAACAGCGGATCAACTGGATGGCATTCTGGTAACCCATGAACACGGTGATCATATCAATGGTGTGGGCCGCCTGGCACGCAAGCACAACCTGCATGTCTGGTTGAGCGCGGGTACCCATCGCGCTGCACGTACCGGTGAGCTGCCCACCTTTTGTCTGATGAGCACCCACCAGACGTTCTCCATTGGTGAGCTGGAGATAAACCCTTTTCCGGTTCCCCACGATGCCCACGAGCCATGTCAATTTACCTTCTCCAACGGCTCAGAAAAACTGGGCCTGGCCACCGATTTTGGCTGTGAAACACCGCACCTTATCGAGCAGTTGAGTGGCTGCCACGCCCTGGTTTTAGAATGCAATCATGATCTGGACCTATTATTGAATGGCAGCTATCCACACAACTTAAAGCAGCGGGTGAGCAGTAATCACGGACACTTGAGCAATAAACAGGCTGCCAACCTGCTGGAAAAATTGGATAATTCACGGCTCCAACATATTGTTGCCGCTCACCTGAGTGAAAAACACAACCGACCACAGTTGGCCCGTGAGGCTTTGAGTGCTGTTTTAAACTGCCAGCCAGAATGGATCTCTGTGGCGGGGCAGCAGCAGGGCCTGGGCTGGCGCGATGTTGCCTGACTTCCATTTAAGATATGTGTTTGATTGAGGAACACCATGAAAAAAACTACCGAACTCTACGCCGGCAAAGCCAAATCGGTCTACAACACCGACCACCCCGACTACCTGATTTTGTCGTTCCGCAATGACACCTCCGCCTTTGATGGTGAAAAAATTGAGCAGCTCGAACGCAAAGGGGAGGTTAATAATAAATTTAACCACTTCATTATGCAGAGGTTGGAGGCAGCAGGTATTCCAACACAGCTGGAGTCGCTGTTTTCCGATACCGAATCGGTGGTGAAACACTTAGAGATGATTCCGGTGGAGTGTGTGGTACGTAACATCTCCGCAGGCAGCCTTTGTCGTCGCCTTGGCATCGAAGAGGGGCTGGAGTTAACACCGCCCACGTTTGAACTGTTCCTAAAAAATGATGCACTGCACGACCCGATGCTGAATGAATCTCTGGCAGTCACCTTCGGTTGGGCGACCGAAGAGCAGCTGACGAAAATGAAGCAGCTTACCTTCCAGGTGAACGACGTACTGCGCCGGTTGTTTGATGATGCCGGAATGTTACTGGTGGATTACAAGCTGGAGTTTGGTCTGTTTAAGGGTGAGATCACCCTAGGGGACGAATTCTCTCCAGATGGCTGCCGTTTGTGGGATAAAAAGAGCCGTGAAAAACTCGACAAAGACCGCTTTCGCCAGGGCTTAGGTGGTGTTGTCGAAGCGTATCTGGATGTGGCCGCTCGTCTGGGTATCGATATGATGGGGCCGGTTGGTAAATCCTAATATTTTTTAGCTGGTGGGTTTGTCGAGGCTTGTTTTTCATGGTGCCATAGCCATAAAGAAATAATTAATGAAACACGATCATAATAATTCAGAAAAAGAATTAACAAGTAACCCAGACCGGCTGCATTCATATAAGGATGATTTATCACCGGTACAGCTTGAGGCATTAGCAAGTTAATGTGTCCGGTACATTCAACCAGAACAATCACGTAGCTGGGAAATGTGAACAATTGTTACCATACATATATATCTCAAGATTCCCTCTAGCCTAACGATAAAGCCTAAGTCTTTCAAATATATAATGCGCAGGAGTGCGACATGCCCGGGCTTAATTCAACTTGGACGAAATTTTTGCTAAAAAAATCATTTTTTTGCATTGGCTTGACCCTCGTAGGGTCGCAAATCAATGCAGCAGAAAGTCATACTGAGTCATTGCAAGGCCCAACCTTTCTAGATCACACGTATATCAAGCCGATGAAGCAAGAGTGGGTTGATAAAAGAGTCACCTATGATGAAAAAAACCAAGAGGCAGATTTAGTTCTATCCTTGGGGCAACAAACCTATCCCGCACTGCATAAGCTGGTTGAAGAGATTGCTGAAAGGCGAGGGATAAACGTCAAGATAGAGCAAGGAAGCTGTGGTAAGACCGCAAAAAAAATTAAACGTAAAGAGATCAATATTGGAGCGTACTGTTGCCCGCCAATGAAAGGGGATCGACTTCCCGGTTTAGAGTTTCATACCGTCGGAATTGCGGCAATTGGCTTTGTTACGCACACTTCCAATCCCTTGAAAAACATCTCCAGCGTAGAAGCACAAAATATTTTTCGAGGTGAATATGTAGCGTGGTCAGAGGTGCCCGCAGCACAAGAAATTGACTTTACAGCCGGTGCCATACAACCCGTCGTCCGCCTGCATTGTAAAAAACGCCCTGGTCACTGGCGCCACTTATTGAAAAATGAAGACTTAATGAGTCCTCGTCTGTTTGAAGTAGGCGTTATTCCTGACATGATTCAACAAGTCGCTAGTGAGAAATTAGCCATTGGTATTGAAACTATCTACATGCTTGAGGTGCATAAAAAATATGGCGAAGTAAATGTATTGACCGTTGATGGCAACCATCCTAATCAAGAACAATTTGTATTGAATGGGGAGTATCCCATATACCGAACCTTAAACTTAACGACGTGGCAAGGTGAAGGAGAAAATTACGCATTGGCAAATGATTTTGTTCAGGAGATGATCCAATACATTGAGTCCAATGGCGAGAAGTATGGAATTATTTCCCCATCAAAATTGAAAAAATCAGGCTGGAAGTTTCATAACGATGAATTGATTTCTGAGCCAGATGGCATGCCAGTTATTCACGAGCACGAGCATATTTAAGGCCCTAGAATATCAATAGCATTCGGATCAGTCATGCTCAATAGATTACCATTAACCGTTTCAATGCTGATTTTGACGGCAACTGTCGGCCTGGTTGTATGGGCAATTTCCGATACGTACCAGCATGCTGAGCTAAACGAAATATTTCATGTCAAGCTGACAGAGCAATTCAGCAAGGAGGTTATTGGCCAGCGAATTCGATTTGATCGATTTGTAAAAGCGTACAACCCAGCCGTTCGAACCTACGCACAAATGGTAAATCTTAGAGATTACGTCGATGACGTTAACTGGGAGTCAGAAGCGTTTCAAGGAATTGTAGATCATACGTGGTCACCCGAGTGGCTACCGAAAATGTCAATGATGCGACGCTTTGTAATCCCACGCTACGCAATGTTGCTTGATGAGAATAATCAAGTTCGGGAGTTATATCGCTATAAAAACCCCATGCTGCCTGATTCATTGCTTAATCCATCCGATGACATATTAGAAAACTCCTACGGCCAAAGTTATTTGGCCGAAATCGAAGGATCACTCTACATATTGTCTTCAGCATTTATTGGTGACGAAGATGAGGGGCCACGCTTACTTATTTTGTCCCCTGTTGATGAAGAGTTTCTCCTCTCATCACAAGGCGTGGCGAGTAACAAATCCATCGCATTGCTTAACGATGAGGGGCACAAGGTCATTATGAGTAGTGACCTTGAGAATATCCCTGCAGGTGTCACGCTAGAAAAATTAAAAGAAAATTACTTAACTACGGTTGCAGGCCACCTAGGCTCTGGCTCATCAGATTTGTTAGTACAATTTGCATCCTTTGTCTCAACGGCTGATGTGAATAATCAGATAGATGTAGTACTCAATGCAGATCGTCAGCTTAGAGCAATAACCGCACTAGCCTATTTTCTCGCTTTTGCCAGTGTTATGTATTGGGTGACATCCCGCATCCAACGTTTGACCCAAAAAATAATGGATTTTTCTAGTACTCGAGATACTCAATCACTAACCTTAAAAAGGAAAAATGAGTTACTCGAATTGGAAGAGCAATTCGAATTACTGACCAAAGCAATACAATCAGAAACGGAGGCCCTTGAGCGACAAGCCTTGCATGATCCACTGACAGATATGCCTAATCGAAAACTGCTTAGTGATCGTGTCCATATAGAGTTGCTTAAAAGTGGTTATTCCAAACAACCCTTCCTGTTGATGGTAAGTGACCTGAACCGTTTCAAAGAAATCAATGACACCCTAGGGCATCACATCGGTGACGAGGTACTCCAACAAGCATCCGAGCGCCTACAAAAATCCCTACGTAGAGATGATGTTGTGGCCCGCTTGGGAGGTGACGAATTTGGCATGCTACTCCCCAATACCAGCTTGGAATTTTGCGATATAGTTGCAAATAAAATAATAGAATCTTTTAGCCACCCAGTAATTATCGAAGGATTGAGCCTGAACATTGGAATCAGTGTTGGTATTGTTGAGTGCCCCACCCATGGCGGCGATATGAATCTATTGATGCAGCGTGCTGATGTCGCCATGTATCACGCTAAAAATAATAAGTTAGGTTACTCTGTATATAAATCGGATGAAGACCAAAACACGGTTGGCCGCTTAGCACTGGTGTCGGAATTTAGAGAAGCGTTAGCGAATGATGATTTACAACTGTATTATCAACCAAAACTGGACCTAAAAAATCAGAAAATAGTCAGCGTTGAGGCGCTACTTCGCTGGAACCACCCAACTCGAGGGTTTATCCCTCCTGATGAATTCATACCACTGGCTGAGCAAAACGGCCTCACGCTACCATTAACTTTATGGGTTTTTAACCAAGCCCTAGTTGATTGGAAGATATGGCATAGCCAGAACAATGACATATCAGTAGCGATAAATATGTCAGCAGATTGCTTGCAGTTTACAGATCTGGCAGCCACTCTAGAGTCAATTTTAGACGAGCACAAAGTTTCCCCTAACAATGTTATTCTAGAATTAACTGAAAGCCTCTTTATGAAAGATGCTGATCGTGCGCAAAAAATATTGTGTGCACTTGATGTGTTAGGTATTGAACTTTCGATAGATGACTTTGGTACAGGCTACTCATCGTTAGCATACCTTAAGCAATTACCTGTGAATGAATTAAAAATAGACCGTTCTTTCGTTATGGATATGATATCCAACGAGAATGACGAAGTTATTGTCAGAGCAACCATTGAGCTGGCACATGCCATGGGTTTACGAGTTGTCGCTGAGGGTGTGGAAGATGATGAGGCATTAAAATGCCTAGAAGCAATGGGATGCGATATAGCACAAGGTTTCTTCATCGCCAGGCCAATGCCGGCAAAGGAAATGACCCAATTATTGGGAAAAGAGAGACTGTAAATTAAACTGTGTAACGGCCTATTATCAACCCATGCGGGAAAGGATAGGTAGACATAAATAAGAAAGAAATCGAAGCTCTGGCCTTGGACGCCGCCAAAGGCATTAAACTGCCAGTCCAAACTCTAGACGTTTGGACAAAAGTCCTATGCAAAAAACTGTGGGGAATGCAACCCAGAGAGATTAAATGTACGTAGCCTACTCAGAAAGCCAGAATAGCTTTATGTGTATTAGTTCCGACTTAATCTGACACTTCAGCTCGATTTTGGGTGAGGTGGACTACCGGTAGCTTTCATTCCTTAATAGTCGAGCCTCTTGCAAAATCCCACAGAGCAGCGGGTTTATTAGCGCTTGATGACAAAAAAAGAAAGTACCTGATTCATTTTGGTAAAATAAGCTTGCGACTTCAAACCAATAGAATCATTAACATAGGCTAAGACCCCGTGAATCAGGTACGACAAAAATTATCCCACACATGGCAGCATATAC